>JBJMQW010000522.1:0-5762 GCA_045802495.1 Allostellaceae bacterium | reverse complement strand
CGCCACGATCCCTCATCCGACACGTCCTGCGGCACGAAAAGCGCCTTGCCGCCCTGCTCCGTCAGCCGCTGCGCGAGGCCTCGGCCGGCAACCGTATCGATGTCGGTGACGACGACCGCTGCTCCCTCCCGCGCAAAGAGTTCGGCTTCCGCCGTGCCCTGCCCACCCGCCGCGCCGGTGATCAGCGCCACCTTTCCTGCCAGTCTCGCCATTTCCTCACCTCCGGTTTGTTGTTAGCATCGCCACCCGACAGGGTCCTGGGAGACATTAAGAATGGAAACGCCGCTTCCGTACACCGGGCAGGAGTTTCTCGACAGCCTCGACGACGGCCGTGAGGTGTGGATTTACGGCGAGCGGGTCAAAAACATTACCGAGCATCCGGCCTTCCGCAATTCGGCGCGAATGGTGGCGCGGCTCTACGACGCGCTGCATCGCGACCACGCCGAAAAGAAGCACGCGCTGAGCTGCCCGACCGAATGGGGCGGATTCACCCACAAATACTTTGTCGCACCGCGCTCCTCCGCCGATCTCGCCGCCGCCCGCGACGCGATTGCCGAGTGGTCGCGACTGACCTACGGTTGGCTCGGGCGCTCGCCCGACTACAAGGCGGCCTTTCTTGCGACCCTGGGCGCCAATGCGGAATTTTATGATCCTTATCAGGAAAATGCGCGGCGCTGGTACCGCTACAGCCAGGAGCGGGTGCCGTTCGTCAACCACGCGATCGTCCAGCCGCCGGTCGACCGCAACATGGCCCCCGGGGCGCCGGGCGGCGCCGCCGACGACTACGCGCATGTGACCAAGGAAACCGACGCCGGGATCCGGGTGACCGGCGCCAAGGTCGTCGCCACCGGCTCGGCGCTGACGCACTTCACCTTCGTCGCCCATGCCGGGGTGCTTCCGGTGCAGGATAAGAGCTTCGCGATCGTCTTCCTGGTGCCGAGCAATGCCAAAGGGATTAAATTCCTCTGCCGCGTCTCGAACGAGCAGCGCGCCGCCGTGCTCGGCAGCCCGTTCGACTACCCGCTGTCCAGCCGTCTCGACGAGAACGATGCGATCTTCATCATGGATGATGTGCTGGTGCCGTGGGAGGACGTGTTCGTCTACGCCGACATCGACAAAGCCAACCGCTTCTTCCCCAACAGCGGGTTTCTGCCGCGCGCCATGCTGCAGGGCTGCACGCGGCTCGCGGTCAAGCTCGACTTCATCATCGGCCTATTGGTCAAGGCCACCGAACTTGCCGGCACCCGCGGGTTTCGCGGGGTCGAAGCCAATATCGGCGAGGTGATCGCCTGGCGGAACACGATGTGGGGACTGTCGGACGCGATGGCCAAGAGCGCCGAGCCGTGGGCCGGCGGCTGCGTGCTGCCGGCATTGGAGCCGGCGATGGCCTACCGCATCCTGGCGCCGGAAGCTTATGTCCAGATCAAGCAGATGATCGAAAAAACCGTCGCCAGCAGCTTGATCTATCTCAACTCGCATGCGCGCGACTTCAAGACGCCGGAATTGCGCCAATACCTCGACCGCTACGTCCGCGGCTCGGGCGGCGTCGATGCGGTCGAGCGGGTCAAGTTGATGAAACTCTTGTGGGACGCGATCGGCAGCGAGTTCGGCGCCCGCCACGAGCTCTACGAAATCAACTACGCCGGCAGCCACGAGGAAATCCGCATCGATGCGTTGCGGGCGGCGATCGGCTCCGGCCAATACGAGCGCTGGAAAGGGTTCGCCGACCGGTGCATGGCCGAATACGACCTCGACGGCTGGACTGCGCCCGACCTCGTCAACCCGGACGACGTGAGTATCCTGCGATGACCACTACCGCCAGAGTAGCCGCGGCTCGGGCCGCTGTGCGGTGACGCGGTATGGCTTGTCTGCGGACGATGTCCAAGAGCTGCCCGTTGGCCAGGGCAATTCGATTGCTTTCGTTAAATTATGATGGAACGATTCGTTTCCGCCTATATCGATCGGCATTTGTCCTAATCTCAATCGGATTTAGGCATCCGCTTTCCACTGTTCATAGGGCTCAATCCTAGCCAGACGGTCCGCGATGCGACGCTTGGCTTCAAGCGTGTCGTAAGCGTTCTGTAAGCGCAGGAAATACCCCTCGGATAGGCGGAAGAATCGGCAAAGTCGCAGATCCGTGTCGGCCGTTATGTCGCGGGTGCCCCTGACGATCGCATGGATGCGATTGCCCGGCACGCCAATCGCCTCGGCCAGTTGATTCTGGCTCATCCCGATTTCATTCAGGAACTCTTCTCTTAGTATTTCGCCCGGATGCGGGTCGTGAAGTAGGCCCATGCGTCACCTTCCAATGCGACTGTGCGTCAGTGATAATCGACGATCTCAACAGCGTTCGCGTCCCCATCCACCCAAACGAAGCAAATACGCCATTGGTCGTTGATGCGGATGCTCATCTGCCCAGTTCGAGCTGCTCTCAAAGCTTCAAGCCGATTACCTGGCGGATTCCGCAAGTCATCCAAGCTATTTGAAGCGTCCAGTTGTCGCAGCTTCCGGAGCGCCCGATCTTGAATTTCTCGGGGAATCTTCGGCTGACCTGACCATTCCAAATGCCTTCTGATATGAGATACATATCAAGTATCTGGACTCGGCCCACCTAACTTGTACGGAGGGCACGCCGGGCGGCAGCGAGGCACTCTTCGGGCCCGCCGCCCGCATCGAGGCGCACCCAATCTATCGCCCCTGGATCGTGTTGCAGCTGCTCGGCGAGAATTTCCGGGGACGCATCCGAGGCGTCACCGCGGCGTGCCCGAATGCGGTCGGCCAAACGTTCCGGCCGTCCCTCAAGCCAAAGACCGGTGAAAGGTACACCGGCAGTGCGGGCGACTTCAGCAAAGGACGCGCGCTCTTCCGGGAGCAGCGTGACGGCGTCGATAATGACGCTGTAGCCGGCCACCAATCCTATTGCGGCTTTACGGCGCAGGGTATCGTAAACCCGCTCCGTGACTTCGCGAGTATACCCGCTGGCCGGAAGCCGGATTTCCGGGTCCACCCCCAGCAGCAACTTGCGGGTCACGTCGCTGCGCAGCATGCGAGCGCCCGGCCGCAAGCCGAGCTCGGGGGCCAATGCGGCGGCGAGCGTCGACTTGCCGGTGCCGCTGACGCCGCCGATCGCGATCAGGCGACACGGTGCGGGTCGGAGAAATCGATGCGCCAATCCGAGATATCTACGGGAATCGGCCGACACTTCGTCGGAGGCGGCGCCGTCGGCCGTGGCCTCCAGTGTCGTTGCCGTAACATGTGCGCGGATTGCCGCGCGGAGGGACAGAAAGAGCGGCATTGCCGCGAGCCCGTCATCCTCCTCGCTACGATCGAGGTAGCGGTTCAGTACCCGGTTGGCCAGCGGCCCCAAGCCGCGATGCTTGAGGTCCATGACCAAAAAGGCGAGATCGTAAAGCACATCGACGCTGGCCAGCGACTCCGAGAATTCCAGGCAATCGAACAGTGTCGGCCTGCCGTCGAAAAGGCAGATATTGCGAAGGTGCAGGTCGCCATGGCAGTGGCGAACCTTGCCCGCCGCACGGCGGCGGTCGAGCAGCTCCCCGACTATCGCCAGCTGTTCGCGCCATGCTCCGAGGAGGCCGTCGACCTCGTCCTGCGCAAAGCCTGCGCGCCGCGCCGCGGCGAGGCAGCGATGCTGAGTTTCGGCGATGCCACGCATCTCTGCAGCACCGCCGCGATCGATCCGCCGCTCGGCCGCCCCATGAAACAGGGCGATATGATCGGCGAGCCGTTCGATGATCCGTGAATCGAGCCCGCCCGTCTTCGCCAGCGCTTCGAAGAGCAGATTCTGATCGAAGCGCCGCATGACCACGACCCAATCGACGGGCTCACCGGCGCCGGAGAAGCTGATGACGCCCGCCTCAGTGCAGATCAGGGGGAGGACATCGAGGTAGAGGGCAGGTGCCGTGCGACGGTTCAGAGCCAGTTCGCTCTCGCAGGCTCTCTTTCGCAACTGCGCCGTCGAGAAGTCGAGATAGGGGTATTTTACCGCGCGCTTCAGTTTGTAGACGTGCTCCCCGGCAATGAATACCAGCGATGCATGCGTCTCGATCGTCTCGACCCGATCAACGGCCTCAGCGTAGGAAGACGGGTCCTTCAGGAATGCGACGACGTCTCGTTGATCATCGGACATCACTTAAGCGCCGGTCATCAAGTTCTTCGTCCTCTCCGACGGCCTCTGTTGCGGTCTCGGCAGTGACCTCCACCTCTACGGTCATGCCCAACGCATCCGATGGGAAGCCGGTCCAGGTCCCGGACACCGGCACTGCTTGGCGCGGATCGCGGACCACTGCGACCCTGATCAGATCGTGGCTCCCGACAATGCCGTTGGTCGGGTCGAACTCGACCCAGCCGGCGCCGGGCAGGTAAACGCGCAGCCAAGCGTGGGTTGCACCGCCGCCAACTCGAGTACGATTGCGGTTCTCGGGTACATAGAGGTAGCCGGATACGAAATGCGCCGCGAGCCCGAGCGAGCGCACCGCCTCCATCATCAGCACGGCAAAGTCGCGGCAGCTGCCGCTCCCCAGCCTTAAGGTCCTGACCGGGTCCTGGATGCCGCTCTCGTCGCGCGAGACATAGGTCAGATTCTGCTTGATCGCATAAGTCATCGCCGCGAGCAGTTCAGTCGTCTCGGTCCGCCCATCCTGGCGCAGGAACTGGCGCGCCCAGCGGTCGACCTCATGCTCGGGGTCGAGATACTGCCGCTCGATCGACCGCAACAGGTCCGGCATGTCGTCCGACCCGTAGGTAAACGGATAGCGCCTGGCGTAATCCTCGATCTGAAAATCGAGAGCGTTCGACGGAGAATGGTCGAGGCGAATGACGCTCTCGAAGCGCAGTTCCTGCGCCCGCCCGGCGAATCTCGCAATCGCGACGCAGTTGCCGAAAACGTCGTGGACCCAGCGGATATCAAGCGGGTCGGGGACAATCGACAGGCGGGTCTCGAGCAACTTCTGGTCATAGCTGTCGCGCGGCCGCAGCATCATGCGGTGCTCGCCGAATGCCACCGGCTGCTTGTAGCGATAGGTCGTGACGTGTCGAACGGTTAGGACGGGCATTGCTTTATCTTATAGCGGGCCTGCCGTCTGGGTCTGCGCCGCCTCTGGCGCAAAGCCGAAGAACGCCGTCGAGAGCTCGCGGGTGATTGCGATCAGCTGCCGCTGCACCGAATCGAGGAACTCGTGGAGGCCGTTCTTCAAAATGATCGAGATATCGAGCGTGCCGAATAACACTTGCAGCCGATCGAGCTCCTCGGCCACGTCATTGCCCCCACGCAACGAGTAGCGCGACTTGACCTCGCCCAGCAATCGGCCGACCTCCCTGACACAGTGATGGACCGACCGCGGAAACGCCGTGTTGAGCAGCAAAAATCCCGCGATCCGGGCCGGGGTCGTACTGGCGGCATGCAGGCGGCGGTAGGCATGATAGCCGGCCGCCGAGCGCAGCAGCGCGTTCCACTGGCTGACATCGACGGGCGATCCGACATCGGAAATGCTGGGCAGCAGAAGATGGTATTTTATGTCGAGCAGCCGCGTCGTCTGATCGGCGCGCTCCATATAACGGCCGATCTGATAGAAATACCAGCCTTGGTCTCGAAAAAAGGTGCCTTCGGTGATCCCGGCATGTGTCTGACAGGCCTCCTTTATCGTGGCGAACAGCGACGCCAGATTGCCGGGTGACAAATCCGCCGGGCTCAAGTCGACAAGACGATTATAGAAAACGTTCAGCTGGACCCACATTTCCGT
>JBJMQW010000521.1:0-4956 GCA_045802495.1 Allostellaceae bacterium | reverse complement strand
GGACAGATGTCGACGCAGGCGTCGCACTCGATGCACAGCTGCCCGGTGAAGACGGTCTGCACGTCACAATTGAGGCAGCGTTCGGCCTCGAGAAAGGCGAGCTTTTCATCGTAGCCGAGCTCGACCTCGGCGCGGATGTCTCTCAGCGCCACCACCTTGTCGCGATGCGGCACCTTGTAGCGCCGGTCTGACGAGATGTCGTTGTCATAGCTCCATTCGTGGATGCCCATCTTTTGGCTGACGAGGGTCACGCCAGGTGGCGGCCGGTCGCGGACATCCTCCCCGTGACACAGCTTGTCGATCGAGATCGCAGCGTCGTGGCCATGCGCGACCGCCCAGATGATGTTCTTCGGCCCGAAGGCGGCGTCGCCGCCAAAAAAGACCTTGGGCAGCGTTGACTGCATCGTCTTCGGGTCGACTTTGGGCATGTCCCAGCGATCGAATTCGATGCCGATGTCGCGCTCTATCCACGGGAACGCGTTCTCCTGGCCGACCGCGATCAGAACATCGTCGCACGGGATGTGCACATCGGGCTCACCCGTCGGAACCAGGTTTCGTCGGCCGCGCGAATCGTACTCTGCCTTCACCTTCTCGAACAGCACGCCGGTCAGCCGGCCCCCTTCATGGGTGAATTCCTTTGGCACCAGCCAGTTGAGGATCGGGATGCCTTCATGCATCGCGTCCTCCTTCTCCCACGCCGACGCCTTCATCTCATCAAAGCCGCTGCGCACGACAACGGTGACCTCTTCGCCGCCGAGACGGCGCGAGGAGCGGCAGCAATCCATCGCGGTGTTGCCGCCGCCCAGCACGACGACGCGCCGGCCGATCTTGTCGATGTGGCCGAACGAGACGCTGGAGAGCCAGTCGATACCGATATGGATGTGGTCGGCAGCTTCCTTGCGGCCGGGAATATCGAGGTCGCGCCCGCGGGGTGCCCCGCAGCCGACAAAGACCGCATCCCAATCATGGGTCAACAGCGACTTCAGGCTGCCGACAAACTCTCCGAATCGGGTCTCGACCCCCATGTCGAGGATCAGGTCGACCTCTTCGTCGGTCACGGTTTCCGGCAGCCGGAAGCGCGGGATCTGAGTGCGCATCATGCCGCCGCCCTTCGTGTCGCCGTCGAACAGCACGCAGTGGTAGCCGAGCGGCATCAAATCGCGCGCGACCGTCAGTGAGGCGGGGCCAGCCCCGACGAGAGCAATGCGCTTGCCGTTTTTCTCGCGGGGGATGGCGGGCAGATAGGGCCTGATGTCGCCCTTGTTGTCGGCTGCGACGCGCTTCAGGCGGCAGATCGCCACCGGCTCCTTCTCGACCCGGCCGCGGCGGCAGGCAGGCTCACAGGGCCGGTCGCAGGTCCGCCCGAGAATGCCGGGAAATACGTTCGACTCCCAGTTAACCATGAATGCATCGGTGTAGCGCCGATCGGCAATCAGCCTGATGTATTCGGGCACCGCCGTATGCGCCGGGCATGCCCATTGGCAGTCGACGACCTTGTGAAAATAGTTCGGATTACCGATGTCGGTAGGCTGCACTAAGCTCCTCCTGGGCGAGCGGGGCTAGCGCCCGATCCGTTCTGGTCAGGGGCTATCGACCGCTCCGCGCCGGGTCATGAGGCAGGGCGTTGTAATTCGAGTTGTATCGGCCGTCATCTTCGCTTTCGCCCAGTCCGCCATGTCCGAAGCGCACCGCTCGTTAGGGTGCGTCAGCTTGCCTCATCCCTGAGCAGCGCGCAATGGCGCCGAGCCCGGAGCGGCGCCGACTCTGATATGCAAATCTTGCTTTTCCGTTCCGGACTATGCAGCGCCCCATCGCCGCACAACAAATCGAGGCTCGCATCGGCATGTCAAGACCGTTTCGGAACCCAAAAAGTTCCGAGCGAGCTCACGCGGATCTCGGACTGAGATGCGCGACTTTGGGGATCACTTCACGGGCGAGCAAGCGCATAGATTCGTGCCATGCTTTCGGGTTTCCGCTATAATCGAAGCAGAAGAGCAGGAGCGAGCCGAACCCGCCGACCTCTTCGTACATCTGTTCGATCTTTTCGACGACCGTCGCCGGCGAGCCGATCAGCCAATTGTGCTGGGCGCAATATTCAGGCGTGACATCGCTGTCCGGCACCTCGGGATCGTGCTTCAGAAATTGGATGACGCCGACATCGGTCAGCAGTGGCAGGAAATATTCCCGCATCATCCGCCCCATCATGCCCCCGACCGACAGGCGCCATGCCTCGGCGTCGCTGTCGGCGACAAAGATCTCGCGCACCAGCCGCCAATCGGCGCGGCTCGGCTGGCGTCCGGTGCGGCGGGCTCCTTCCTCGACCGACTCCCAATGGCTCGCGACGTAGCCGGGGTTGAGGTTCAGGCTCATCGGCAAGAAGCCGTGCTCGCCGGCGAGCTTCAAGGTATCGGAACCTTTGCTGACGCCGGCGACGCCGATCGGCGGGTGGGGCTTCTGCAGCGGCCGGATATGCGGCCGCAAGGTCCGCAGCATCAAGTCGGTCTTCGTCACTTTCCAGTATTTGCCCGGGTAATCGAACGGCTCTTCTTCGGTCCATAGCTTGAGGATGATGTCGAGTGCCTCTCGCGTCATTTCGCGATGCTGCCCGGCATTGCCGTCGACATTGAACATCGCCCAATCGCTCGGCAGCCCGCTCGCCGCGACCCCGAAATTGAGCCGACCTTCGGCCATATGGTCGAGCATCGCGACGCGGTTCGCCAGCTCGGCCGGATGATGGTAAGGCAACAGAAAGCCGCCGGGGGCGAGCCGGATATGGCGCGTCTCCATCAATGATTGGGCGATCAGCAGGTCAGGGGAGGGATGGGGTTCCCAGGGGGCGGTGTGGTGCTCGCCGATCCAGCCCTCGCTAAAACCGAGCTCGTCGGCCCAACGCAGGGTCTGCAAATCCCATCGGTGACCATCAAACAGCGCGCATTCCGGCGGGTGCGAGGGCATCGTGAACAGACCGTATTGCATCGAGACCTCCCGGTTGCTGGTCGGCGCGAAAATGATTTTGCAGTTTAGGTTACCATCGCCGCCTTGGCACCCCCGCTCGCATCAAAGCTTTGCTTGTTATTTTAGTTAATTTGTATCCTCCGGTATCAAATTGTATCAGATCGTGTCACAAATCCCGCCAAACTTGCCTTTTTTCCGCCACAGGTGGGTTGGATTGTCGCACCCACTTCGACCCCAGCTGCCTCCCCCCTTTACAGCAGCTGGACCATGCAGCGCCAATAGATGGGAGGGTCAGCGATGACCAAGGCGACCTTGTCTCGCCGTCGGATAAGGAAACGGCACGTGCGGGAAAAGGCCACGATCGATCATCTGGTTCGCGCCGTATATTTGAAAGCCGATGAAAGAGGAACGACACACTCCCCGATGACAGCATCCGGCCTTTCGGTTGAGGAGCAGGTTCGTAAGCAGTGGCATCCGGGCTTGGGAGGTCTCGCCCTCTTTTAGCAACGCCATGCGGTAAACGGCGAAAAAACTGGTCGAGCCGGTGCACCGCACCGGCTCTTTTTATCGGAGACAAGCAAAATCCAGACGCGCTTTACGGGTCCACGACAAGCGCGTGAAACCGTCGGTTATTCGCGTCTTCAAGCAACGCCGAAATGATCGGCCAGCTGAGCTCCAGTAAAACCGCCTGTAAAGCTCTGCGGATCGAGCGGTCGCATGGTTGCGTTCCATTTGTTCCATTCCGCGACCAGCCTATCGTAGACGTCCGGGTATCGAGCCTTGAGATTTGCCCGCTCCATTGGATCTTGGACTACATCGAACAGGAAGGTGTTGTCCCGGATCTTCAGGTACTTCCAATTGCCGTCCCGGGCGGCTTGCTGATTGTTGTACTTGTAGCGCCAGAACAATCTACGTGACGCCGGCGCTCGGCCCTGCGTCAACCAGGGGAGCAAATCGATGCCGTCCGCTGGAAAGGCGGGGTCGGGAACCGCGCCCGCCGCGGCAAGCAGGGTCGGGAACCAATCCATGTGAATCGTCACCTGGTCGGAGACCGTGGAGGGTGGAATCTGAGCGGGCCACCGGACGATCGCCGGAACCCGCAACCCGCCTTCCAACAACTCGGTTTTTCTGCCGGTAAATGGCCAAGTGTCGGAAAACCGCTCCCCGCCATTGTCGCTGGTGAAGATCACGATTGTATTTTGCGCTGCGCCGGTCGCGTCCAGCATTTGCAGTACGCGCCCGATCTGGAGATCCATTTGCTGGATCATCCGCGCATAGGTGCGTTGGGTACCGCCATCGTAGTGAAACAGGTTTTCCAGGCGCTGCGACTCGGCCTCGTCGCCCGGCGCCTCCCACGGCCAGTGCGGCGCGCTGAAATGCAGGCTGATGAAGAACGGCCGCTGCGATCTGGCGGACCGCTCGACCATATCGACGGCGCGATGCCCCAGCAGATCGGTGAGGTACCCGGCTTGCCGGATCATCTCGTCGCCTTCCCACAGATCTTCGGCGCCGGTCGCAGCGGGACCGGATTTGTGCGTGAAGTAATCGACTGCCCCGCTGCGGAACCCGAAGAAATATTCGTACCCGCTCTGCAAAGGGCCATAATCGGGAGGCATACCCAAATGCCACTTGCCGATCAGCGCGGTATGATAGCCGCTCTTCTTCAGGATCGACGGCAAGGAGGGGTGATCCGGAGGTAGACCCAGCTTGCGCGGCGCGGCTGTCCTGAGCGGCTCCTCCAGCCCCACCGCCAGCCGGTACTGGTAGCGCCCGGTCATCAGCGCGACGCGCGAGGCCGTGCATACCGCGGAGTTGGCGTAGGCCTGAGTGAAGCGCAGCCCCTCGGCGGCAAGACGGTCGATATTGGGGGTCGTGAAATCCCGCCGCCCGTAGCACGAGACATCGGCGTAGCCGAGGTCATCGGCCAATATGAACAAAAAGTTCGGCTTAGAATCCGTCATGTTCCCCTGTTCGACTTCCCCGAATCCCGCCGGCTGGGTC
>JBJMQW010000520.1:0-6144 GCA_045802495.1 Allostellaceae bacterium | reverse complement strand
GAAGCCCGCGGCCGCGTCGCCCTTCCTGAACTCGATGCGCTTGGCGATGTTGGACGGCCTGGTCGGCGGCGGGTTCTCGCCTTCGGTCAGCATGTGCTCATGCAGGAGCGGCGCATCCGGCTTCATCGCCTCGGCGACGTCGATCACGTGCGGCAGGATCTCGTAGTCGACCTCGATCAGCGACAGCGCCTGCCTGGCGAGCGCCTCCGAGGTGGCGGCGACCGCCGCGACGGCATGGCCTTCGTAGAGCGCCTTTTCGCGCGCCATGACATTGCGCGTCATGTGCCAAAAATTCTGCGCCACCCGCTCCGGACCGATATATTCGAATTTGTGGTCGGGAAAGTCCTTGGAGGTCACCACCGCCTTGACGCCGGGCAGGGCCTCGGCCTTTGAGGTGTCGATCGAGCGGATGCGGGCATGCGCATGCGGCGAGCGGATGACCTTGCCGTAGAGCGTGCCGGCGGTCGCGAAATCCGCGCCATACATCGCACGCCCGGTGACCTTCGGCACGCCGTCCGGGCGGATCGGCCGAGTTCCCACCCATTTGAACCGCGTCGGCGCAATATCGTTCACCGCATCCCTCCATTCGTCAGGTCGATCTGTTATGCATCAGCGTCGCGCGACGCGGCAGCAAATGCAAGACCAACGGAGGAACAGCATGGCGCTGGAAGTAAGGCGGATCGTCACCGGGCACGCCGCGAACGGCAAAGCCGTCGTCAAGACCGACGAACGTATGACTGCCGTACCTCGACTCGGGCGACCTCACATTGCCGGTTGCGAGATCTGGTCGACGGACAAGATGCCGGTCGACAATTCCTCGGATGAGGCCGAGGCGGCGCAGCGTGCCGGCTTTGTCAAACGCTACAATTATGTCGGCACCGGCGGGGGCACCGTCATTCGCATCACCGAATTCACGCCGGGCGCGCCGAAATTCATGCATCGGACCGAGACTGTCGATTATGCCCTGCTGCTGTCGGGCGAATGCGACCTCGAGCTCGACAGCGGCGAGGTCGTGCATATGAAGCCGGGCGACATCGTCGTGCAGCGCGGCACGATGCATGCCTGGGTCAACAACGGCACTGCGCCTGCCGTGTTCGCGTTCATCCTGATCGACGCCGACCCGGCAAAAGCCGGAGGCCAGGAGCTGCGCACCCATTTCCCCGCGCCTTGAGGCGCCGCGGCAGGTGACAACGAAGCCTGCGCCCGTTACCCCTTGTTAACCTTAGTCGAATAAATTCGCCCCAAGTACGACTACCCGCTTCGGCCGTAATATTCGGGTCTGCCGGCACTGTCAGGGCGCACTCCCTCATGAAGTCTGCTCCGAACTTGGGGCGGCAACCTCCATCCAACCGCCGCCTCAACTTGATCGGCGCGGCGGTCATTTGCGTGACAGTCCTCGCTGCCTGCTTGACGATTTGGGATCTGCGGGCCGACGCGATCAGGACCTCTACGGAGCAAATCCAAAATCTCGGGGTCGCCTTCGCGGAGCAGACGTCCCGGACATTGCGGGCAATCGACTTGGTCCTGGATCAGAGCAAGGATCGCGTTCTCGGTTCCGGCATAGGAAACCCCGAGCGGTTCGAGCAAAAGCTGTCGGGCGCCAAATGGCACCGATTTCTCGCCGATCGGCTGAAAAGCCTGCCGCAAGCAGATGCCCTCGCCCTCATCAGCGCGGACGGCAAGCTCGTCAATACCTCACGCCAATGGCCTGCACCCGACGCGGATTTCTCAAATAGCGACTTCATCGAATATTTCCGACTGCGCGACGACCCTGCCAGTTTCCTGGGAACTCCGGTCAAGGATCCGAATTCCGACGGCTGGACCATATCGGTCGCCCGCCGGATCAGCGGCCGGGGCGGCGAGTTTTCTTGGCGCTGTGGTTGCGACAATCCGCACGGACGAGCTCGAAAGCTTCTCCAGAGGGATAGCGCTGCAGGAGAGCGGGTCTGTCACTATTCTTCGGCAAGACGGCACGATCGTCGCGCAGCACCCGCATCTGGAAACGGTGGTGGGCCAGAAGATGCCGTCCGGATCGCCTTGGTACCGGCTGGCGGAGGGCGGCGGCACCTTTCTTTCCCCAGGCCATAGCGACGGCGTCAGCCGTTTTGTTTCGGTGCATCCGTTGCGCCACTATCCGGTGGTCGTCGACGTGTCGGTTTCCGAGATGGCCGCGCTAGCGAACTGGCGCCGGGAAGCGACCTGCATCGCAATCGGCGCGATAGGCACGACGCTCGGATTTCTGGTTCTGTTCCGAGCCCTCGGCGCGCAGTTTCGCGAATTGGACCAAAATCGCGCCAACCTCGAAGCAAGGACTGCCGAGCTGCAAGACGCTGCCGATGCGCTGCGGAAGAGCGAGCAGCGCGTGACGGAGAAATCCCAGCTGCTGGAAACCACGCTGGAGCACATGGACCAGGGCATCATGGTGATCGACGCGGACGGTGCTGTGCCGCTCTGCAACCGCCGCGCCATGGAGATCCTGGAGCTCTCGGAAGAGCTGATGGCCTCGCATCCGCGCTTCGACGATGTTCTGGCCTCCCAGTTCGGTGGGCGGGAATACGGGGGTGACGGGACCTTGGAGAAAATCGCCGGGCCCGGCTGCGCGCTCGATCAGCCGAGAGTCGAGGAGCAGCGGCGGCCCAACGGCCGGGTGGTAGAGTTCCGCAACGCCCCCCTGCCCGGCGGCGGTGCCGTCACGACGTTCACCGACATCACCGAGCGGAAGGGGGCTGAGGAGCAAGTCGCCGGAGCGCGGCTCCAGTCGGAACAGGCGCGCGTGGCGGCCGAAAGCGCGAACCGCGCCAAGTCCGAGTTCCTCGCCAACATGTCGCATGAAATCCGCACCCCGATGAACGGTGTGATCGGGATGAACGGCCTGCTCCTGCAGACCGAGTTGACCGCCGAGCAGCGCGAGTGCGCGATTGCGGTGCGCGAAAGCGCCGAGGCCTTGCTCGCCCTTATCAACGACATCCTCGACATTTCGAAGCTCGAGTTCGGCAAGGTCGATCTCGAAACCATGGATTTCGATCTGGTCGACATGGTCGAAGGGGCGGTGGGTCTACTGGCCCCCAAGGCGCATGAGAAGGGCATCGAGCTCGGCGTGTTTATCGATCAGGCAGTCAGAGGAGGCTTTCGCGGCGACCCGACGCGTCTGCGGCAGGTTCTTCTGAACCTTGTCGGCAATGCAATCAAATTCACCGAGCGCGGCGGCGTCGCGGTAGAGGTGACGTCGTGCCCCGGCTGCGGCGAGGAGGCCAGCCGGCTGCGCTTTGAGGTCGCCGATACCGGGATCGGGACGTCGGAGGAGGTGCGCGACAACTTGTTCAAAAAGTTCAGCCAGGCAGACAGCTCGATCACCCGACGTTTTGGCGGTACTGGGCTTGGCTTGGCGATCTGCCGAGAGCTGGTCGAGCTTATGGGTGGAGAAATCGGCGTTGACAGTGCGGTCGGCTCCGGCAGCCGCTTCTGGTTCGAAATCCCGCTCTCGCCGGCGGCGAATCCGACGGTCGAACGCCGCAGCTTGCCGGGCAAGCTGGCTGGGCTGCATGTGCTGATCGTCGACGATGTCGAGATGAACCGTCGCATTCTCGCCCGTCAGCTCGAAGGCTTCGGGGTCGAGGCGGTGTCGGTGGGTGACGGCTTTGCGGCTATGGCCGAGCTGGAGCGCGCCTTTCATCTGGGCAAGCCATTTGACCTCGTTATTATCGACCAGATGATGCCCGACCTCTCCGGTGAGGCGCTGGCTCAGAGAATGCGCGCGACACCCGGATTCGCCGAGACAAAGATCGTCATTGCCTCCTCAGCCGGACGGCACAGCCTCTCGGAGGGCGCGCCGGGGGTCATCGATGCGGTGCTGACAAAACCGGTTCGCGAGCAATCGCTGCTCGATGCATTCGCCCAGCTCTTTGGCTTTTGCGGCCAGCAGCGCGTTGAAACGACGCCGTCATTGACCCCACCCCCCGGACCGGCAATCCGGCCGCTGCGCATCCTGCTGGCGGAGGACAACAAGATAAACCAGCAGCTCGTCACGCTATTGCTGCGCCGGGCAGCTCACGTGGTCGATGTTGCGGAAAATGGCGAGTTGGCCGTCGAGGCCGTGCGCAACGGCGCGTACGATGTCGTGCTGATGGATGTGCAGATGCCGGTCCTCGACGGAGTGCAGGCAACAAAGCGCATTCGTGCCTTGCCGCCGCCGAAGAACGCAGTCCCGATCATCGCCTTGACGGCACATGCAATGGCGGGAGCGAGGGAGGAATATCTCGCGGCGGAGATGGACGACTACCTAACAAAGCCGATCGACGAGTTGGAGCTCTTCTCTCGGCTCAATGACGTGGCCGACGGGGGTATCGGCCGCCGCCCTTCGACGGCGGCGCTTGCGGCGTCGGACCGCTGCCCGCTTGCGGCGCTCGACTTGGCTCGCCTCGAGATGGTTGCGGACGTTATGGCGGGCGAAGAATTGGATGAATTCATCGATGTATTTCTCGCGAGCGCCGCGGAGCGCATCAATAAAATCCAGAGCCTCGACAACGATAATCTCGATGTGATTGGCCAGGAAGCGCACACGCTGCTCGGTACCGCTGCGAATCTTGGCGCTTTACAGCTCGGCAAGCTCGCGGCGGAACTGAGAGCAGCATGCGATGTCGGCGACCATGCGCTGGCCAAAACACTGACCCAAGAACTCAACGAAGCCCTGAATTCGACGTCGGCGGCTATTCTTGCCTGGATGCACGAGAGGCGTGGAGCACGCGCCGCCTAGGCGGTCAGCGCGCTGCAACCAGCCCGCCGGTGCAGGATCCGGCGGTCGCGATCCGCCAACGGCGGGCGCGGCAGGCTTCGAGAACCGATTGCGCCAGGGAGAGGGTTTCAGCCCCGAACACCGAACACGCCGCTGATCACCATCAACACCAATAGAGCGTAAACCGCTGCCAATAGATCGTCTAGCATGATGCCAAGACCGCCCGTGACATTGCGGTCAACCCAGCTGACCGGCCAGGGTTTCCAGATGTCGAATATCCGGAAGATAACAAAACCGGCGGCGTAGGGGAGGGGGGCGAGGGGCGCCGGCAACAGCGCCAGCCACTGCCCGGCAACCTCGTCGATCACGATTGCGGCGGGATCGGCGACAGGGCTGGCCTTGGCGACGGTTCCTGCCGCCCACCGGCCGACAGCCAGGATGATCGCGATGGCGATCCCCAGCCCGAGAGTGCCCCACAGACCGCTGATCAACCACGCGCAGGGCAGCGCCGCAAGAGAGCCCCAGGTTCCCGGCATGACCGGCAGCAAGCCGACGCCAAACCAGGTGGCGAGAATGGCGGCCGGGTGCCATGGCGACAGGCCGAGGCGATGGCGTCCTGCAATTGGGGTCAGAGGGGGAGCCGCACGGTGGCAACGGCCTGCGCGGCTATGCCTTCGCCTCGGCCGGTAAAGCCGAGCTGCTCGGTCGTCGTCGCTTTGACGCTGACGCGACCGGGTGAGATGCCGAGAATGGCGGCAACGCGCTCGACCATCGCGGCTCGATGCGGGCCGATCCTCGGCCGCTCGCATACGATTGTGACATCGACCGCGCTAATAGCGCCGGCCCGCGCGCGAACCAGATCGACCGCATGGCGCAGGAACTGGTCGGACGCAGCACCGCGCCAGCGCGGGTCGGTCGGCGGAAAATGCATGCCAATGTCACCCGCCCCGATCGCTCCGAGCACGGCATCCGTCAAGGCGTGCAGCCCGACATCCGCATCCGAGTGCCCGGCGAGACCCATGCCGTGCGGTATCCTCACCCCGCAGACCCACAAATGATCGCCGGGGACGAAAGGGTGGACATCGAGGCCTTGCCCAACCCGGATATCGCCCTGCCGGGCGGCAAGCAGCCGCTCGGCGGCGGCGAGATCGGCCGGCGTCGTGACCTTGAGATTGTCCTCCGCACCTTCGACGATCAGCGGCGCGAGGCCGACGGCCTCCGCGACCGCAGCATCGTCGGTTAGATCGCGCCCGGCCGCCGCACGATGGGCGGCAAGGATCGCATTGAAGTGGAAGCCTTGCGGTGTCTGCGCCCGCCACAGCGGAGAACGGTCGACGGTCTCTCGGATCATGCCGGCTTCGGCGCGTTTGATCGTGTCGCGCAGCGGCAGGCAGGGGATTGCCGCCACCGCT
>JBJMQW010000519.1:0-2585 GCA_045802495.1 Allostellaceae bacterium | reverse complement strand
GCCACCAACTCGGCTTTCGTGGCCATGCTGACCCGCCCCATCCCCTGCTACCTTCGAGTTCCCCCGTCGGTAGCATCGCTGGTGAGGCAACAATCTTAGCCGGTAACATTCACGCTGAGGCAATGCGACCCTTTCCGACAATGAGAACTGGACCCCCGGGTTAAAGTGATATTGCCCCGAGGCTCGGTCGGAGCGGCTTGTCCAGGTAGCGAACAGGAGGGGCCCGCGCGCGTCGCGTAGTGCCCTCACGAGCGACGAAGCGGCGCGCGTGGGAGGTTGCCTGTTTGCCCACCTGGGCAAGCTCCTGGTCATGCCTGTGCTGGCACGCTCGGTGCGATCGCGGGCGCCTTCAGCAAGCCAGTGCGCCGCTTTTCGCGCAGCCGGTAGCTGTCGCCGCGGATGGTGATGACGTGGCTGTGATGGAGGAGGCGGTCGAGGATCGCGGTCGCCACCACGGCATCGCCGAACACGGTACCCCACTCGCCGATCGAGCGATTGCTGGTGATCAGCATGCTGCCGCGCTCGTAACGACGCGAGACGAGCTGAAAGAAGAGATGCGCCGCATTGGGCTCGAACGGCAGATAGCCGAGTTCGTCGACGATCAGCAGTTTTGGTTTGCCGAAGTGAGTGAGGCGATCCTCGAGCCGACCCTCGCTATGGGCCTTGGCGAGCTGCGCCACCAGGGTCGGCGCTGGAACGAACAGCACCGTATAGCCGGCCAGGATCGCCTGGCGCCCGATCGCCACTGCCAGATGCGTCTTGCCGACGCCGGGCGGCCCCAACAGCAGCACCACCTCGGCATTGGCGATGAAGCGGCCGGCCGTCAGCTCGCGGATCTGTTTCTTGTCGATCGAGGGCTGGGCGGCAAAGTCGAAGCCGTCGAGATCGCGCACGAAAGGGAAGCGTGCCAGCCCAATGCTCATCTCGATGCGGCGCTCGTCCTTGCGCCCGATCTCGCGCTCGCAGAATAATGAGAGCGCCTCCCGAATGGTCAGCTCACGCCGAGCCGCTTCATCGATCAAGCTGTCGAGCTGATCGCGGATCGCCGTCAGCTTGAGCCGGTTCAGCATCGCGATCAGATGATCGTGTTCCATCACCAGCGCCCTCCGACCAGCCGTTCATATTCGAGCAGTGGGCGCAACAGCTCGGGTGGGGCGGCGGTGTCGGAAACAGGCGCAATCTGGGCCGGCGCCCGCGGGCCGGCGCCGACGACGCCGTCGAAGTGGAGCGGGTCGACGACACGCTGGAACCGGCCGATCCGGCGCTGATGAACTGCGACCTCGCGCCCGGCATGGCTGATGCGCAGCTGATCGCCGGCGATCACCACGCGCACGCTTTCACCGATCAGCCGCCACGGCACCGAATAGGCGTTGCCGTCAACCCCAATCACACAGTCAGCCTGCACCTTGCGCACCAACTCGCGCGTCATCGCAAACGGCCGAATGCTTGCGATTGATCGCAGCGCACTAGCCTCGGTGCGCCGGAACCGCTCGATCGGCACCTCGCCGGTCGTGCCGTGCACTCGCTGATCGGCGACATCGCGCACCCAGCCTTCGAGGTGGCCTTCCAATGCCAACCAGCTCTCAAAGCGCCGTCCGGCAATCGCGTTCTTCTTCACATACCCGACGCCGCGCTCATCTTTGCCTTTGGTGCGCGCCCGGTAGGGGGCACAAGCATGAGGCCGAAAACCCCAATGCTTAGCAAAGGCGTGCAGCCGAGCATTGAACTCGACCTCTCGGGTCGCCCGGTCATGACGCGCCACCAGCCCGCGATCATTGTCGAGCAGCACCTCTTCGGTGATCCCGCCGAAGTGGCGGAATGCGCCCTCGACACCGGCAAACCAGCTCTCTTGGCGCTCATTGCGAAACGCCCGAACATAGAGCCGCCGCGAGTAGCCCAGCGTCGCCACAAACAGGTATACCTTCACATTCTCATCGCCGATTGCCACCCGCCGCTCGCCAAAATCGATCTGCAGCTGCTTGCCCGGCGGCGTCTCAAAGCGAATCGTTGCCCGCGCTTCCGCCTCCAGTTCGCGCCGCAGGTGACGCACCTCCCGCTCGACCGTCCGCAGGGTCAACCGGATCCCCTTCTCTTGCTCGAGCTCCTGCCGAACCACATCAGCGTTGCCGGCGTGGCGGCGGAACCGCTCCGCCACCCACTCCTCCAGCCCACTCAGCTTTCGCGGCCGACCGCCGCCGCGATAGGCCACCCAGCCGCCCTCGGCCAAATACCGGCGGACCGTCATGTGGCTACACCCCAGCTCGCCCGCGATCCGCCGCACGCCCCACCCCAACGCCTTCAGCCGCAGCATCGCCGCGACCTCCTCCGGCGTCTGCATCGCCTCTCTCCGCGGTAACTCCCCCCGCGAAGCAGGCTGCACTGATCCTTCCATTGTCTGACCCTCCTCCTCAGCGAGGGGGTCCAGTTCTTAATGTCGCCAAGGGTCCAGTTTTATCCGTCGCCTGACAACGGTGCGCGGCACATTGGCGCGCCGGTCGCGTCCAGGATCGGCACCAGGTCTTCGGCGCCGGATAGAATGAAGACGTCCGACTCTTCGTCGTCGCAATAGCGCGGCGGTCCTTTAT
>JBJMQW010000518.1:0-8696 GCA_045802495.1 Allostellaceae bacterium | reverse complement strand
GGGTCGCTGACCTCTTCCCAGTTCTTGAACCCGGCGCGCCCGTCGTCGCCCCAGAATTTGGAGCGCGCGTTGAGCGCCGCGAAATCGGCGAGGCTCTCGGTGAAGCCTCGCTCCCGCCAGTCGGCGGCGCGGCGCGACAGGTATTGGTCGACATGGAAGCGGAACATCATCGCCAGCTCCTGCTCCTGGATCGTGGCGATGTCGAGGTTGGCGGGCGGCGCGATCCGCCCTTCGGCAAGCTCGACGCAATAGTCGATCGGGGCCATTGCCCCGGAACCGAAGACCTTGCCGGGCAGGAACTCGGTCGGCCGGATCGCTGCTGCGAATTCCTTGAACACCGGCTCGCCGTCCGGTCCCAGCCGAAACAGCAGATCCGGCATGAACACCGGCACCAGCCGCGCGAGACCCTGCCGGAAGTCGAGGTGCATTCGCTCGATCTCGCGGTCGGGCTCCCATAGCGGATCCGAGGATTCGACGAGGGTCGCGCCGAGCGTCCCGCCGAGGACGGCTTTGATCTCGGCCGCCGCCGCTGCTGCGATCGGCTCGGCGGTCTTGTCGCCGGGGCGGACCAGCATCGACTCGCGGATGACCCCGATGCGCATGCCCTTTAGCGAGCCGGACGGCTTGGCGTGGCCAGCGTAGCCCTTTAGCACCGAAGAGCGCGGTACGGTTGTGTAGGGGTCGCGCGGGTCGTAATAGCCGGTCTCCGGGTCCCTCAGCGCATCGAGCACCTTGGCGGCATCCCCGATCGTGCGGGCGAGGATGCCGCTGCGGTCGCAATAGATGTCGGCGCCGATCGCGCCGCCGTTGAAGCTCAGCATCGCCTTGTGGGGCAGGATCAAGGCCACCGCATTGTGGTTGGCCGGTCCGCGGGTCGAGGCGCGAGTCTCTTCGCCCAGGCTGCACATGACCAAATTGGCGCTGACCGAGACGCCCGAGCCCGAGCTGGAGCCGAGCGAGGCGGCGCGGGTCGTATCGTAAGGATTCGAGGGATTGCCGGCCCAGCTGCTGCGCTGGTAGCCGAGCACCGACGGCAAGACGTTTTCGGGCTTGTGCCGGCCGCCCGGATCGCCCGCCCGGCCGTTGTATTCGGTGCACACCGCCTTGGCGAAGATGATGGCGCCCTTGTTGCGCAACTGCTCGACCAGCACATGGTCGCGCGCCGGGAAATCGATGTCGTAGGCCGCGTCGCCGCCGGCGGTGGTGCGCATGTCCTTGGTGTCGAACGGGTCCTTGAACGAGAAAACGACGCCATACATCGGCATCTTGGCGAGATCGGGATCGCGCCCGTAGGTCGCATCGAGTTCGGCGGCGCGTTCGAGCGCGTCGGGCAATCGGCGGAAATGCTCGCAGACCGGCGGGGCGCCGGGAGGCAGCGGCCCCGCGGATGGGTGCCGGTCGAAGTCGCCGCGGCAGGTTACAGAGCGCTCGCCCCTGATGTTGAATGTCGCCAGCGCATTCAACTGGCCGGCATTGGGCAGCCCCGCGATCATACCGTATTGCTGTTGGACCGCGGGATCGGAGGCGGTCGGCTCCATGCGCCCGAATTCGAGGGGCGGCCCCTTGTACTTGTCGAGATCAGGCAAGATCGTCGAGGCCTTCGCGGTGTCGGTCGGAAAGCGCAGCGGCGCCCCCGCCCGCACCGCGCCGGTCGCCGCGCGGACCGAGGCGCCGTCCTCCGTGACGAGCGCGCTGCAGACGCCGTTATAGGCCCGCGCGCGCTCGATATAATGCTGAACCACGGCAACGCAGGTTGTGAGCCCCGCTTTGATGGCCTCGTGCAGCTCATCAATCGTCGCCTCTTCGAGCCGGAACGGCTTCTCATCCGACATGACGTGCCCCGCTTATCCGATGTGTCTGGTGCGCTTGGTTCCGCCGCGATGGTGCGCGGCAGATGATTGACCCGAGCATCCGGGGATAATAATGCTCGTTATGACGCCACACAGGGAGAATGGTGGATGGCGGTCGCAACGCCATACAACGCCGCTGCCGATCTGATTGAGCGCAATCTGGCGGCGGGGCGGGGAGGCAAGACGGCTTTTATCGACGATCGCGGGCAGTACAGCTACGCTGAGCTGGCCGACCGGGTAAATCGGTTCGCCAACCTGGTCCGCCGCCTCGGTATCCAGCCCGAGCAGCGCATTCTCCTCTGCCTCCACGACACGATCGACTTTCCGACCGCGTTTCTCGGCGCGATCAAGGCCGGTGTCGTCCCGGTTGCCGTCAACACTCAGCTGACCGCGGACGAATTCGCCTTCATGCTCACCGACAGCCGGGCGCGGCTGGTCGTCGTGTCGGAGCCTGTGCTGCCGGTCATGCAGGCGGCGTTGATGGGATTGCCGGAACCCCGGCCCGAGCTGATCGTCTCCGGCGGCGCCGAGGCGCAGCGATCGATCGCGGCTTTGCTGGCCGATGCGCCGACGCAGCCAGACACCGCAGCGACCCATCCGGACGAGCCCTGCTTCTGGCTCTATTCGTCGGGTTCGACCGGTCGGCCAAAGGGGACTGTGCATGTCCATTCGAGCCTGATCGAGACGGCGGAGCTCTACGCCATTCCGGTCCTCGGCATCACCGAAAGCGATGTCGTCTTCTCGGCGGCGAAGCTGTTCTTCGCCTACGGCCTCGGCAATGCCCTGACCTTTCCGCTCGCGGTCGGCGCGACGAGCGTGTTGATGGCGGAGCGGCCGAGCCCGACGGCGGTTACGCGGGTGTTGCGCGAGCACCGTCCGACGATCTTTTACGGGGTTCCGACATTGTATAATGCGATGCTCGCAAGCCCCGACTTGCCGAAGCCCGAGGAGCTCGCGTTGCGTCGCTGCGTCTCGGCCGGCGAACCCCTGCCGCAGGAAATCGGCCGCCGCTGGTCGGCGCGGATCGGGGTCGACATTCTCGACGGCATCGGTTCGACCGAGATGCTGCATATTTTCCTCAGCAATCGGCCTGGTGACGTGTGCTACGGCACCACCGGGCGGCCGATCCCGGGCTATGACTTGAAGATCCTCGACGAGGAAGGCCACGCGGTCCGGCGCGGTGAAATCGGCGATCTGCTGGTGAGCGGCCCCACCAGCGCGGCCTGTTACTGGAACAATCGCGAGCGCTGCCGGGCAACCTTTATGGGGGCGTGGACACGCACCGGCGACAAATATTTCGAAGACGAGAACGGCTACTATGTCTATTGCGGCCGCAGCGACGACATGCTGAAAGTCAGCGGCATGTATGTGTCGCCCGCCGAGGTCGAGGCGGCGCTGGTCGCGCATGAGGATGTTCTCGAAGCTGCGGTAGTCGGAACACCCGATGCCGATGGTCTGATCAAGCCTAAAGCCTTTGTCGTGGCCAGACCGGGCAGGCGCGGCGACGAAGAGTTCGCCCGCACTCTTGACGGGCACGCAAAGGCCTCGCTCGCGCCATTCAAATGCCCGCGCTGGATTATTTTCCTGGATGACCTGCCCAAGACCGCCACCGGCAAGATCCAGCGTTTCAAGCTGCGCGAGCAGAGCGCCAAGGGAGGAGTTCGATAATGCCGCGACAGCCGGCCGAGCCTGCGCTCGGTTGCGGCGGCGGCTGCGGGCTAACCTGGCATTCCAAAGGCCTTATCGAGCAGAAATGACGAAGCCGGAGCGCGGCCGGCGCGTCCTTTGAACCGGCCGATGCGCCGTTTGCTCAGAGCAGGTGTTTATTGGCAGCGAGGACGCCCTTCGTCTCGAGGAGGGGAAGGGCCTCTCGCGGGACGCATGGGTGAGGATTGCACTGATGGGCACGTTCGTTCTCCCGGATCTCGGCGAAGGCCTGCAGGAAGCCGAGCTCGTCGCCTGGCACGTCGGGGAGGGCGACCATGTTGTCGCCGACCAGCCGCTGGTTTCGGTCGAGACCGAGAAGGCGGTGGTCGAGGTGCCGTCGCCGCAAGCCGGGAAAATCGCCCGGCTCTGCGCCCAGCCCGGTGACAGGGTCAAGGTTGGCGGCCCCTTGGTCGAGTTCGAGGAGGGGCCTCGCGCCGACACCGGCACGATCGTCGGAGAACTCGTCGCTGAACCACGGGCGGCGCCCGCGCAATCGCCGGCACCGCCGCCGGGGGTCCGGGCGGCGCCCGCCGTGCGGGCATTGGCGCAGCGGCTCGGGGTCGATCTGGCGGCGATAGCGGCAAGCGGTCCGGGTGGCGCCGTGACCAGCGCGGATGTCGAGCGGGCGGCTCGGGCGCAGACCGAGGCCGGACCAGCTGAGACGCTCGCCGGCGTTCGCCGAGCCATGGCCGTCAACATGGCCCGCTCGCATGCCGAAATCGTACCGGCCACGGTATCCGACGAGGCTGATATCGAGGCTTGGCCGGCGCAATCCGACGTGACGATCCGGCTCGCGCGCGCAATCGTGGCCGGTTGCGCTGCGTCGCCCGGACTCAATGCCTGGTACGACGGCCGCACTATGGAGCGGCGTCTCCTGAAGCAGATCGATCTCGGCCTCGCGGTAGACACCGAGGACGGGCTCTTCGTGCCGGTGTTGCGCAATATCGGCGGGCGCGACGCGGCCGATTTGCGGCGCGGCATCGAGGCGATGAAAAAGGATGTGCGCGCGCGCACCGTGCCGGTCGCCGAGTTGCGCGGCCAGACCATCACGCTCTCGAATTTCGGGATGTTCGCCGGTCGCTTCGCCGCGCTCGTTATTGTCCCGCCGCAGGTCGCGATCCTCGGCGCCGGTCGGATTGCCGGGCGGGCAGTCGTGACCGATGGCAATGTCGCCGCGCACCGCATCTTGCCCTTGTCGCTGACCTTCGATCACCGGGCCGTGACCGGAGGCGAGGCGGCCCGGTTTCTCAGAGCCGCGATCGAGGACCTCGAAAAGCCGCAGTGAGCGCGATCCAACGGTCTCCGTTGCCAAACGGCGCGTCGCGTCTCTCGGTTTATCTCGAAATTAGATACAGATTCATCTGCAATACGTGTCTAGTAGTCGCAAAATATCGAGTTGCAACCCGCTCAAATTGGAAGAGAAAAGTATCGACGAAACTCGCTAGCCGTGTTTCTTTCTTCCCCGAGTTCACCGTTAGTCGTACCCAACATTACGTCCGCAGCTTTTGAGGGAATAGGAGTATGGCATCTATTCCGGGTGGCCAGTACAATGCTTTTGCCCAGGGGGGCCAACAAGTCAACGTCGTCCTGACGCCGGACGGGAGCAACCTCCCGCCGCCGATCGCCGGCGAGTTTAATTTGGAGGTAATCACCGGAGGGATTATCCCGAACGGATTGCCGGCCGGCTACCAGGGAGTAGCGGTGCTGTCCGACGACGGGCACACCATCAACATGGCCTACGGCGATTGGGCGCTGCAAGTGAATGGAAGCGCGACAGTCTATGGTGGAGCCGGCAGCGACACGATCTATGGCGGCGATGGGCCGAACATGCTCTTTGGCGGCTCGGGATCCGGTCACATCTATGCCGGAAGCGGTCCGACTACGATTCAGGGCGGGAATGGCCCGGATACGATCCAGGGCGGCAGCGGCCCCGACACGATTTACGGAGGAAACGGGCGCGATCTGATCCTTGGCGGCAGTGGCACCGAGCTGATCGTCGGCGGCAACGGCAAAGATACAATCATCGGAGGCAGCGGCCACGATACGATCTATGCCGGTCACGGCGGTGATCTGATCACCGGCGGCAGTGGCACGAGCCTGATCTTTGCCGGAGACGGGCCGGATACGATCATCGGCGGCAGTGGCCCGACAACCATATATGGAGGCCTAGGCGCTGCGACGATCACCGGGGGCAGTGGTCCGACCACGGTTTATGGCGGCGACGGCCGGGACGTCATCACTGCCGGCAGCGGCGCGACTCTTGTTATTGGGGGAAATGGCAAGGACACGATCACCGCCGGCAGCGGGTCCGATACGATTTTTGCTGGACACGGCGGCGATTTGATCATGGGCGGCAGTGGCCAGGCGCTGATCTTTGGCGGCGATGGACCCGACACGGTCTTTGGCGGCAGCGGCCCCGACACGATCTACGGCGGGCTGGGAGCCCTCTTGGTGCATGGCGGGTCGGGTGCCGAACTGGTCGTGGGGGGCGGTGCGAACGACACGATCTTTGGCGGCAGCGGCCCCGACACGATTGATGGCGGATCCGGCCACAACCTGCTCTATGCAGGAAGCGGCGGCACGGTGTTCCAGGACAGCGGGGTCAGGGGTCAGGATACAGTCGTGGGCTTCAACCAGGCGCATGGCGATACGATCGATTTCGCCGGCGAAAATGCCGCGACGATCGACCATGTTGTCGCGACGGCGACAGTCAACGGCGGCAACACGACAATCGCGCTGCCCGACGGCACCACTATGACCCTCGTCGGGATCACGCACATCGACAGCACATTCTTTCACTGAGCGGGCTGATCCGGGCTAACCCGGTCCGTGCGGGCGGTTCTCCAACCGCCCGCTCCCGTTTTGGACCGATCGTTATGACCGGCATCTTTTCTTTAAATTTAAAGATCTGATAGCGGCGAGATCCCGTCACGTCGGTTTTGCCGGACGAGCCGATCCGCGCAACCAACTATCAACCATTCTGCGCTACCCCTCATCGGCGAGGAGCGTCAGCCAGCAATGGAATACCATGACCGACGAGCCGGCTATCTTCTTTCTTGCCAATGATCGGGTTCTAGAGAACAGCCTAAGATTGCTTGCAAGCATAAAATTTCATGGATTCACCAATAAGATTTATTATATTCCGTTTAACGACGATATTAAACTGACGAGAATGGCATTCTCGTCTTACGGAGCCGAATGTTACCAGGTAGCGCTCGATTACATCGACGCGTTGGCCCGACGGATCTACGACAAGGATCCACCAGCGAGCCCCTATCCGTATTGTCTCGGAAAATTGCGGAAGCTGTCGTTTTTGACCTATGCCGGGCAAGCGGTCTATCTCGACTCCGACTGCATTGTGACCTCGAAGCCAGAGCTGTTCAACGAGGTGTTCGCCCTGTCGCGGCCCGGTATCGGCTACATGAACACCAGCCCCGACGGGGCCTATGAGGATATACCAGACGCCGCCGATCTCCGCCGGCGTTCCACTTACCTGACGTCGGGAATGGTGGCCAAATCGGCCGGCGCGATCGGCCTCTCCGAGGTCGATCGACTGTTCGACGACGTCAATACAGCGAGATATCTGGGCGTGCGGCGCCGCAGTGGCTATGTGGACCAACCGCTGTGGAACTTCATGGTCGATATCGGATTTTTGCAGGCGAGCGATTTACTGGCGAACGGGCGGGCGTCGCGGATCACCAGTGTCGTCACAGACCTGACGCTCGCATCGGATGGAACAGTGAGCGTCGCAGGGCTGCCGGTCCTGTTGCTGCATTTGTCGGGGCCTGCGCTGAAGGGCTCGGCACGATATCGATTTTTGCTGGACGGCATGTTGGCAGCCGGGTTGCGGCATCTCGCAACCGGCAACGAAACCGAATTCGCAGCAATCTCCAAGTCGATCCTCGCACGCTGATCGACGCCAAAAAATACCCGGGAGACGATTATGCCGAGTGATTTGATGGGTCGAATCGCCTTGCTCGAGGCACGAATTTCACTGCTTGAGCGGCGGATCCGGCACAACGATCAGCCACGAGCTTTGGTGGTCAACCAGGCCGGGTCCGCCGCCGGGCCGATCTCATATGCCGTGGATCAGCCTGGCCTGATCATCTCCGACGGGTATGACATCGAGCACGATGATTCCGGGAGGCTCTTTTGCTGGGTCGGCGGCGAGAAGCGCGTGCAGCTGGTCTTCCCGCACTGCGCCGACCGCCGGCAGATCTGCTGCGTGCGCCTTCTGCCTCACCCTCGAGTGGATTTTGCCCGGTTGCGGGTAATCGTCAACGACCAAACTCAGAAACACGTGCTTGTTCCGGCCCCGCACAATTTGATGCAACTGAAATTTCCCGTCGAAAATTGCGGTGCTCCAAATCTCAATGTCGTTCTCCTCAACGTGCACGGCATCCGCCCCGAAGAGACCGGCGAGAACCAAGACGACCGCCTGTTGACTGCCCGCTTCTACGGCGCTGAGTTCGTTGATGCATGAGCTGTCGCAATGAAGCCGCAAGCCACCGTCGTCATCTGCACCTTCAATCGCTATGATTTGCCGGCGCAGGCAATCACGTCCATCGAGCTGCAAGACTTTCCGGAAGACGGGTATGAGCTTATCATCGGCGATAATTCATCCGACCTGGAGGGGCGCGAGCGTTTCCTCGACGGCCTCGAAATAACCTGCAATCACAGATATCTGAGAGAGCCGCGCCCCGGTCTTTCCCGGGCCCGCAATGCCGGCGTCAGCGCAGCCGCCGGAGAAATCGTCGCATTCTTGGATGATGATGCAAAGGCGGCACCGGACTGGCTGACCCACATCACCGGCACCTTCGCTCAGTACGAACGGGCCGGCATCGCCGGCGGGCCGGTTCGCCCGATCTGGGCCGCGCCGCGGCCGTCCTGGTTGAATCCCCGCCTCGAAAGCTTTTTGTCGATCCTCGATCGCGGTGCGGAAACACGGATACTCCAAGCCGAAGAATGGCTTGCCGGCACCAATGTTGCGTTCCGCAGGCAGGCCCTCGAGCAGGCAGGGTTATTCCCCGAAAATCTGGGTCGGATTGGTCGGGTTCTGTTGTCAAACGAAGAGTTGAGTGTCTCGACAAAGATACAGGAATTGGGATACGACGCTGTCTATAATCCAAAAATTGTTGT
>JBJMQW010000517.1:0-3900 GCA_045802495.1 Allostellaceae bacterium | reverse complement strand
TTTGCCGCAATATCTCGCCGATCGAGAAGGCGGGCTCGTTGTCGAAGCGATCCCGGCCGATGGTAGTGACCGGCTGGCCGTTGGGGTTCTTCTCGACGTCGAAGGGAGGCGGCCGCAAAAACAGCGAACCTCCCGCAGTGACGCTGACTGGAGGCAGTGTGATTGTTGATTGATCCGACGCGGCCGGGGTGGGCCGCGTTTCTACACCCTGAGCAAGGGCGACAATTGCCCAAGCGACGGAAATCGCCGTCAGGACGCCGCCGCCGCCCAAACGAGTCGAAGACATGTGAGGAAATTCCCCTCTGACGGAAGTCGGAGTGACCGACCACCAGCGATGACAGGGCGGCTCTAGGCCGCGGTGGCACGCATGTCAGAGCGAGATGGCGGGGCGCGAGGCTGCGCGAAGACGGATGGCGGACCACGAGGCTCGGGTATCGAATAGCGCAGGTGGGAGACCCAGCTGATATTCGCCGGAGCAGTGAAATCGGGTGGGCTGGGAACGACGGCGTAGACGGCGTGGCATAGAATTTGGCAAATCGGGCAGAGCGGCGCGTGCCGGTGCTGCGGGGCGCCCTTCCCGTCGAGTTGGCTGTGCTCCGAGCAGACCGGGGCATCGGCGATCGGATCGAGACTCGCGGCGAGCGCCGACACCGCCCAAACCGGCGCGGCGATTTGGATCAGCACGCCGATCAGGGCGGCCCATATGAATTTATGGCACGCGCGATGAGCCATCTTCCGGGGACCTATTCGGCCACGATTTCGGCCTTTAATGGCATGATCTGCCCGGCTCGAGCGTGTCGATGTTGGCGGGCCGCGTCGTCGCAATGGCGGGTAATTCCCGGCTCACCGGTTGCCTCCGTAAAGCGCCGGCGGCCAGGCACCGAGGACGCTGACGATTGCTAAGACCGCGAGAGCTAAGCCTTGCTCGAGGGCGACACTGCGGCGCAGCGCTCGCAACGCCCCAGCATCGTGACGAATTCGCGGCGCGAGGCGGAAACGGTTGATCAATGCCACGGCCACCATAAGAGAGAACAGCAAGAGCTTGAACGCGAGCAGCCGGCCATAAGAGGTATCCGCCATCGCACCGAAGCTGCCGACCAGTAGCCGGGTGTTGATCGCTCCGGTCAGCACGAGCAGCGCTACGGCTGCATATCCCATATGCGAAAAATTTCGCAGAGCAACACTCATCATGGAAATCTCGCCTAGCGGGCGCCGCGCCTGCCGGAGAACCCAGCCCAGGGGCACCAGCCCGCCGAGCCACAACCCGGCAGCAAGGAGATGCACGGTCTGATTGGCCTCATGAGCGATCCGGGCGGCGCCGTGATCCATCACGGCATGCCCAACCCAAGCGTGACTTGCGAGCAATCCCAAGGCGAGGATAAAAATGACCGGCTGCCCCGGCCGTAGACGGAGGGTCGCCAAAACAAGGGCCGCTGCGAGCAGCAAGTGCCCACACCATACCCGACCAAATTGGGTTTCAAACAACACCGCCTTCACCGTTGCAAGATCGACCGCAGAAGCGGGTGAGCCGGCCATCGCACCAGCCTGATAAAAGAGCGACGCTATCGCCGAGATCAGGGCGACCAAAGAGGCGATGAGCAATACGCGGCCGAAGCATGCGTCGAATTCGGCGAGGAGGTCGGCGACCGCGCGGGTATCGTTGCCTGCTGGCGCGTAGACCCGGAATGCGGCGGTGCCGAAAATCAGCATTGCCGCCGTGAACTGAAGAAAGCGGCAGGCGTAGAGCACTTCGTCCATCGCCGGACCTCACGGCTCGACCGCAAAGCTGTATTCGCCTTCCGTACGGTGCGAGTCGACCGACACGACATGCCAGCGCACCCGATAACGGCCGGGCGCCAGCCGCGTCGGCAGCCCCAGCACGAGTTGCCTGGGGTTCTGCGGATCGACGACGGCCGGACCGGTCGCAATCGCCCGGCCGTCGCCGGTGGCGAGGTCCAGGCCGGAAAAGCGCGGCTCGATGGATTCGGTGAAAGTCAGACGGATCTCCTTCGGCGATGCCGGTACGTTCCCGCCGACGGGGGGAGTGGCCCCACTCAGGAAGGCGTGGGAGGAGGCCGCCGCCGACGCCATGGCGACTGTGGTCACGACCGCGAAGTGCAGAAAACGGCGCAACTCTCAATAACCGAGCAGCGGACGGCCGATGGTATTGGGAAAAATGTCATCGAGATAGAAGTGGAGCTGCCCAATAATGCCGACATTTTTCCCGCTCGCTTTTGTCACGGGGATGATCGCCTCGATGCCGAACTGCATCGACTGCCCCGACCAAATGATCCCGGGATTGATCGTGCCGACGGTCTTCTCGCCATAGCGGTCGGTCACGGGAGTGACGAAATTGAATTCGACCAGCGGCGTCAGCCTGTTGACCCATTCGGGTAGGCCGAAATCGTGGATGTTGGCGCGCAGGTAGAAGTTGCTGTATTCAATGGCAAAGCCATAATTAACCGTATTCGAAACATGTTCGACGTCGAGGCCGGTGATGCCAATGTCGGGATCGACCACAGGGCTCGTGACCTTCTTGCTCGAGGTTATGCTATAACCAACCGTTCCCGTCAGCGCAAAAGGACGCGCCCAGTTTAGCGTTTCCGGCAGATCACCGGCCCCCTTCCCAAAATAGAAGGTGGGCGTGTAGATCGCGAACGGCAGTGCTCCGACGCGCCTCGCGCCGGTGCCGCCGATCTCGGTGATCAGCCCGACCGAGGCAACAGCCTCGTGCGGGCCGTTCAACAGGAATTGGTATTTCGGGGTGATTTCGAGATTTTGGAAGCCATTGGGGTTGCGCGGCGGCCCCGTTTGGTCGAGATGCGTCCAGCCGTAACCGATCGAGAGGCCGAACTCCGACGTAATGCGCTTGGAGAGTTCGCCGCTGATATCGGTCTGCACAACCGACGGGTCAGTGGAGGTCTTCTGGTTAGAGACGGTCGGCAACGACAGTTCATCGGCGACAAAGGGGTCGTCGATCACGATTGTGGCCGGGAAAAAGCGTGATCCGGCGAAACCGTGAGCCAATGCGCCTACAACCGGCAAGATCGTCAGCGCGATGGCGAGGGCGAACCTTGCGCGCCCGTTTGAAATGACGGCAAGCATCGAGGGGTTTCCAGCTGGTAGAGAGCAGGCGATCGGTCCCGCTGCGCGCCGTGAAGGCGCGGCAGCAATACGCCGATCGGGTGAAGCGTGGCCTAGGCTTGCGCTGGCGGGGCCCGGGCGCCGATGGCCCCCGTCAGTCGACGTGCGGGAGCCTGCGTCTCAGGCGTGAAGGTGGGGGGCGATCGGACAAACGCGACTGATTCAAGCTTTGTACCGGGAACTAGCGCGAGTGCCGCATTGCCATGCCAGAAGCAGCAGGCGGCGAATTCGTGATGAACCGGTTTCGGGGATTGGTCAGTCGGACTGCCGGAGGTGTCTCGATCTCCGGACAGGCACAGCGCGTGTTCGCCGAATACGGCGGAAAGATCGCTGGCTCCGCTGGCGTGACTGGGCGGCAGCAGCGTTGGTGTCGTGATCTGCAGCAGCAGAACAAGCGCAGCAAGCACCCGACCGAAAATGCTGCGGAATCGCTCAGTTCGTCGGCGCTGCGAACCGGAGATGATCAGCCTCCCAAAGCGACGAATGGCACTCGGCAGAGCCGAGAGCCCGCTGTCCTGGTGCAGCTAGATGTTGCCCGACAACGAGCCAGTTGGCTATCGCGTTGTCGTCGAAATGCGGGACGGTGTTGACTATACGTTAACCTCGGCCAACGCGGCCGCCACTGCGATCAACGTCGCATCGGCGCCGCGGCTGCCGACGATCGACAGCCCCACCGGCACCCCGTCGACGGCAGCCCCGGGGATGCCGACCTGCGGCACCCCGGTCAGACCGCCATGGGCGCACAGGCACAGGATG
>JBJMQW010000516.1:0-23298 GCA_045802495.1 Allostellaceae bacterium | reverse complement strand
GTGCGGCCCTGTCGTTGTACTGCTCGACGGTCTCGCCGGCCGCTCCGATGCGGCGCTGATGGAACGGCGTGAAGATCGGGCCAGGGCCGACGGCGTTCACACGAATGCCCTCCGGCGAGTGGTCTGCGGCGAGCGCCCGCGTCAACCCCGCGATAGCAGCCTTGGTCGTGTCATATTGCAGATTGCCGCCGCCCGAGACGATGGAACGGACGGAGGCGACGTTGACGATGGCGCCGCCCTTGTCGCGGCGCATCAGCGGAACGGCCGCCTTGGCACAGAAGACGTAGCTCATCAGGTTGACGTCGAGGATCTCTTTCCAGCTCGCCGCGCTCGCCTCGTCGACCTTCTCGTATTTGCGGATGCCGGCATTGTTGATGAGGATGTCGAGGCGCCCGAACTTCTGCGCGGCACCGTTGACGAAGGCGAGGCATGCGGTCTCGGTACCAACGTCAGCCTGCGTGAAGGCGACCTTGGCGCCGGCGGTCTCGAGCTCGGCCGCCACGCGCTGGCCGCGCTCGCTGTCCCGGTCGCAGAATGCCACGCTCGCGCCCTCGGCAACGAAACGCCTGACCGTCGCCTCGCCGATCCCCGATGCCCCGCCCGTTACCGCTGCAACCTTGCCGTCGAGCCTTCCCATCTTCGCCACCTTTCATTGCAATGCGAAACGCGCATCCACGATACGTCGTATCCATCCGGCCGGGCACTCGCCTTGTTGGCCCGGCCTGTGTGTCCGACCTTAACAGGCTGCGGAAGCTTCGGGGGTCCGCTTTCGGGACCTTTCGATGGGCTGACTCGCTCCGGCTTGGGTCGAATTGAGTCGCTCCCGCTGGCGTGGTCGTGTGACCGCTTACGGCGCGCGTTCCCGTCGTTGCCGGCCGTCTCGGCGAAGGTCTCTTCACGATCCGTTTGCCGACCTATGCCCTGGCGAGCCGCCTGAGGGCCAGCTGGATGGAAGCGAGCGTCACGAAGATGGCCAGGGTCTCGGCAAGGTTCTCGAAATTCTTGGCGAGACGGCGGTTTCGCCCGAGGGGGCGTGCTGCCCCCGGAGGTAAGTGCTGCGATTCTTCGAGGGGACAGTCGGCTGAAAGCCATTCGCAACTGGCGCAGCGAAACGCGGCTGCATTTGAACTTTATGACGGGCATCGGTCAGGGCTATCTATCCGATCTCGAAAGCGGACGCCGCACGGGAACTCCTGAGACGATCGCAAAGCTCGCGGAGGCTTTAAAGGTGCCAGTGGAATGGCTTTCGTAGACTCTGTCGCACACCCCCATCATGGGGCCACTGCGCAGACATAGTGCTCATCATCGTCGGACGTGGCCCGCCACTTGCGCATTCGCGATCATACATACCCATCCAACGCGTGGCAGGGTATCCGCGAGAAATCGCATATCATTCTGTCTTGAACGTTCGGGGCGAAGTCCTGGGTATTCCGCTTCAAGGAAGCCGGCAAGCTCGGGGAGATGGGTCTAGGCCCTATACCCATACTATCGGCCTTGGGTGAGGCGCGCGAGAAAGCGCGGGATTGCCCACATCGCTTCGCACACGGTCGAGTGGCGCAATCCGGAGCACGCCTCGCAAGGGCCGAGCAGGCTCGGCACTTATGTCCATCCGATTTGCCAGGCTGTTGGCGTCATCGGGGAGCAAACCGTGCAGAATGCGGCCCCGTGGGGCGGCTCAATTCCGGAACCTGCTGGCGGCGTAAGGCGACGGTTCGGTGAAGGGCGCCTCACCAGTCATCATCTCCGCAAGCAGCCGCCCGGTGACGGGTCCGAGCGTGAAACCGTGATGGGCATGGCCAAAGGCGAACCATAGACCCTGGTGCCGTTCGCCTTTGCCGATCACGGGGACCATGTCGGGCAGACAAGGCCGGCAGCCCAGCCACGGTTCCGGCTCCAATCGTTCGGCCAGCGGAAACAATTCGCGGGCCAGCGGCTCATCGCGCGCGAGCTGGACAGGGCTCGGCGGCGCGTCGCGATCAGCGAACTCGACGCCGGTTGTCAGCCGGATACCCTTTCTCATCGGCGCGAGCGCAAAGCCGCCATCGGCGTCCCGCACGGAATGGCCGAGCGTGGCATTGCCCTCGACCCCATAATGCATGTGGTAGCCGCGCTTAACCGCTAACGGGATCTGATAGCCGAGCGGTCGAAAGACCTCGTCGGACCACGGACCGAGAGCCACCACCACTTCGCGGGCCTCGACCGAACCGTTGTCCGTAACAAGGCTCCATCCCGAGGGTTGCGCGCCCAGGCGGCGCGCATCGCCCTTAAGCAGGCGCCCGCCTCTACGGGTGAAGAGATCGGCATAAGCCTTGGTGAGCAGGCCAGGATCCGACGAGGTCGGCGAGCCCCGGAAATGGATCGCCCCGATGAGGGCCTCCGACAAATGCGGTTCGAGCTCCCGCAATTGCGGCCCCGTAAGCACCACGTAGTCGACGCCGTATTCCTCGAGCCTGCGGGCGTCCGCGATGCCCTTGCGCAGAGTCTTTTCGGTGCGGCAGCAATTGAGCCAACCTCTGTGGTCGACGAGGCTTTGCGCCGCGCTGCCGACCTCGGCAATCAGCGCGTCATGCTCGTTGACGCATTGCGCCATCAATGGGGCGAGCGCTCGCATCGAGTGTGCGACCCGTTCCGGGGCGGCATTTCGCCAGTATTGGAAGAGCCAAGGCGCGATCCGCGGCAGCGCCGACAAATGATAGACGGCGTCGCGACGGTTATTCATCGCGTAGCTTAGGATAACGGCGAATTCCCGCGGGAAGGTATAGGGGATCACAGCCTCGCGCTGGATCAAGCCGGCATTGCCGTAGCTCGTTTCTTCGCCTGGATCACGGCGGTCGATCAGCGCAACGTCACGGCAGCGCTTTTGCAGATGCAGCGCCGCGCTGACTCCAACCATTCCTGCGCCGAGAACGAGTACGTCGGCGCGAGTGCTCATTATGAACCAGCGTCTGCTCCGCCAGCACTAGAAAAGCCGCTGGGTGGCGATGCGGGCGCCCTCAGCCATTGCCGCGAGCTTGGCCCACACCACGTCTTCGGTGACCCGGCCCATGCCGGCCGAGGTGTCGAAGCCGCAATCGGTGCAGGCCATCACCCGTCTTGGGTCGCCGACGGCGCGCGCGACGTTTTCAAGGCGATCGGCGACGACCTCCGGGTGCTCAACAAAGCCCGTCAGATCGTCGATGACGCCGGCAGCAATGATCTGATCGTCGGCGAGCGGGAATTTTTGCAACACGCGATATTCATGCTGATGCCGGGGATTGGCGAAGGGCAGCACGAACCCGCCGACATTGGCCTGCTCGAGGAGCGGCAATATGTCGGTGAGCGGGACGTCGCGGTCGTGCGGCCCCTCGTAATTTCCCCAGCAGACGTGGAGCCGTACCCGGTCGCGCGGCACATTGACGATTGCCTTGTTGATCGCCGCGACAACGCGCTCGACAAAGCCGAGAAACTCGCCAATAGGACGATCGTCATAGGTTAAATGCCGCTCGAGCGCGAGATCCGGGCAGTCGAGCTGCAGAAGGAAACCGCTCTTGACTATCGCCTCGTATTCGACCTGGATGGCGGCGGCGACCGCGGCGAGATATGCCTCTTCGCTGTCGTAATGTTCGTTCTTCATCGCGGCGGCAATGATCCCGGGCGACGGCGCGGTCATGAACGGCTCCACGAAGCCGGCTGGCTTCGCCTCGAGAGCAGTGCGAAAATCGGCGATCTCGGCTTTCAATTCCGAGTCGTCGACGTAACGCACCTCGCCAATCGCTTTGGGTGGCTGATAATTGCCCACAGCCTCGCGGGCGGCGAGCATCTGCGCCATCTGCTGCTTCAAGAGCGGATAGCGTTCGACATCGCCGCGCGGCCAGCGCTGCCAGCTGTCGCCGAAACCGCTCATCCGGTGGCGGACGTAGAGAAAAAACGCCTCGCGCTGCTGCTCGCCGTTGTTGCCGATATCGACACCGGCTTCGATCTGCTTGTCGACGATCCGGCGCAACGCCGCCTTGCCAGCCCGGTCGAGCTCGGCCGGATCGATCGCCTCGCCACGGGCGCGGCGCACATAGAGCCGGGTCAGCTCGGGTGGCCGCGGCAAGCTGCCCGTGTGAGTGGTCAAAATCCGCTCGTCGCTCCACCGCATCGTTTCCTCCGATCTGATTCGTAGTTACCGGAACCTCGCTTCATAAGCCCCACTTTGGGCAATCGTGGCAACAAGTTCAAACGAAGGTCCCTTGGTCCATCACCGCACCCCGCCAATACCCGTGGCGATTGTGGCACATCCATCTGCGTCTCTGCCGCGGATTACGCCGTCTACGCTACGATTTGATCGCAAGCTCCGCCATCCCCGAGCTTACTACGCGCATTCTCATTAGCTGCTGTCGAGGGCTGGCTCGAGCATGGCCAAGTCGCGTGTTCGTCCTGAGATTTCCAGCTTGGAGCAGATAGACCGGACGCGCCTTGGTCGGAGATTGCCGGCATCATCGCCGACCTGAGATGCCGATAAGCGATCAGCGCCCGGCGAAAAGCTAATGCGATAGAAACGAGCGAGGGCGGCCGACTAGCGGCAGCAGCATCAGGGCGAAGATGAATAGAGAGCCGATCAGCAGCAGCAGGTCGTTATAGGTCAGCACCAGCGCTTCGCGCCGCACCAGATCGGCGAGCATCTTGATTGCAGCGCGGCTTGGATCTCCGGGGATCAGCAGATCAAAACGGTTGACCTGCAAATCGAGGAACTGCTGCACCGAAGCGCGAGCAGGGTTGATGTCCTCGATCAACCGGTTCCAGTGAAAATGCAGCCGCTCATTCATGATCGTCACGATCGCAGCCAGGCCGATTGCGCCGCCGAGATCGCGGGTCAGGTTGTAGAGACCGGCCGCGTTCGTCATCTTGTCCTGCGGCAACGTGCCGAGCGCGATCATATTGGCCGGCAGATAGCAGCAGATCAGCCCCAGGCCCCGGACCACCTGGGGCACGAACAGCTCCCAGAAGCCGGTCTGATTGGTCAGCGTGGCAGTCAGATACATCGAGAAGGCAAATAGGCCCAAGCCGATTGCCAGCATTAAGCGCAGATCGAGCCGGCGCGCGATCCAAGTACTGAGCGGCGACATCACCATGGTGACTAGGCCGGTAACGATGATCGTCAAGCCGATCTGCAGCGCGTTATAGCCGCGCACCTGAGCCAGAAACAGTGGCACCAAATAGGTCGTGCCGTACATGCCGATGCCAACGACGAAGGTGAAAAACGAACCAAAAGCAAAATTGCGGTTGAGGTAGGCGCGAAGATCGACAATCGGTTGGCGGTAGGTCAGCGCTCGCCAGAAAAACAAACTCCCGCCCACAGTCGAGACAGCCACCGCGGCGCGAATCGTGTCGTCGTCGAGCCAGTCCAAGCGGGGGCCTTCTTGAAGCGCATATTGGAGGCAGCCGAGAAAGGCCGCCATTAGCAGCAAGCCCGTCACATCGAAATCGCGCAGCAGCGAAAGGTCGGGCTTGTTGATGTCGATTGTTACCCACACGACCGTGGCGACCAAGAGACCGGGCACGATGTTGACCAAAAACAGCCAATGCCAGGAAAACGTATCGGTCAAAAACCCGCCGAGGGTCGGGCCCAAGGTAGATGACAGGCTCAGAATCACTGAGATAATCGCAATGACGGTCGCCAGCTGCTGACCGCGGAACTTGGTGTAGACGACTGGCCACACGGTGGGCGTCATTGCGCCGCCACAAAACCCCTGCATCGCCCGATAGACAATCATCTGGCCGAGACTTGTGGAGGTGGCGCACAACGCGCTGGTCGCGGTGAAACCAAGGGTGGCGACCACAAACAGCACGCGCGTCGACAACAGCCGCGACATGATCCCGCTCATCGGAACCATCACGACATCGGCGATGAGATACGCGGTTTGCACCCAGGCAATCTCGTCGGCGCTGGCCGATAGCCCACCCTGGATCTGGCTCAGCGAGCTGGTGACGATCTGCACGTCCATTATGGCCATGAACAGGCCGATGCCCATCGCCAGGACACCGATCCAGTCGCGCAGACCTGGCTCCGGTCCTACCGCGCTCGCTGCCGGTTGGGCGCGTGCGACCGGCTCGGCCGTCGCTTCCCCGGCTGATTCGCGGGCGGCCACCTGCGCACGGGCGAGTCGGCCGCGACGAGGTGTTTCGGCGAGCGTCATTGCTGAGCCGCTACGGCGGGTAGCGCCCGCGCCGTACCGGCCAGGTGGTCAGCGGCCAAAGCTCCCAGAAGTGTCGCCAATCCGAGTTCCACCCGATACCCAGCGCGGTGCGCCTCCTATGGCGGACCGCGCTAAACAGCCTTTTGATCCGCGCCGACCTCAGTCTGCTCCGATCGGCACGCAGCATCAACCATTCGACCGCTAGCTCGACCCGATCGCGTCGGCCGCCTATTCGCTCGCTATGACCACCCCAACTGCTGAGAGGCCGCTAATTCAAATCACGATCTTGCAGAAGTCGACGATCGATGCCAACACAGTGGTCAAGGTTGCCGGCATGTTATTTTCCGCCGTCTACCGCCAATACCTGACCGTTTACGAAGCCGGCTAGTTCGGAGGCAAAGAACACCACCGCATTGGCGATGTCCTGCGGGGTACCCAGGCGCTTCATTGCGATCCGTTCAACCAGCGCCTTTTGTCCTTCCTCGCCGTACCCGGCCCACTGCCTTTCGGATGCGGGGTTGGAGCGAACGAAACCCGGAGCCACGCTGTTGACCGTGATGCCGAACGGACCCAGCTCGTGCGCCAGTTGTCGCGTCAACCCGACCACTGCGTGTTTGGCGGAGCAATAGGCCTGGATGCCGGTCAAGGAAGGGCCGAGCCCAGCGCCAGAGCTGATGTTGACGATACGACCGCTGCCGGCTCGCTTCATGCCCGCCGCCACGGCCCGGCTCAGCGCGAAGGCGGCGCCAATGTTGACCGCGAAAATGCGGTCCCAATCGGCATCCGGCACCTCCGCGATCGGATGCATCTCCTGTCCCGCGACGCCGCCGGCGTTGTTGACCAGCACATCGACCGCGCCGCCCGTGGTCCGCTCGATCCGCGCGATCCATGCCGCCGCTGCGGCGCGGTCGGTCAAATCCAGCACGCCTGTTTCGACTCCCGCCTTCGCGGTTTCCGCAAGTTCCGCGGCAGATAGATCGCAGCCGAACACGCGTGCTCCCAGTTGAGCAAAGGTCTCGGCGATGCACCGGCCGAACCCATGTCCGGCGCCGCTTACCACAGCTATCTTGCCGTCGAACCGGATCCGCATCGGGCCCACCTTTCCGTAGATCCTCTTCCGCGCAGCGCTATTCTGCCGCAGAGTCCGAAGCCAACCAATCCGGTGGCGCCGGCCGTTTGGGCAATCAGAGGGGAGCGACACCTACAAAGCGCGCCTATGGCGTGGACCAGGAATTCCATCGCTGGTCGCCGATCGTTACGCGCCCAGCTACCGGACACGCGCGAGCCGGCACTCCACCTGCCTTGCGCTCAAAGCGCTCCCCGGAGGTGTCGGCCGCTGCCGGGGCGCAAATCCGGCGAAGCCGCAAGCGAGGTTGCTGCAGCGAAGAAGTTCGATCAACCGCGCCTGGTCGGGCATGCAATCTTCGCTGTTGCGCGGAAACATGGTGCTCCGCACCCTGCCTAACAAATGAGCACGATTTCGGGCAAGCCGGGTTTGCGCAGCATCACCGCGCGGCAATGGTTGATCCTGTTGGCTGTACAGCTGTCGAGCCTGCTGTTCGGGATGACGATCACCCTGGCCAACGTGGTCTTGCCACAGATCCGGGGCGCGCTGTCGACCACCCACGACGAGATCGCCTGGGTCGTCACGCTCAACCTCGCCGCGACAGCCGTCGCGACACCGACGACCGGATGGCTGGCAAGCCGGTTGGGCTGGCGCGGGGTCATGTTTGGCGGCGTGGGTGGGTTCACCTTATTCTCGCTTTTGTGCGGCCTCGCAAACAGTCTTGAAACGCTGGTCCTCTACCGCGTCGGGCAAGGGCTGTGTGGCGCGGTGATCATGCCGATGGGTCAGGCTATCGTGCTTGCCACCTTTGCCCGCGAGTTGCACGCCGCGGTCATGGTGATTTGGGGCTTCGGCAGCGTCGTCGGCCCGGTCGTCGGCCCCGTAATCGGCAGCATGATCGCCGAGATCTACAGTTGGCGAGCGGTGTTTTTTATGATCGTCCCGCCGGGGCTGATCGCAATGGGCTTCGTGTGGGTCTCGCTCGCAGGCAACACCGCACACACGCGCGCCCGGCTCGACTGGACGGGGTTCGCGGCTCTGTCGGTCGCGATGATCGCCCTGCAGTTGCTGATCGATCGAGGGCAGCGGCTCGACTGGTTCGAATCGTCAGAAATCATCGCCTATGCGGCGGTCGCCGCCGGCGCCTTTTGGGTGTTCGTGGTGCACAGCTTGACCTCGCCGACGCCATTTCTCGATCCGCAGCTGCTGCACGACCGCAACTTCGCGATCGGCCTGCTGATCGCTTTTTTCATGGGCATGCTGGCCTTCACGAGCCTCGTGCTGTTTCCCACCCTGTTGCACGATTTGCGAGGCTATCCCGACAGCACGATCGGCGAATTGCTGGCAGCGCGCGGTGTCGGCAATTGGGTCGCCTTTCTCGTCGTTGTGCCGATCAGCCGCCGCTTCCCACGGCTGACGGTAGCTTTGGGGCTGACTGCGCAATCCTTCGCTGCTTGGCAGATGGGCCAGCTGAACCTCAATCTGACGAGCTTCGACGTCTTTTGGACCAACGCACTGCAGGGGTTCGGCTTCGGCTTGGCGTTCACGCCGATGACTGTGCTGGCTTTCGCGACCCTGCCGGCCGGCCAGATAACCAAGGCCTCCGGCGTCTTCACGCTTGTGCGAAATTTCGGCTCCAGCCTGTTTATCTCCTTGTCGATCGCGCTTTTGGTGCGCTCGACCGCTGCCAACTACGCGCGCATGGTCGAGTTCATCAATTTGTTCAATGGGACATTAAAAGGCCCCGGGGTTCCCGCCGCCTGGGACATCGGGACAACCAGCGGCCTGATACGGCTGACCAACGAGATCCAGCGGCAAGCCTCGATGATCGGTTACATAAATGCCTTCTACCTCATTGCCCTGACTGCCGCGTTCGCGGTACCGCTGGTCTGGCTGATGCGCAACCGGCCGGTGGAACGCTGATCCGATCCGGTATCCGGCCGGCGGCGTTGGAGAGGCCGCCGCCGATCGCGCGATCGTGGCTAACGTTGACCTGAAGCCGAGCATTGTCGGTGGAGGAGGATACGGATGCCGGCGCACCTGCACCGCCGCGAATCATCCAGGCCTCGGCCGCCGCCGGGGTGTTCACCGCCGCCAGACGCACCGCCGCCCCGGCGAAAAGAGCTGCCTTGCATGACGTGAGGGATGTTCTCCCTTCCCGAGGGCTCTGCTACGCTGATACCAGCAATTACAAGCATGTCGGGGGAAGGCCGAGATGACTGACACCACATTCCCAGTTAGGGGAGCGGTTGCAGAAGCGGAGCACCGGGCGCATTTGCGCCGCGCTGTCGTCGCCAGCACCGTCGGTACCACGATCGAGTGGTACGATTTTCTGATCTACAGCACGATGACCGGGCTGGTCTTCGGTCATGTCTTCTTTGCCGGGTCCGACCCGCTGATTGATACGCTGAAGGCCTTCGGGGTTTTCTTTATAGGCTTTGTCGCCCGCCCGATCGGCGCCGCGATCTTTGGCCATTACGGCGACCGCATCGGGCGGAAAGCCACCTTGATCGTAACTCTGCTGATGACCGGGATTGCGACCGCTGCGGTCGGGCTGGTTCCCGGTTACGAGATGATTGGCATCTGGGGCGCGGTCATCCTGACCCTGTTGCGCCTGATCCAGGGGATCGGGGTCGGCGGCGAGTGGGGCGGCTCGGTCCTGCTGGCAATGGAATGGGCGCGCGGCAACAAGAACCGTGGGTTCATCGCCTCCTGGCCCCAATTCGGCGCGCCTGCCGGCCTGTTCCTGGCAAATCTGGCGGTGCTGGTCTTCAGCTGGATCTCCGGCGACCAGTTCCTCACCTGGGGCTGGCGGATTCCGTTCTTGCTCAGCATCGTCATGGTCGGAGTGGGGTTGTGGATCCGGCTCGGTATCCTCGAGACCCCGGTGTTCCGCCGCGTGCTCGAAGAAAACCGCGTCGTACGCGCCCCGACGGTCGAGGTGTTTCGACGCCAGCCAAAGGCAATCGCATTGACCGCGCTGCTGCGCATGGCGGAGCAGGCGCCCGGCTATATCTTCAACGCCTTTGTCTTCACCTATGGCACGCAGGTGCTCGGTGCCTCGCGCGATCTGCTGCTGACGGGGCTCATCGTTACGACGGCGCTCGGTTTTATCTGGGCCCCGATCGCCGGCGCACTGTCGGATAGGATCGGCCGGCGGCAGATGTACATCATCGGCTGTATCTTTGTGGCGATCTTCACGTTCGCGTATTTCGCGATGCTCGATACAAAGATCCCGTGGGTGATGTTCACCGCCGTTGCGCTGTCGTTTATCCCGGTCATGACGATGTACGGGCCCGAAGCGGCGCTGATCGCCGAGGCTTTCCCTCCGCGACTGCGCTACAGCGGCGCCTCGATCGGTTATCAGCTGGCTTCGATCATCGCCGGCGGGCCGGCGCCCTTTATCGCGACCTGGCTTTTCGCGAGCTTCAACTCGACGACCCCGATCGGGATTTATGTCGTTGTCTGTGCGATCATCAGCATCATCGCGACGGCACTACTGCCAGACTACACGAACAAGGACATCTCAGCCGAAGCGCATTACGAAGAGCCGCTGTAGCAACCGATATCCTTTTTCGGGATCAAACGGATAAGCCTGATGCTGATCGTCGATGGCCAGATTCATCTCTGGGAAAAAGGCACGCCGTCGCCGCCGCACCGCCAGGAGCCCTATTTGGCGGCGGAAGCGATCGATGCGATGGACCAAGCCGGTGTCGACCGTGCGCTGATCCACCCCGTGCTGTGGGATCCGGATTCGAACGAATTGGCGCAGGCGGCGGTGCGCAAATACCCCGACCGCTTCGCCATTATGGGGTGGTTCTATCTCGACGACCCGAATGGCGGCGATCTCGTCGCGCATTGGAAAGAGCGGCCGGGTATGGTCGGGCTGCGCTTCTATTTCAACGAGCGGCACAAGCGGGAGTGGATGACCGACGGCAGTCTCGACTGGCTATGGCCCGCGGCCGAGCAGGCTGGCGTGCCGATGGCGCTCGCCGCTGCGTTGTTCCTGCCAACCGTGGGCCAAATCGCTGAGCGCCACCCTGGGCTCAAACTGATTGTCGACCACATGGCGGTGCCGCCGGGCAGCAAAGGCCAATCCGCCTATCGGTTCCAGCCTGAGCTGCTCGCGCTCGCCAAATACCCGAACGTCGCGGTCAAGGCGACCGGTCAGGCGGGCTACACCGAGGACGCGTATCCGTTCCGCAGCTTTCACGAGCACCTGCACCGCTGCTTCGACGCGTTCGGCCCCGAGCGGATGTTCTGGGGCACCGACATCACCCGGATGCCGTGCTCGTGGCGGCAATGCGTGACGGTGTTCACCGAGGAGCTGCCGTGGCTCAAGGGCCGCGACCTCGAGCTCGTCATGGGCGAAGCGGTGTGCAACTGGGTGGGCTGGAGCCGTCCCGCCTGAGCGCTCCTATCTGCGGAGCGTTCCACGGGTTGAGATTGCCGCGTCCCCTTCGGGTCCTCGCAATGACAAGCCTAGATTGCGAGCGCAGCGAAGCTATCTCGGGGCGAAGGAGGCGGGATGAAGCCTTATGTGATCTGCCACATGAATTCGAGCGTCGACGGCCGCATCCTGGGCAGCCGCTGGCGGCCGAGCGAAAACCGCATGGCGGGGCTGTTCGAACGCATCCACGAAGAACTCGGCGGCGGCTCGTGGCTGATCGGCCGCGTCACCGGCAGCGAATATTCCAAGGCGCAGGCCTATCCCAGCCACACGGATCAAACCTATCCGCGGGAACCCTGGTTCGCGCGGCGCGACGCGAAAGCTTACGGCATCGCACTCGACGCCCAGGGCAAGATTGCCTGGGGGCGCTCTGATATTGGCGGCGACCCGGTTGTCGCGGTGCTGACCGGGCAGGTTTCCGATCCGCATCTGGCGGGGCTGCGCCAGGATGGCGTCTCCTACATTTTCGGCGGCGAACGGGAGCTCGATCTCGGATTGACACTGGAGATTTTGAACCGCGAGCTGGGGATCGAACGCCTGCTGGTCGAAGGCGGCGGCGGCTCCAACGGGGCCTTTCTGCGGGCTGGCCTGATCGACGAGATCAGCCTTGCGATCTGCCCCGCTATCGACGGCGCGAAGGGCGCGCCGAGCATCTTCGACTCGAACGACAGGGATGCCGGCGCAGCGGCGCCGATTACCTCGATGACCTTGGCGAGCACCGAGGTGCTGGAGGGCGGCGCGGTTTGGCTGCGCTATCGGCTCCAAAACCGCTGAGGCGCAGCGACCCCGCAGCCCCGGCGACCGCCATGCGCGAAGGTGCCGCCGTTAGCTTGGGTGGCCGGCTTGCCGTTGAACCGGATCCACCATCGGGCCTCCCTTCCATAGATCCTCTTTCGCGGAGAGCCATTCTGACGCAGAGTCCGAAGCCAACCAATCCGGCGGCGGCAGCCGTCGGGTAACCGGAGTGAGCGATGCCCGCAAAGCGCGCCTATGGCATGGACCAGGATTTCTATCCCTGGTCGCCGATCGTTACCCGTCCGGTTCTGAGGTGGCCGGACAATGCCCGCGTTGCGCTCGCCGTCATTGTCAATTTGGAGCACTGGGACTGGGAGGTGCCGGCCGGCACGCCGGTGGCGGTGAGCCCGATGGGCGGGCCGGAGGGGCTGTGGAGCGGCAACCAACCGCAATTCCCCGATATCGGCGGCTGGGGCAACCACGAATACGGCAACCGGGTCGGGATTTTTCGCATTCTCGCCGTGCTCGACAAATACGGCATCCGGCCCACCCTGGCGCTGGACAAGGCCGTCGCCGACCACTACCCGTTTCTGGTCAATGAGGGTCAGAAGCGCGGCGCCGAGTTCATCGCGCACGGTCTCTCACGCCGGCGCATCATCCATATCGGCATGTCCGAGGACGAGGAGCGGCAGTATATCCGCGCCTCGATAGAGGCTGTCGAAAACGCTACCGGGAAGCGCCCGACCGGCTGGTCCGGCCCCGACTTTCAAGAGACGCAGAACACCCCCAACCTCCTCGGGGCGGAGGGCATCCGCTACGTCTGCGACTGGGGCAATGACGAGCAGCCCTACAAGATGACACCCAACACCGGGGAACTCTACTCGCTCGGCGTCCACGCCTATCTCGACGACAATTACATCCACCTGCACGGCCGCCGCACGATCAACGAGGTCAATCTGCTGTGGCGCGAGTGGTTCGATGGTCTTTACGCCGACGGCGTTGCCACCGGACGGATGATGGTGCTGCATCTGCATCCGTGGATCATGGGCCAGCCATGGCGTATCCGGCACCTCGACGAAGTGCTCGGCCACATCTGCGCCCATGCGGGCGTGTGGAAGGCCACTGGCGGCGAGATCATCGACTGGTTTAAGACGCAGGCGTCCCAGTGACAAAGTCCTGCCGCACCGAGATTGCTTCGCTTCGCTCGCAATGACACCGCAAAGGATTGTCATTGCGAGGAGCGCAGCGACGAAGCAACCTCGGTGCGGCTATCCGCTTTGCAGTCGAACGGAGGTGATACGATGACCCTACCGCCCGGACGCTTCGACTATGCTCCGATCAATGACCGCCCGATCATTAGATGGCCTGGCAACGCGCGCGTCGCGTTCTGGGTCGCGCCGAACATGGAGTTCTTCGAATACCTGCCGGAGAACCGGCCGACGCAGCCCGACATTCCGCACTACTCGCGCATGGACTATGGCAACCGCGTCGGCTTCTGGCGCATGCTCGAGGTATTGAACAAGCACGAGGTTCGCGCCTGCTGCTGTCTCAATCTCGAGCTGCTGGATCATTTTCCGGAAATCAAAGACGCCATGATCGCTGCCGACTGGGATTACATGGCGCACGGGCTCTACAACAGCCGGCCGATCTACGATTATACGGAGGAGCAGGAGCGGGCATACTGGCAGGACTTCATCACGCATCTGAAGGAGATGACCGGCAAACGCCTGAAAGGGCGGCTCGGCGGCGGCGCCGGCTACACGGTCAGGACCGACGATTTGATGGCCGAGGCCGGCTGCCTCTACCACACGTCATGGATCATCGACGACCAGCCCTGGCCGATCAATGTACGGGGCGGCCAGAGATTCATCTATGTTCCTTATACCGGCCAAACCAATGACGCGGGCATGTTGGCCTGGAACCGCGAGGCGGATTACTTCCAGCAGATGATCAAGGACCAGTTCGACACCCTCTACCGAGAGGGTGCAGAGAACGGGCGCGTCATGTGTCTGTCGCTGCATCCGCACAATATCGGGCGGCCAAATGCCGCGAAGCATCTCGACGAGGCGCTGCGCTACATCCTCGGCCATGACGGCGTCTGGAACACGACAGCCGATGACATTGCCGAATATTACATCGTCAATTGCTACGACCAGGTGAAGACCTGGATCGCCGAACGCTAAGCGCAGTAGGGTAAGATGACGGCCGGCCGTTCGTCGAGCAGGCTGGCGGTGTGTACCCTGCAACAAACGCAAACGAATTCCGTGCTGCTCCGAGAGAGTGGTCCGGCCAGGTTGAGTCTGGAGGAAAGGCAATGAATGAGAAGACGGTGCGTCCTCGCTCGATGCTGCGACGTACGATGCTGGTCGGAACGGCGGGCGTGCTTGGCGGCGCCGTACTTCACCCGACTCCCGTGCAGTCTCAAACCGCACCCGCGGTCGCCGTGCCCGGCAGCTCCCCGCCCGGAACGCGCTACGGCGATCCGGCATGGTGGGCACAGCGGAAGGAGGAGATATTGGAGCCGGCGCTCGAGATCGTCGATCCGCACCATCATCTGTGGGATCGCAACGGGCACCGCTATCTGTTCGACCAGCTGCTCGCAGATACGGGCAGCGGTCACAACATCACGCAGAGCGTCTTTGTCGAATGCGGCTCGATGTACCGCGCCGACGGGCCGGCGGAGATGAAGCCGGTCGGCGAAGTCGAATTCGTCAACGGCACATCAGCGATGACCGCGAGCGGACAATACGGCAAGAGCCGGCTGTGCGCCGGCATTGTCGGACACGCCGATTTGCGCCTCGGCGACGGCGTGGCGCGCGTGCTGGAGGCGGAGATCACTGCCGGCGACGGCCGCTTCCGCGGCATCCGCCATTCGGTAGTCTGGGACGCCAGCGAGATGTTCTCGCGCGGCCGCACGAATTCGCCGAAGGGGCAGATGGCCGATGCGACCTGGCGGGCCGGGTTTGCTCGGCTGGCGCCGCTGAACCTGACCTTCGAGGCTTGGCTGTACCACCCTCAGCTTATGGAGCTGGCGGATCTGGCGCGCGGCTTCCCGCAGACGACAATCATACTGAACCATGTCGGCGGACCGCTTGGCATCGGCCCATACGCGGATAAGAAGCAGGAAACCTTCGCGGTGTGGAAGGCGGGCATCGCTGAACTCGGCAAGTGCCAAAACGTCGTCGTCAAGCTCGGCGGGCTCGGCATGTTGTTCGGCATGTTCGACTTCCACACGCGCGAGACTCAGCCGTAGTCGGAGGAGCTGGCGCGCGCCTACAAGCCCTATCTCGAGAGCTGCATCGCCGCGTTCGGCCCCGACCGCGGCATGTTCGAGAGCAACTTCCCGCCGGACGGCGTCAGTTCGAGCTACGCCGTGCTGTGGAACGCCTTCAAAATCCTGGCCGCGGGCTACTCGACCGACGAAAAGGCCAAGCTGTTTAGCGGCACGGCAAAGCGCGTCTACCGTCTCGCTTAGATCCCGGTGGCGGCTGTCCGCTCCTTCCGGGACGCGACAGCCGCCGCAAGTCCGGCGCGAAAACGGGGATAAAGCTCCTAATAGTGCTCCGATGCGCTCGAATGATTTCAGCAGTCTCAATCGTCATGCCCGCCCTTGAGCCGGGCACCCACGGAAACTGGCACGTCATGTGCGCTGCGGCGCGTTGGATGGCCGGGTCAAGCCCGGCCATACTACGACCGCATGTCATCATGGATTGTTGGACATAAAGCACAGGCATAAGCCCGATGGATCTGAGGCTGGCAGGCAAGGTTGTGCTGATCACCGGGTCGAGCCGCGGCATTGGCCTGGCGGCCGCCAAAGCGTTTGCGGCCGAGGGCTGCCGGTTGATGCTCTCGGCGCGCTCGGCCGAGCCATTGGCCGCGGCGGAGGCGGCATTGCGCACGAGCGGCGTGGACGTCGCCGCCCACGCGGCAGATGTCAGCAAGCCCGATCGAGCGGCAGGGCTGGTCCAGGCCGCCGTCGCGGCCTTTGGCGCGATTGACGTCCTGGTCAACAACGTCGGCGGTGGCGGCGGCGGAGCGCGCATCGCCGACAGCACCGACGACGATTGGCGCGGCGCCATGGAACGGAACCTGATCCAGACCGTACGGATGATGCGCCTGGCGCTCACCCATATGAGGGGCCGCCCAGGTGCTTCGGTCGTCAATGTGGCTTCGATTTCCGGCTGGTCACCCCAGCTCGCAATGTCCGGGCAGTACGGCGCGGCAAAGGCGGCGCTGATTTTCGATACCGAGCGTTGGGCGCTGGAATTTGTGCCGCACGGCATCCGGGTCAACACGGTGTCGCCAGGCTCGATTCTAGTCGCGGGCAATGGCTGGGACCGCTACCGCCTCGCCAATCAGGAATATTTTGATGACTATGTCCGCCACGGTTTTCCGATGGGCCGTCTTGGCGCCGCCGAGGAGGTCGCCGATGTCATCGCTTTCCTGGCGTCACCGCGCGCCCATTGGATCAACGGCCGAAACATACCGGTCGATGGGCTGGAACAGCCCCACGCGCCGCTGGATCGGCGGCCATTTTAGCATTTGCCGCACGGGGATCGCTCGGGCGTTGATACAGCGTTTCAGGCGGCAAGCCGCTCTGGCGCACGGGGAAATAATACCTCTGTCTCCCGCTTGTTGCTCGTCGCCGCCCGCGCGGCCCATTCCCGTCTCGGCTCCGCCAGCCAGCGCTCGAACGCAGCGGCGCAGCTTTCTCTTTCTGCCTCGCCAAGCGCGATGGCCCGAGCCTCGACGATAACCGCGCGGAGCTCGGCAAAGCTCTCGCAGCGGTCATTGAAGTAGACAAGCCCACCCCTCCGAGGGGGAGGCCCCTGCTTCATTGCCTCGTGCAAAAAACACTCCGCGCCCTCGCTCGGGATGCGGTGCTTGCAGCGCAGATAACTCAGGGCGCCGACAAGACAGCGCCGGCCGTCGCCGTCATCATAGTGATCGCGCGTCCAGCGCTCACCATCGTCGCCAAAATACTCCAGCAACAGATCGAGCACCCGCACCGCCTGTCCGGTTTCTGCCTCTGGCATTGGCTGCTCCTGCCTAGACTGGTCTGGCCGCGGCGCTGTCCGTGAGCGGCGAACAGCGCCCGGATGAGGGCACCGCCCACACTACCGCGGAAATGTTCTGCGCAAGAAAAGCGAGATCGCCGCCCCAATAATCACGACACCAGCTACGGCCGCTCCGACCACGGCAAGTCCGAGCAGCAATACGAAAGTAACAGCAGCCAGCATTCCGAGCACCAGAAAAGCGAGGATGATGCCGACTGGGCCCGGCCTGGCGATATGGATGAAGGTGACCTGGCTGGCGGAGTCGGGCACCCTGCCTCGGGGCTTGGGCGGCCAGTCCGCACCGGGTGGGATGATCTCCGGCTCGCCGCGCGGCGGATCGGACGTTTGTCTCGATTGCTGAGCCATGATGCCAACCTGGTAAAGCTTACCGGGCTGATGTGGGATTGCGGCACGGCGTCGACAATGAGGTCTTTCGCCCGCAGCTGCGGACGGCGTCGGATCCAACATAGGGGTTGGTCCGGCGTGCGGGCTGACGCCGGCGGATCTGCGGGACGGTGCTTCGAGCGGGGAGGATTCCGATCGTCGCAAATTGCGCGGTATCGGGTCAGGAAATCGGGCCGCGGCGGGGGAAGGCTGATTGCTCGACTGTCCGGAAGGCGTCCGGTGGTCCTCTCCACTCGAAGGATGCCGGGTGAAGCAGATGCGCGAGAAGCTCGGTTCCCTCGACCAATCTGGGCCCCGGCCGCGCAAAATATGAGCTCGCGTCGACGGCGTATACCCGGGCGTTGCGAACGGCCGGAAGTTCGGACCAGCCCGGATAATCGGAAAGCAGCCGTGCTTGCTCAGCGGCCTTTGCCGTTCCACAACCGCAAGGCATGACGATCAAAACTTCGGGCGCCCACTGCAAGACGTCACGCCAGGAGATCCTCACCGAATCTGCACCTTTGCGACCGAGCTCGTCGACCCCGCCCGCGATCTGCACCATTTCCGGCACCCAGTGACCGCTGCAATAGACCGGATCGATCCATTCCATGCAGAAGACCCGAGGACGAGACGATAGCCGGGAGGCTTGCGCGGCTATCTTTGCCAGCCGAGCCTGGCTCTCAACAATCACCTCTTCCGCCTTCTGCAGCTCGCCTGTCGCCGCGCCCAGCTCTCGCAGATTTTCAAATATCTGGTCGAGCGATTTTGGCGTCAGCCAGAGGATTCTCGGCTTGCTGGGAAGCGTGTCCAATACCTGAGCCACCTCGTTTCCCGAAGGCGCGCAGACCTGACACAAATCCTGCGTCACGATCATGTCGGGTGCAATCTCCCGCAGCAGCGCCTCGTCGACACGATAGAGGCTGAGTCCCTCGCGCAGCCGCTTCGTCACCGCATTATCTATTGCCTGCGCGCTCATGCTGTCGATCGGAAGCACCGAGCGGACGACGACCGGTTTCCCCACGATCTCCCGGGGGTGGTCGCATTCGTGCGTTATACCCATCAGCCGGTGCCCGAGACCCAGCGCACAAATCATCTCGGTGGCCGAAGGCAGGAATGAAACGATCCGTTGGGCCGAATCCATCGCCGTCACCACGCCAAGCCGCCAACCCTGACAACTTCTTTCAGTCGGCGGGCAGCAGGTCGCAAAACCAGAAGGAATCGCGACAGACCTTCTCGCCGATCGCGAACTTTACCGGATTGCCGAAGGTGGGCCCATCAAAAACAAAGGTGTGAAACTCCCCGTTCTCGCCGCACGGGTCGACCTGCGGCGGGAGCCGCGAGAGAAACTCCTCGTCGATCAGCCGCCCGAGAAACGACGGGTCGAGCCGGGCCGGATCGACGCACACAACGACAGTCTTGAACCCCAAGCCGATGAATTCTCGGATCAAAGCGGCCGTGTCGCGTTTCCACAACGGATATAGGCCGGTCATGCCGTGCGCAGCGAGAAATCGGTCGCGATACGCCTTGATCTCCTCGAGAAAGAGATCGCCAAATACCACCGAGCTCACACCCTGCTCGCGATAGTTGACGAAGGCCTCGCCCATCTTTGTCTCGTACTCGTCGTTGCCGGCGCCCTTCGAGATCGGAACTTGGTGCAGCGGGATCCCGAGACTGGCGCCCTGTCGCTCCAGCAAGACGCGCCGGACGCCATGCATGCTGATTCGGTCATAATCGCGGGTTATGGTGGTAAGTAGGGCGGCGGCCCGAATATTGGGCGTCCTCTCGATCTCTCGGAGGGCCATGCAGCTGTCTTTGCCGCCGCTCCAGGAAACCAGTACGGCTTCCTCCCGCACCCGACCTTCCATGCCGCTTTCCCCAATATTTAACATATTAACCTTATGCCCGGTGCGACGCTCACGGTGCTACTTCGAGGCGCGCTGCGATGAGGCGCGTAACATGGATGCTGGGGGCGCGACGATCCGAGCGTTCCACGGTCGCCGCAATCGATGACGCTGACGGGTTGAAGGCGCAAAGGCAGCCCAGCCGGTTGTCGAACGGACTGCGGCGGTAAAGCGGTAGCCGCGGCCGAATTCCGTCCGGATGAAGTCACGGCTTTCTCCGAGCGCCTTGCGTAGCGCCGAGATCTGGACCTTCAAATTGTCCTCGGAGACAACGATCCCGGGCCAGACTCGGCTCAGCAGCTCGTCCTTGGTGATCAACGCGCCATCCGCCTCGAGCAAAACCAGGAGCAGATCGAAAGCCCGCGTTCCCAGTTCGATTGGGACGGCTCCGGCAAGTAGCTTTCGGCCGCGCAGCAAGACCTGAAAGCGGCCGAATTCGAGCGTAGCGGCGGCTTCGACCAAGTTTGATCGGGCCATCCGCGCGCGGTCGTACCAGCAGGACGGCCGGTTCCGTTGCGCCTCAGCTCGTGGTAGCGGCATGGCTTCATCTCCTTGACATCCCGAAATGACATTCGGGGGTTTTTACGCCGCGGCGCTCAGCGCCTCTTGAACGGCTTTGCTGACTACCGAACGCCCTTGCGCTGATTCCACAGCTGCGAGGTCGATGGGAGTGGTGTCGGGACGGCGAATACCTCGTGGCCGTGACCACGGACGGCTTACCAGGATTTACCCCCGCTTACCCGACTTTACTCGCACCGGATAGGATTCGATCCAGATAATTCGCTGCGAACTCCGCCCACGTCTCCGCTTGGCGGGGGTCTATTGCAAACCCATTAGGAGATCGAAATGCGCCTGTATCAACTCTGCCTAATTGGCGCCCTAGCCGTTTCGGCGATCCCGCTCGCGGCAGGCGCGGCGCCCGCTCAGTCGGACCGCGCAACAACCGTCGGCGCTTCACGAGGCACAACGGCCGCTTACGCTTGTCCTCCCGGTTATTACTGGGAACCTGCCAGCTATGCGCCACACGGCAAATTTAGACCAGCCCATTGCGCGCGCCGCTGGTGAAGAATGGATAAACCCGAGCCCCGAGCACGCCGGACATCTTGCGTGCTCTATTGTGCGGGAGACGCCCGGTACCTCGAACTCGGCCGATGAAATCTCTAGGAAGTGGAAGATGTCGCAGCCGGAACGCTATGAAATGCTCATCCTCGGCAGTGGAGCGGGCGGCAAATTGCTGGCCTGGCACATGGCCAAATCGGGGCGTCGCACCGCCGTCGTCGAGCGCAAATTGATCGGCGGCTCCTGCCCGAACACCAACTGCCTGCCGAGCAAGAACGAGATCTGGAGCGCAAAAGTCGCCGATCTGGTGCACCATGCGGACCGGTTCGGAATGGTGACGGGACCTGTTGCCACCGACATGAAGCGAGTGCTGGCGCGCAAGCGCGAAATGGTCGACGGCCTGATCGCGACACACCTCGACCTCTACAAGACGAGTGGCGCCGAGCTGATCATGGGCGCGGGCCGGTTCATTGCGCCGAAGACCATCGAGGTGAGTTTGAACGATGGCGGTATGCGCGTGCTGACCGGAAATCGCGTGGTCCTCAATCTCGGGACCCATGCGACGATCCCGGACATTCCGGGCCTTGCGGCGGTCGAGCCGCTGACCAATGTCGAGGCGCTCGAGCTCGATCGATTGCCCGACCACCTGATTGTCATCGGCGGCGGCTATGTCGGACTGGAACTGGCCCAAGCCTACCGCCGGTTCGGCAGCCGGGTGACGATTATCGAGACGGGGCCTCAGCTCGCGAGCCGGGAAGATCCCGATGTCGCAGCCGCATTGCTGGAGATGCTGCGCGACGAACGCATCGCGGTCCATCTCGGCGTCAAAATTCTCGGCGTGCGGGGCCGCTCCGGGCAAACTGTCAGCCTCCAGTTGCAGTCGCCCGAGGGTGATCAGACCGTCGACGGCAGCGACATCCTCGTCGCGACCGGGCGCACCCCCAATACCTCCGGGATCGGGCTGGAGCTGGCGGGTGTGGCGCTCGACCCGAGGGGATACGTCGCAGTCAACGACCGGCTCGAGACGAGCGCGCCCGAGGTCTGGGCGGTTGGTGAGTGCGCGGGCAGCCCGCAATTCACCCATGTCTCGGAGGATGATTTCCGCATCATCCGGGACAATCTGGCCGGCGGCGACCGGACCACGCGCAGCCGGCTCGTCCCCTATTGCATGTTCACCGACCCGCCATTGGCGCGGGTCGGCTTGAGCGAAGCAGAAGCACGGCAGCAAGGCATCGCCGTCCGCGTCGCAAAGCTGCCGATCGTCGCGGTACTGCGTACGCGGACAACCTCGGAGACGCGCGGGTTTATGAAGGCGCTGGTCGCGGCCGATGGCGACCAAATCCTCGGTTTCTCGATGCTCGGCGCCGAGGCGGGCGAAGTCATGGCCGTGGTGCAGACCGCGATGTTGGCGGGCATGCCCTACAGGGGATTGCGCGACGCGATCCTCGCTCACCCGACGATGGCCGAGGGCCTCGGCGGGCTCTTCTCGAACGTGCCGGCCCGATAAGGCTCACGCAGTATCCCGCTTGCGCGTTCGCATGCTTCTGGCACAGCGGCTATCCCTCACGACCGCAGCCGCCGATCCTGCTCGTGCTTGCCTAGGCGCCCGTGGGGTGTAACTGCGACATCGCATTTTGATGGTCCATACGTTAAACCGGCGCCAGGCGGGATGGCGCGGTGCCTTTTTACCTGTAAGAGAACCCGAACGGGGAGAACGGAATGCTGAGACGCCTAGGACTGAGCTTCGTGCTCGGCACGGGGCTTGGGGGCATCGCTTGGGCGCAGAACTCGGCCAAGTTCGACGGCCAGTATGTGGGAGAACTTACGCTCACGAAGGAAATCAGTGGTGACTGCACCCAACCTCCTTTGGGAGCGCTCTACCCTCTGACAATATCCAGAGGGGAAGTTTGGTTTGCGTATCGCCCGCGATTCGCCACCACATTGCGCGGGAGGGTCGATGAAAGTGGAATTTTCAAGGCCTCCGCCCGCTTGCGAAAGGGATTTGTCAACATGACGGGGCGCATCCAGGGAAATAATGTTAGCGCCGACATCATATCCCCCAGTTGCAATTACACGTTTCAGACAAAGAAATAGGCTGCGAATAAGCTTCGGGTGCGAGCTGCTCTCTAAAACTGCATACTCAAGAACGCAGCCGCTTCGTCTGAGACATGCGCAATCTTGTTGGTTGCCTGCCGATACAGCTTTCGCGCGATCTCCGTCTGAGGCTGGTAGTCGTCCAGATCGCGAAACGGCTTCAGTTCGCGTCGTCCGAGATTTCGGCGGGCCGTGGCAATGGGTCTAACTTCTATCGTCAACCGGTTGCCCGGCCCCGGATCGAGAGACGTCACAACACCCTTTGCGCATAGTCCATTACCTCCTTGGTTCTCCGAGGAGAAGACGAAAATCTCGTCATGAACCCGGATATCCTTGCCTCGATACATCGTTCGTTCGTTGAACGAAAACAATCCGGTTCTCGCTTCTCATC
>JBJMQW010000515.1:0-3883 GCA_045802495.1 Allostellaceae bacterium | reverse complement strand
GGCGCGAGATGCCTCCGCAGCCGCCGCACAGGCCGGCGAAGTCGCCCAGGACGTCGCACGCCAAGTGGGCAACCAGGTCAGCCAAGCCACGACGGCTCTCTATCAGCAGGGGAGCGCCGCCGGAAACTATCTCACCCGCTATACCGCAGAACAGCCGTGGACCGCTCTGTTGGCGGCTGCGGCCATCGGTTACGGGCTGGCCTATCTGGTCCATCGGCCCAGAACGTAACCGGCTCGCGGTCTCGCGTTCATTTGGCGGGGCATGTGGCTCAGGAGGGCCCCGAGGCGGGTTGATTTTTGCCTCTGACGATCGCCAGGGCTGCCGCCACGCCCCGCGCGCCGCTCTACTGGACCGGTAGAGCCGTGATGGTCGGCCGCCTAGTTTGCGGGTGAAGTCGGCGTCTTATTAAACTTAGTGTTCCACCACGTTCACTGCTCGCGCGGCAGTGGCGCTTTTTTGCGCCGTAGTAGCAGCCTGATCGCTGGTCGCGGAGCTGCTGCAATTTGCAGAACCCAACGTCCGTGTTCTCGGTATTGCGGGCAGGAACTCCTTCGCTGCACCGGCCATTTATACCGTACTACCATCGAATGGAGGAATGAATGGCCGATATTGCAGCAAACGTCGCCGCCCGCGAAACAACCCGGCTGATCGGCAGCGATAAAGTCGAAGGGACGGCAGTGCGCCGCACCAATGGCGACAAGGTCGGCACAATCGAGCGCGTCATGATCGACAAGCGGAGCGGCAAGGTCGCCTATGCGGTCATGTCCTTTGGCGGTTTCCTCGGGATCGGTGACGAATATCGCGCTCTGCCGTGGAGCGTGCTGCGTTACAACGAGGATCTCGACGCTTATGAGCTAAACGTCACGGAAGACCAGCTGCGCGGCGCTCCCACCCCGGCGCGGGGCTGGGACACGGGCACAGTCGATCGAGGCTGGGAGCGGAATATTCACGATTACTATCGGGCCTCGCCTTACTGGTAATCGCTCGTCAGCCGAGAGAACAGGCGGCGTGAGCTGCGCCGCCCGTTCTGCTGATGGGATCAAGCCCAGCGCCCTAATCGGGCAGGGGCGGTGCCAGACCCGCTTCCGCGGCGCGATAATACCCGCGGGTTGCCTCGACAATAAGATCAATGCAGCGGTGTTCGATCCCTTCGCTTGTCGTTTGCGGGCGCAATACCGGGTGTTCGAGCAGCTCATCCAGCAGATACTCTTTGTACTTTCTGAACATTTGTTGCCTCTGTCGCCAACCGGGGGCTGACCCCAGGCGATAAACTCGCCATCGACGCAACCGACGCGCGTGCAATATTCAAATTTGTATTCAGCGCCGGCATTATTGCCGGGATCTCGGCTCCATGGGCTTCCGCAGTTCGACGCAGCGCGCTGCGGGACGTTTCCGTTTCCCCCAATAAAGCGCGCAGGACCGGATTTATCCGCCAACGTCCCTTAGCCGGGACGTCAGGCGCCGGCTGCGGCGGCGTCGGCGCCCTCGATGCGGGAAGCCAGCGCGGCGGCGAGGAAACGGTCGATATCACCGTCGAGCACCGCGCCGGTGTTCGAGGTTTCAACTCCGGTGCGCAAATCCTTGACCATCTGGTAGGGCTGCAGCACGTAGGAGCGGATCTGGTGGCCCCAGCCGATGTCCGTCTTGGTGGCGTTCATCGCCTCGGTCGCCGCCTCGCGCCGCTGCAATTCGGCCTCGTAGAGCCGGGCGCGCAGCATCGCGAAGGCGTGGGCCCGGTTCTGGTGCTGCGAGCGCTCGCTCTGGCACTGCACGACAATGCCGCTCGGCATGTGGGTGATGCGCACCGCGCTGTCGGTCTTGTTGACGTGCTGCCCACCGGCGCCCGACGAGCGGTAGGTGTCGATGCGCAGATCCTTGTCGTTGATCTCGACCTCGATCTTGTCGTCGACCACCGGATAGACCCAGACCGAGGCAAAGCTGGTGTGACGCCGCGCGTTCGAATCGAAGGGCGAGATGCGCACCAGCCGATGAACGCCGCTTTCGGTCTTGAGCCAGCCATAGGCGTCCGGGCCCTGGATCGCGACGGTCGCCGATTTGATCCCGGCTTCCTCGCCGCCGCTCTCTTCGAGCCATTCGGCCTTGTAGCCGTGCGCCTCCGCCCAGCGGACATACATCCTGAGCAGCATCTCGGCCCAATCCTGCGCCTCGGTGCCGCCGGCCCCGGCATGGACCTCGAGATAGCAGTCGTTCGCATCGGCCTCGCCCGAGAGCAGGCTTTCGAGTTCGCGCCGCGCCGCCTCGGCGCGCAGCCTCTCGAGCGCGGCTTCGGCCTCCGCCACGACGGATGCCTCGCCTTCCGTCTCGCCCAGCTCGATCAGCTCGAGCGTGTCGGCAACTTCTCGCTCGATGCGGCGGTAGCCGCCGATCGCCTGGTCGAGCCGAGTGCGCTCGCGCAATAGCTTCTGCGCCGCTGCCGGATCATCCCACAGACGGGGGTCCTCGGCCTGCGCGTTCAGCTCGGCGAGGCGTCGGGTCGCCGTTTCCCAGTCAAAGATGCCTCCTCAGCAGCGCCAACGACTTGTTTATGTCGTCGGCGGCCGCCTGAATTTCGGCGCGCATCGGCTCACTCCGTAATGTCGATTTGCCTGATCTTGCCTAATATAGGCCGCCCGTGCCGCTGCCTGGAGTCCCGCGCACCGGCGGCCTCAGCGGCTCTTCGGCCTCCGTGCCCACGGTTGCGGCGATCGGTGTTTCGTCCTCACCAGATACGCGTTGCAGCCCCAATTTGCGGTTCTGGCCGGGCTCGGTCCCCGGCTTGTAGGCCTCGTAGATGGCTGTCTCGCCCGCTCCAGCGGGGAGGCCCGTCGCCGCGCTGACCCGGTAGAGTCGCATGCCGGGAGGGGTGCGGAAGGCGGTCGCCGGGGCATCCTTGAGCGCGGCGATCATGAAATCCCGGAACACCGGAGCTGCGAGGTGCCCGCCGGTCTCGTCGTCTCCGAGGCTGTCCGGATCGTCGTAGCCGATATACACCCCGGCCGCGAGGTCGGGCGAGAACCCGACGAACCACGCATCGCGCCAGTCGTTGGTGGTGCCCGTTTTGCCTGCGATCGGCTTCCCGACCGCTTGCACGACCTTGGCGGTGCCCCGCTCGACCACCCCTTGCAGCATCGTCACGATCTGGAAGGCCGAGCCCGGGTCGGCGACCTGCTCGCGCGTATCCGGAACGACCGGTACCGGCTGATGCTCCCAGAACACATTTTGGCAGCCGTTGCAGGGACGTTGGTCGGCGCGAAAGATCGTCGCGCCGTTGCGGTCCTGGACCCGATCGATGAAGCTCGGGGTGATCCGCTTGCCGCCGTTGACAAGCATCGCGTAGGCGGCGGTGTGGCGCAGCAGGGTCGTCTCCCCGGCGCCGAGCGCCATCGAGTATTCGCGCGGCATGTGGTCCATGATGCCGAAGCGCTCGACGGTCTCGGCGATCGGCTCCATCCCGATCATCGACGCCACCCGCGCAGTCACCGCATTGAGCGACAACTCGAGCGCGACGCGCAGAGGCGTCGGTCCGCGGAACTTCACCTCCTGGTTGCGCCGCGTGTAGTTGGTCGGCGACCACATGGGCAATCCCGGCCCTTGCGGAAGCGATATCGGGCCGTCTACGACCAGTGTCGACGGCGTGAACCCGTGATCGAGCGCGGTCAGATAGACGAACGGCTTGATCGAGGAGCCCGGTTGCCGTTTCGCTTGGGTGGCGCGGTCGAATTGGCTCGTCGCATAGCTGAACCCGCCACTGATCGCCAGCACGCGGCCGGTGTGCGGGTCCATCGCCACAAGCGCGCCCGAGACTTCCGGCACCTGGCACAGGGTGTAAAGGCCGGCGGCCTTGCTGCCTGCATCGGCCTGTGCGTTGATCGGATCGACCAT
>JBJMQW010000514.1:0-6230 GCA_045802495.1 Allostellaceae bacterium | reverse complement strand
TTGGTTGCCGCTTGCTTTCTTCATTTTCCCTTCCAGTTTTAGCGCCAGCATATTCCTAATTGCGCTCGCCACCGGGTTCCCGGTCACGGTGCTCACCTGGTCGGGTGTCGCAGGCGTCAACAGCACCTATTACGACATTGCGCGGACATTGGGGGCAAGCCAGCGCTTCCTCGTGCTCAAGGTGGCCATTCCAGCGGCAATGCCGCATGTCTTTGTCGGCCTGTTTATGGGCCTCGGCACTTCGTTTGCTGTTCTGGTCGTCGCCGAAATGCTCGGCGTGAAGGCGGGCCTCGGCTGGTACCTGCAATGGGCGCAGGGTTGGGCCGCCTACGCCAACATGTATGCTGCGCTGTTGATCATGGCCCTTTTGTGCTCCGGGCTGATCACGCTGCTATTCCGCCTGCGCGACCGGCTGCTCTCCTGGCAGAAGGGTTTGGTGCGGTGGTAGTCGCGGCCGCCCCCTCGGAAAGGGCGGATCCGGTAAGCGACAATCCGGTTCGCGGGACAACGCTGACGATCCGTGAAGTGAGCCATCGTTTCGACCTGGAGGGACAACCGCTGCCGGTACTGGACCGGATCAGCTTGCGCATCAGCCGCGGCGAGTTTGTCGCGCTACTGGGACCAAGCGGGTGCGGCAAGTCGACTTTGCTGCGGCTGGTCGCCGGGCTCGACCCCCCAAGCGCCGGCAGTCTATCCGTCGAGGGCAAGGCGATCGAAGGACCCGATCCCTCGCGCATCGTCGTCTTTCAGGACCCCACACTCTATCCGTGGCGGACGGTTTGGGGCAATGTTGCGCTCGGACTGGAGGCACGCGGGCTGCTGCGCACTCATCGCGAACGCATCGAAGATGCTTTGCGCCTGGTCGGGCTTAGCGGGTTCGCCAAGGCTTATCCGCACCAGCTTTCGGGCGGCATGTCGCAACGCACGGCTTTGGCGCGCGCACTGGTCAACGATCCAAATCTGCTCATCCTCGACGAGCCTTTGGGCCAGCTAGACTCGCTGACGCGGATCACGATGCAGGGTGAGCTCGTATCGCTGTGGCAGCGGGCGGGCTTCACCGCGCTGCTGGTGACCCACGATGTGGAAGAGGCGTTGTTCCTTGCTGGCCGGGTTGTCGTGCTGAGCGAGCGCCCCGCCCACATCAAGGCCGAGATCATCAACGCTCGGCCATATCCTCGCCATCGCGGCGACCCGCATTTGGCCGAGCTTCGGCATGAAGTGTTCGCGCATCTCGGTCTCGATGCCACCTGGTGAGCGGGTGCGGCCACTGGCGGTGTTTCCGCTGACCTGCCGCGACTGGGCGCTCTATCGCGATCAGCCTGTGGCCCGCTGATGACATGTTATCCGGACGACGGCTGCGCGCCATCGAGAGTGCAGTGACGGTGGCACCCACGAGGCACGATTCCTGCAGCGGTCCCTCATCTGTTTCAGCAAGCCAGGCTGGAAAGTGCCATGCCGAACCCGATGGCGGTCGAAACCCACGATAAAGACCTCCCGCTGCGCGACGATATTCGGCTGCTCGGGCGCATCCTCGGTGACACGATACGCGAACAGAGCGGCCAAGCCGTATTCGACACGGTCGAGCAGATCCGTCAGAACTCGGTTCGCTTCCGCCGTGACGAGGATGTTACGGCACGCCGTGATCTCGAAGCGACACTCAACGGTCTATCGCCGACCGAGGCGCTTCAAATCATCCGCGCCTTCAGCTTCTTTTCGCATCTCGCCAATATTGCCGAGGATCAGCACCACATCCGTCGCACCCGTGCTCACGCCTTGACCGCTTCGGCGCCCCGCGAGGGTTCAATGGCCCATGCCGTCGCTCGGGCGTGCCAGGCAGGCATCCCGCCGGCGCGCATTGCCGGCTTCTTCGCCAACGCGATGGTCGTGCCGGTATTGACCGCGCATCCGACAGAGGTGCGACGCAAGAGCACCATCGACCGCGAGATGGAGGTGGCGGAGCTTTTGTCCCAACGCGATCAGCCGATGCTGACCTCGTCTGAGTTGGAGGCAAATGAGACAGCGTTGCGGCGCGCGGTTCTGACCCTGTGGCAGACAAATCTTCTACGCATAACGCGCTTGCGCGTGATCGACGAGGTATCCAATGGCCTCTCTTATTATGATTATACATTCCTGTCGGAGCTGCCGCGGCTTTACCGCGACCTCGAAGAGGAGCTTTCGTGCAGCGGCGCAGCGCTGACGGGCAATCTCCCGTCTTTTTTGCGCATGGGGAGCTGGATCGGCGGCGATCGCGACGGTAATCCGTTCGTGACGGAAGCGGTATTGCGGGGCGCATTGCGCGCTCAGAGCAGCCGCGCTCTGCAACATTATCTGCAGGAGTTGCATATCCTCGGCGGCGAACTCTCTCTCGACAGCCGATTGGTCGGCGTTTCCGACGAGCTGGCAGCGCTAGCGGCGCGGTCACCCGACCGATCCGCCAACCGGCAGTTCGAACCCTATCGACGGGCGATCACCGGCATCTATGCGCGGCTGGCGGCAACGGCGCGCAAGCTCGATCTTTTCGAAGCCTCACAAAATGTCGTGGGCGACGCACCGCCCTACCCCGACAGCAGCGAGTTGCTTGTCGACCTTGCGGTCCTCGACGACTCGCTCGTGAATAATGGCTGCGCGATGCTGGCAAAGGGCCGCTTGAAGGATTTGCGTCGCGCCATCGATGTTTTCGGCTTTCATCTTGCCGCGCTCGATCTCCGCCAGAATTCCGACGTGCACGAACGCACTGTCGGCGAAATGATCGGGCTGGTGCAGCCGAATCTAGATTATGCCGGTCTGGGGGAGACAGACCGCATTCAGCTGCTTCTGGCTGAGTTGGAGACGGCGCGCCCGCTCGCATCTTCGTTTCTTCCTTACTCTGCTGAGACCAAGAGCGAGCTCGCGATCATGACCGCGACAGCCGATGCTCATCGGCTCTACGGGCCCGAGGCGGTGACACATTATGTGATTTCGAAGGCCACCGGCGTTTCCGACATTTTGGAAACCGCTGTGCTGCTGAAGGAAGCCGGTCTGCTGCGGCCGCGCGAGGGCGTCCTCGATCTCGACATCGTCCCGCTCTTCGAAACCATCGAAGACCTGCGCCATTGCGGTGCGGTGATGGATGAATTGCTCGGTCTTTGGGAGTACGCCCGGCTGCTCGAAAGCCGCGGCCGGGTGCAGGAGGTCATGCTCGGTTACTCCGACAGCAACAAGGATGGCGGCTTTCTGACCTCGGGCTGGGAGCTCTACAAGGCCGAGATCGCGCTGGTCGAGGTTTTCCGGCGGCACGAGGTTGGCTTACGCCTGTTCCACGGCCGCGGCGGCTCGGTAGGTCGCGGCGGCGGGCCCAGCTTTCAGGCGATCCTCGCGCAGCCTTTCGGCGCGGTGCAGGGCGCCATCCGCATCACCGAGCAGGGCGAAGTGATTGCGAGCAAATATTCCAACCCCGAATTGGGCCGTCGCAACCTTGAGATCCTCGCGGCGGCCACACTGGAAGCGAGCCTTCTTCAACCGGAGACTGCGGGTCCTCGTCCCGAATATTTGGCAGCGATGGAATTTATCTCTGCCCAGGCCTATCGCGCCTACCGCAGTCTTGTCTTCGAAACCGACGACTTTGAGCGCTTCTTCCGCGAGTCTACGGTGATTAGTGAAATCGCCAAATTGAATATCGGCAGCCGTCCGTCATCGCGAAGCGCCTCGACGAAAATAGAGGATTTGCGGGCAATCCCATGGGTGTTCAGCTGGGCGCAGTGCCGGCTGATGCTGCCGGGCTGGTATGGTTTCGGAAGCGCAGTCAACGCTTGGCTCGACGTTACGCCAAACGGCATGGCGCTGCTCCGCGCAATGTATCGCGACTGGCCATTTTTCCAGATGTTGCTGTCGAATATGGACATGGTGCTGGCGAAGAGCGACATCGCCATCGCCTCTCGTTATGCCGAACTGGTCTCCGACGGGGAATTGCGCAACAGGGTCTTTAGCCGGTTGCGGGCGGAATGGCAGGGCACGATCGACGCATTGCTGACGATCATGGGCCAAGAGAGCCTGCTCGAAAGCAATCCGCTCCTGGCGCGCTCGATCCGCAACCGCTTCCCATATCTCGACCCGCTCAACCACATGCAGATCGAGCTGTTGAAGCGCTATCGCGCCGGCGATACCGACGATGACGTGGTCACCGGGATCCACCTGACGATCAACGGCATCGCCGCCGGACTGCGCAATAGCGGGTAACCACGACCAAACGCTCGGGGCAAACAGCCCCAACGTGATATGGCAGAGGAGCCGAGCAGCCCCTCCAACCATATGTTCAGACGACGAGAAGACGGGTTAACCCGCCGCAATCCAGTCGACGACGCGTTCGCCGATCATGATTACCGTAGCATGGGCGCCGCCCGACCTCGGAATGCGCGGCATCACCGAGGCATCAGCCACGCACAGCCCTTGGATGCCCTTGATCCTGCAGTATTGGTCAACGACCGCCATCGGGTCTGTGTCGGGCCCCATCTTACAGGTCCCCGACACGTGCCTGGCCGTGCCCACGGTTTGGCGTATCCAGAGGTCCAAAGCGTCGTCGCTCGCCAGAATGTCGTTTGCGGGGTGGATCCGGTAATCGACGACGTCTTGATACGCCTCGGACTCCAGCAGTCTCGCCGCAAGTCGCAGGCCTTCCCGCACCCGTCGAATGTCGTTTGGATGCTGGAGATAGCAATAGTTAAAGGTCGGCTGGACGCTGGGGTCGGCCGAGGCCAATTCGACGTATCCTGAGCCGTCGGGCAACCCGAGCGTGCAGTGGATTCGCGCCGCCCGCTCGGGGGAGACGTCGCCGACCAGGTATCTGGTCCGCACACCGGGGACGCGCTCCTGCCGTTCGTCGATGACCGGGCTGGTCCGCAGCACCATATCGTTGACGGCGCTTGAGCCGTCAGCGGTGTAGTGCAATGCAAAGTGTATTGCATCGCGATGATGGCCAGCGAGGGAGACGCCGTCCTTGACCTTGAAGGTCGTCTGGGCGCTGAGGTGGTTCATTAGGTTCTGGCCGACACCGGGGAGATGCCGAACTACGGGTATCTCGAATTGCTGCAAATGGTCTTCCGGGCCGATGCCGGAAAGCATCAGCAGGTGGGGCGATCTGATCGCGCCGGCGCTCAGCACCACCCGGTCGGCTTCGACGTGGAATACCTTACCCCCGCTTTCGGCTTCCACGCCGACCGCCTTGCCGTCCTCGATCACGATTTTCCGAACGAACACCCCGCCGCGCACCGTCAGGTTCAGATGATGGCGCACCGGATTGAGGTGTCCCATCGCAGTGCTCACCCTCATACCGTCCAAATTATTCGAGGGAGTTACACCCAGACCGGCGGGGTGTAAGCCATTCTTGTCGTTCGTGGTGCCGAACCCGGCCTGCACACAGGCAGCATGGAAAGCCTGCTGGATGGCAGGCCAGGGACCGGTCTGACGGCGCCTGACGGGAATCGGTCCGTCCGAGCCGTGGCAATAATTATCCTGAATGTCGAGATCGCGTTCTGATTTGCGAAAATACGGCAGCACCTGGTCATACGACCATTCGTCGTTGCCCAGCGCCGCCCAGGCGTCGAAATCCTCGGGGAATCCCCGCTGCATGGCCTGCCCGTTGATCGACGATCCGCCGCCGATCACCTCGCCTTGCGCGACGTGGATTGCGCCTTGCTCCTCGGTGATGGTGCCTCGCAAGGCCCAGTTGTGTTGTGAGTCCGGTGCTTCGGCAAAGCGTGTGTGGCCGAACCTGATTTCGTCCGGAAGATTGGCTGGATCGGAGTAGTCCGCTCCGGCTTCCAGCAACAGCACGGAAGTACGCGCGTCTGCAGCCAATCGGCTGGCCAGCACACACCCGGCCGCTCCTCCACCGACGATCACGACGTTATATTTCATGGGCTTCTTCCTTCACCGAAATTCCGCGGCTTCTCGCGTCCGCGTTGGTTATCGTCTCGCCTTTTCGCGGTTCTCACAACAAGCGTCGCCCATGACCAATGCTCGTGGACGACAACGCTGAAATGCGTTCGTGGAGGGGTGCAGTTCGTATCGAACGCTTCATTGAAGGTCAGGCCGTCCAGATCGTCTCGGTGGCGGGCTGCGACCATTGCGGCTATCCCGATGACGAAGGCGGTGAGATCAGCTGCGGGCCTGAATATTTCTGTTAATTAATTATTTACTTGAGCGTCAGTAGAACTTTTGCCCTGGGGGAATACCTCACGGTGACTGGATGCCCG
>JBJMQW010000031.1:0-2264 GCA_045802495.1 Allostellaceae bacterium | reverse complement strand
TTAGCCAACACCCACCCAGCCTGGAGCCTGCCCTCGGGCCGCGCACCGCGCGGACCCGTGGGGGCTGGGTCCCCCACTCCGGTGGTACGCCCACTGCGGGTGAGGGTGCCGAGCGCAGCGAGGCGGGTGAGGGCATCGCGGTACCAAGTGTTGGATCGCGCTTCCTCTATTGTCGGCAACCTTATACCGCGCGTAGCGCTGGGCAGGAGATTACGGCTAAGTGCTGAGCCGCCGCACATCTGGGCCGCCATCGGCGTAGCTCAGGGCCGAATTGGCGAAGGTGCTGACGCTCGGCGCCTATCCCAATGTTGCCATCAGGTAGCAGCGCAAGAAACCTCGTGTCTTTCGGGGGCGCATCGAATGCCCAATAAGATCCCTGGTCATTTCAGCGCAGCTGGCTCGCCCGCCCTCACGCGTATTCTCCGCCGCCCTCGGCGCGGCGGTGGGCGAAGTTCAACGTCAGCAGGCGCTGGGTAAAGGCGCCGTAGGTCGTTGGCTCGTAATGCGGCGGATTGTCGGGACCGACGCAAGTCGGGACGCAGTCCACGAGGGAATCGTGGTTCGGCCCGAGAAAGAACGGGATCGCATAGCGCGAGGCACCGTTGCGGTTGATGACGCGGTGCGGCGTTGCCCGGAAGCGGTCGTTCGAGTAACGAGCCAGCATTGCCCCAGTGTTGACGACAAAGGTACCGGGTATCGCCGGCGGCCGGAGCCATTCGCCCTCGGCCGTGCGCACCTCGAGGCCCGGTAGCGCCGACTGCGCGAGAAACGTCAGGAAATTGTTGTCGGTGTGCGGGGCAAAGCCGAACTCGTTGTCCTCCGGGTCCGGGTGCGCCGGATAGTGGATCAGCCGGATCGTGCAGTTCGGCGCAGCGAACGCCTCGGCGAAATAGTCCGGGGCCAGGTCCAGCGCCATCGCAACAATCGGGACCAGCCGGGTCGCCATCGTCTCCATCGCGGCGTAGTACGCCATCGTCGCGGCACGGAATTCGGGCATGTCCGGCGGCCAGCGGTTGAGCCCGACAAGCGGCTTATCATTGACGATGTCCGGGTGGTCAGCCGTGCGGTCGCGCGTGATGTAGAAGCTCTCGCTGAAATTCGGCTTGGTGTTCCTGTTGACGGGCGAATGCCGCACGACCTGGCCGCCGAACGGCAGATAGCCAATGTTGTACTTGCCGATTTTGAGTGCCAGCTTGTCGGCCTCGGGCCGCGCGAAGAATTGCGCCGCGACGGCGAAGGTATCCTCGACCAGGCGGGGCTCCACACCGTGATTGGCGACCACGAGAAATCCGGTGTCTTCGTAGGCGCGGGCGACGGCGCGCGCGAGCGGCGCCGCGGCGCCGACGGCGCCAGCGAGATACGGCCCGATGTCGAGCACCGGAATGCGGCCGTGATCCGAAACAGCTCCGGCAGGGATTAGGGTTGCGGCGCTCATTCAGCAGTTCCTCTGTCGTGTGGGTGCGTCGTCTCGGTTACCCGCTAGGGTGTTGTGGTTGAAGCGCTTGGGGTGTCAAGCACTTCGTCGGCGCGTTCGGCTAGCGGGAAATGGCCCAGATGCGGCAAAACCGGTCGTCGCGTCCAAGGATGGTCAGGTTGCGGAATTCAACACCATGTCTGCCGCCTTTTCACCGATCATGATCGATGGCGCATTGGTATTGCCCGATGTCAGCGTCGGCATGATCGAGGCATCGGCGACCCGCAGGCCCGCAATACCGTGGACGCGAAGCTGGGCATCGACGACTGCCATCGGGTCGGACCCCATCTTGCAGGTGCCGACCGGGTGGTAGGTCGTTTCTGCCGCTTGCTTCACCCAGTCGAGGATTTCGTCATCGGTGGTCCGATAGGCTCCCGGCGCGACTTCGCTCATCTGAAAGGGGGCCATGGCGGAAGCGGTCATGATTTCGCGGGCGATGCGGACCGCGCGCACCGTCAACTCCGCGTCGGGCGGCGACGACAGAAAATTGAAGTTGATCGCCGGCGGTCGGCGGGCATCAGCCGCGGTGATGTGAACGTGTCCCTTGCTCTCCGGGCGCATCGGGTGGGCATAAAGGGTCAGACCCGACTGCCGCGATATCCTCGGGCCTCGGGGGCTGGGTTCGGTCAGCATCGGGATCCACCCCAGCATCAGGTCCGGTGCCTCCAGGCCCTCGCGCGAGCACACGAACGCGCGGATCGGGGCGCCCGTCATCGCCAGCATGCCCTGCCGGGACAGCGCGTACCGGAGCATCTGGTGCGCCAGGCCGAGGCCGCGCCCCCGATCGTTG
>JBJMQW010000513.1:0-6349 GCA_045802495.1 Allostellaceae bacterium | reverse complement strand
GCCACCGTGTGACAGATCAGAACCCGGAGGACAAGTTCCAGGCGCTCGAGAAGGCGATCGCCGACCTGCGCAAGGGGCGCACCGCCGACTCCGCAGCCGCCGAGGGCAGCTACGATGCCCTGAAGAAGTATGCCCGCGACCTCACCCAGGCGGCGCGCGAGGGCAAGCTCGATCCGGTCATCGGGCGCGATGAGGAGATCCGCCGCACGATCCAGGTGCTCTCCCGCCGCACCAAGAACAACCCGGTATTGATCGGCGAGCCGGGGGTCGGCAAGACAGCAATTGTCGAGGGGCTCGCGCAGCGCATCGTCAATGGCGACGTGCCGGAGAGCCTGAAGAACAAAAAGCTCCTGGCGCTCGATCTGGGTGCAATGCTCGCCGGCTCGAAATACCGCGGCGAGTTCGAGGAGCGTCTGAAGGCCGTCCTGCAGGAAATTACCTCCGGCGCCGACGGCATCATCCTTTTCATCGACGAACTGCACACCTTGGTCGGTGCCGGCAAGGCGGAAGGGGCGATGGACGCCTCGAACATGCTGAAGCCGGCTCTCGCGCGCGGCGAACTCCATTGCGTCGGCGCGACGACATTGGACGAATACCGCAAGAACATCGAGAAGGACGCCGCGCTCGAACGCCGCTTCCAGCCGATCTATGTCGGCGAGCCCTCGGTCGAGGATACGATCTCAATCCTCCGGGGCATCAAGGAGAAATACGAACTCCACCACGGCGTGCGCATCACCGACGGTGCAATCGTCGCGGCTGCAACCCTCGCCAACCGCTACATCACCGACCGCTTTCTGCCCGACAAGGCGATCGATCTGATGGACGAGGCCTCGGCCAGACTGCGCATGACGATCGATTCGAAGCCCGAGGAATTGGACGAGCTCGACCGCCGCATCGTGCAATTGAAGATCGAGCGCGAAGCGCTGAAGAAGGAGACCGACCCGGCCTCGCGCGAGCGGTTGCAGCGGCTCGAGCACGAGCTCTCGCAGCTCGAGCAGCAATCGGCCGAGTTGACTGCGCAGTGGCAGGCCGAGAAGCAGAAATTGGCGAGCGCCCAGAAGCTAAAGGAGCAGCTCGACCAGGCGCGCATCGAGTTGGAGCAGGTGCAGCGCCGCGGCGACTGGGCCAGGGCCGGCGAGCTCGCCTACGGCATCATCCCCGATCTCGAAAAGCAGCTCGTCGACGCCGAAGCCAAGGAAGGCCGTGGCATGATGGGCGAGGAGGCGGTCACCGACGAGCAGATCGCCGCGGTCGTGTCGCGCTGGACCGGCGTGCCGGTCGAAAAAATGCTCGAAGGCGAGCGCGGCAAGCTGCTGCATATGGAGGACGCCCTCAAATCCCGCGTCGTCGGGCAGGAGGAGGCGATCGCCGCGGTGTCGCAGGCGGTGCGGCGCGCGCGCGCCGGGCTGCAGGACCCGAACCGGCCGATGGGCTCGTTCCTGTTCCTGGGGCCGACCGGCGTCGGCAAAACCGAGCTCACGAAGGCGCTGGCGGCGTTCCTCTTCGACGACGAGCGCGCGATGGTGCGCATCGACATGTCGGAGTACATGGAGAAGCACTCAGTCGCCCGTCTGATCGGTGCGCCGCCCGGCTATGTCGGCTATGAAGAGGGCGGCAGCCTGACCGAGGCGGTGCGCCGCCGCCCCTACCAGGTGATCCTGTTCGACGAGATCGAGAAAGCCCACCCCGACGTCTTCAACGTGCTGCTGCAGGTGCTCGACGACGGGCGGCTGACCGACGGCCAGGGCCGTACCGTCGACTTCCGCAATACGCTGATCGTGCTGACCTCCAATCTCGGCAGCGAGTACCTGGCGAGCCTACCCGAGGGGCAGAGCGTCGACGCCGCGCGCGCCCAGGTCATGGAGGCGGTGCGCGCCGCTTTCCGGCCGGAGTTCTTGAACCGGCTCGACGAGATCCTGCTGTTCCGCCGGCTGTCGCGCGACGACATGGTCGGCATTGTCGACATCCAATTGGCGCAGCTCCAAAAGCTCCTCGATGACCGCAAGGTTACATTGGAGATCGGCGCCGAGGCCAAGAAGTGGTTGGCCAATACCGGCTACGACCCGGTCTACGGCGCCCGGCCCCTGAAGCGGGTGATCCAGCGCGAATTGCAGAACCCCCTGGCCGAGAAAATTCTTGCCGGCGACATCCGCGACGGCGAAACCGTGCAGGTCACCGTCAGCCCGCTCGGCCTGCTGCTGCAGCCGCAAGATCACGACGAGGATCTCGAAGCCCGGCGCCACGCCGCGCAATAAGCAAAGGGCGGGCGCAGCCCGGCGCGCCGTCATTGGAGCCGCGATCCGGTTTAATCGGACCGGGGAGGCACGCCGGGCCTGAGCGATTGCTTCAAGCATCGAAGTACAGCGCTTGACTGTACTGTCGGTTAACCGTCACCGGGCTGCGGTCGCCTGCCCCCTGAAGATTTCAATCGAATGGCGCAAAGCATCATTCTGGACCTTCAAAGCGGCGATCTGGTCCTCCACAGCCGCCAAAGCGCGGCGCAGATCGGCGTTCTTCTGGCGCTCCGCCGCGATCTCCTGCTGCTGTTGCTGAACCGCCTTGACGATGGGTGCGAACAGCTCGCCATACGAAATGCGATAGGTATGAGCTTCGTCGTTTTGCCGTTCGATCAGCGCGAGGCCGTGCTCGGCTTCGGATCTCTCGATCTTGTCGTGCAGCGAAACCGGCAGGGCCTGTTCGAGGTCCTGCGCGATAAAGCCATAGCGCTCGGTTTCGTCGCTATTGTTGAAACGATAGGACACCGGCTGGAGTTTCTCGATGAAATCGAGGCCGAGACCGGCATCGAGAACTCTGATGTCCTTCTTGGGCCGACGGTCGGAAATGCTGCTGACGCTCGTGACCTGGGCATGTATTTTAGTTATCTTATCGTTCCCAAGCACGATCGAGTTGGACGCGTGTATCGTTGCTTGGTAGCCGAGCGCCGTACTGTTCTCAATATGCCCCGCTGATGCAGCGATATCGGCATCAAAGCCAATGGCCGTGTTGTAGTTTCCATGAAGGCTGGTAGCGAGCGCGAATGCGCCTAAGGCGGTATTTTCGGTGCCTCCTTTGTTGGTGACGAGCGCGGCATAGCCGAAGGCTGTATTGGAGTTACCCTCGGTGTTGGCCTGCAGTGCAAGGTACCCGCTGGCGGTATTGTCGAGCCCAGTGGTATTGGCCAAAAGGGCGCTTTTGCCAAACGCGGAGTTTCCCCCACCAGTAGTGTTTTGCCGAAGCGCTTCGGAACCGAACGCGGAGTTTCCCCATCCCATGGTGTTGTCGTATAGCGCCCAATGGCCGAATGCCGAATTGTCCGCTCCAGTGGTGTTCGCGACAAGCGCGTCGGAGAACGCAGAATTGTCGCGCCCCGTGGTGTTGTAGAGAAGCGCGTTATAGCCGAACGCTGAATTGTATGCTCCTATGGTGTTCGCGCGCAGCGCGTAAGAGCCAAAGGCGGAATTGGAGCTGCCGCTGTCGTTAGCAATAAGCGCATTGAAGCCGAAGGCCGTATTAAGTGCTCCGTGCGTAGTGTTAACGAGCGCGGAGGTGCCGCCCGCAGTGTTAGAAAGGCCGTCGCTTGGCGTCGGGTTCGGAGGACCCGCCCAGCTCAATCCGCTTCCCGACAGAAGCACCAAGCCTGCGATCCCAAGCCTGCCACTCTCGGAAAGCTTGCCCACTCCTCGACAAATGCTTGTTGACCTTGCCATTGCAGCGGCCTCCTTTCGTTTTCAAGAGTTCGGCTCAAGCTACCGGGATAGGTGTAGCAGAAATCGCCGCAAAGTTGAACTTTACGAGTTTCGCAAACTAATTGTGAAGCGTCCCACATGCCTGCAATCTTTGTCGCCGCGCTCGTGCACGTAAGCGGTCAGGATCAACCCACTGATGTGCATGGTTCCGTTCTGGGTTAAGATCACCGATCACGCCCAAAGGAGGGAAGCTATGGCATTGGAGAGCCGGCGGCTGGGCGACAGCTTCGCCTTTGAGGTCTTGGGATTGTCTCTCTGGGAGCCGCTCGAAGACGGGGCCATCGGCGAGCTGCGTGACCTATGGTCGCGCCATCCGGTGCTGGTTTTTCGCCGGCAGGCGCTCTCCGAGCGGGAGCTTGCGCGATTCAGCGCATTATTCGGTCCTCTGGAGCGGGTCGTTCGCACCGAGTGGGCCTCTCCGGTGGTGCCGGAGGTAGGCCTTATCTCAAATCTCAAGGACGGCCAGGGAAGGCCGATCGGCGGTCTCGGCGACGGCGAGCTCGAGTGGCACTCGGACCAGTCCTACATGATGAAGCCGGCGACGGGTGCGGTATTGCATGCCCTGGAACTGCCGCCAGCCGGCGGAACGACCTCATGGGTCGATCTCTCGGCCGCCTATGAAGGGTTGTCCGAACGGCTGAGGCACCGGATCGAAGGCCGGCGCGGGGTCTTCGATTATGTCAAACGGCTGGCCGGCTATCAGGGGGTGGATCGGGTGATCTCGGACGAGGCAAAGCGCAAGACACCGCCGGTGCTGCACCCGCTCGTTCACAACCACCCGGTAACCGGCAAAAAGGCCCTCTATCTCGATTCCACGACAACGGTCGGTGTTGAAGGCCTCGACGCAGCTGACGGGTCGTTGCTTCTCGACGAAATCTACGCCTGCGTCACGCAGCCCGAATTTGTTTATCGCCACCACTGGCAGGTCGGCGATATCGTGGCTTGGGACAATGGCTTGACGATGCATCGCCGGGAACCCTTCGACCCAGCGGCGCGGCGCCTGATGAAGCGGACGACGATCTTTCTCTCCCGCGACCGCCACATAATTCCCGAGGGATGTCTCGCAATCGAGGAGGGGCTGTCGTGAATGAGGCAACCGATTGGAGTTCCGAGCAAAAGCTCATCGACAAGGCCAAGCGTGTTCTCCCCGGCGGCAGCTTTGGTAATTTCCCCGGCGACATCGTCATCCGCGAAGGCCGCGGCGGGCGGGTCTGGGACGAGAACGGCAAGGAGTATGTCGATTTCCTGCTGGGCTCCGGCCCAATGCTGGTCGGCCATGCACATCCCGAGGTGACTGCCGCCGCCCAGGCGCGGGTTGCCCAAGGCACGACCTTCTTCGCCAACAACCGGTACGGGATCGAACTGGCGGAGACCATTGTCGATGCCGTGCCGTGCGCCGAACAGGTGCGCTTCGTCAGCACCGGATCGGAGGCAGACCTCTACGCGATGCGCGCCGCCCGCGCCTTCAGGAAGCGTGACAAGATCCTCAAATTCGAGGGTGGCTATCATGGGATGAGCGACTATTCGCTGATGAGTCTCGCCCCCAAGCGGTCCGGCAACTTTCCGCAGCCGGTCCCGGACTCGGCCGGCATCCCGCGCAGCCTGCGCGACGAGATATTGGTCGCGCCGTTCAATGATATCGAAGTGGTGGCAAGCCTGGTGCGCGAGCATCGGGACGAGCTGGCCGGCATCATCGTCGAGCCGTTCCAGAGGATCATCCCGCCGGCGTCCGGCTTCCTGGAGGGACTGCGCAAGATAACGGCCGAGAACGGGATCCTGCTGATCTTCGACGAGGTCGTCACCGGGTTCCGACTGGCGTATGGCGGCGCACAGGAATATTACGGCGTGGTTCCCGATCTGTGCACGCTTGGCAAGGTGATCGGCGGCGGCTTCCCGCTCGCCGCTATCGCCGGCCGAGCCGACATCATGGCGCATTTCGACCGCGACGCCATCGGCGATGAGGGCTTCCTGATGCAGGTCGGCACCTTGTCGGGTAACCCCGTGGCTGCGGCGGCCGGACTGGCGACGCTCGAGATCTTGAGGCGTCCCGGCGCCTATGAGCGCCTGTTTGCCACAGGCCGGGAGCTGATGGGCACACTTGCCGAGCTGCTCAAAGGCAACGGTCTGGCTGGGCAGGTAACCGGCGAGCCTCCGTTATTCGACGTCGTGTTCAGCGCCGAACCGGTGCGCGACTATCGCGGCACCTTGCGGGGCGACGTCGACATGTTGCGGCGGTTCAACTCCTTGTTGCGCGAACGCGGCGTGCTGAAAGGCGAATCAAAGTATTATATATCGCTTGCCCACACCTCGGACGATGTCCGGCACACCCGCGAGGCGTGGACTTCGGCGATCTCGCTCGTCGCCCGCTGACGCCTCCCGTTCACGGCCCACGGTTGCCACCCATCAGAGAGGTTATTCCTCCCTGGGCGAATAGCTGCCCGCGCGACGTCATTCCTGCCCGGTGTCCAGAAGGCCTAGCAAATCGGATGACCGCACCGTAGCTTACCCGCATGTTTACCGGCATCGTCACGGATCTCGGTCGGGTGCGGCGACTGCATCGCGGCGAGCTCGTCGAGCTGACAGTCGCAACGGCATTCGATACT
>JBJMQW010000512.1:0-8119 GCA_045802495.1 Allostellaceae bacterium | reverse complement strand
CCGCCAAGCAGGCGCGGCACCAGCACGCGGTTGTAGAGGATCGTCCCCCCGATGCTCGGCGAGGCATAGGCGTCGACGATGCCGATGATCTGGTTCATTCGCGACCACTCGTGCACGTCTTCGGGCTGCAACGGCGTGCCCGCAAAGCGCTCGTCGACATACCGCATGATTGCCTGCGTCTCGTAAAGCGCGAAACCGTCATGCTCGAAGGCCGGCAGCTTGGCGAACGGATGCCGCGACAAATGCGACTCTTGGCGATGCGTGCCGAACGACACTTCGACCAGTTCGTGCGTCACGCCCTTTTCCGCGAGAGCTAGCCGCGCGCTCCACACATAGGTGCTCCCGGCCGGGCCATAAACGATCGGATGGGCCATCACTATCTCTCTCGATTTACCAAAGCCTTTGGATTGTTATCGCTTTTGAAGCGGTGCGAAATGGTCAAGGTCGAAGACCTCACAGCGCCGCATCTGCCCCTCAGAAATGGTCAAAATATGGCCACATAGCGGTGGGTTGCTTTAGGAACGCATTATAAAAGAACAAAAAACCCGATCCTCAGGAGGAGGCACAATGGCGATCTGGAGACCGGACCCGACATTCTATCCATCGCCGCGAATGGCGATGAGTGCGCCCGCTGAAAGACTGGCCTATGTTGCAGCGTTCGACCCGGCACGGCAGCGGCCGGACGCGATCGCAGTCGTGGACGTCGAGCCCGGATCGGCGACTTTTTCGCGGATTGTCGGTACCGTCGAAATGCCGAATTCGGGTGACGAGCTCCATCATTTCGGGTGGAACGCCTGCTCGTCCTGCCTCTGCCCGAACGCGCCGCATCCGCATGTCGAGCGGCGATATCTGGTCGTGCCGGGGCTCCGATCCTCGCGCATCTACATTCTCGACACCAAGCCCGATCCACGCCGGCCGCAGATCGTCAAAGTCATCGAACCCGCCGAGATCGCCGAAAAGACCGGCTATACGCGCCCTCATACGGTCCATTGCGGACCCGGCGGTATCTATGTGACGGCGCTCGGCAACGCCGAGGGAAAGGCGCCCGGCGGGGTCTTCCTTATGGACCACGAGAGCTTCGAGCCGCTCGGCCGTTGGGAAGTCGACCGCGGGCCGCAGCTTCTCGGCTATGACGGGTGGTGGCATCTCGGCTATGATACGATGGTGACCAGCGAGTGGGGCACGCCCGACACATTCGAGAATGGTCTCGTTCCCGAGATCCTGCTTGGCAGCAAATACGGCCGCCGTCTGCACTTCTGGGATTTCACCAAGCGCAAGCATCTGCAGGAGATTGATTTTGGCGAAGAGCACCAGCTCGTCTTCGAACTCCGCCCGGCGCACGACCCGACAAAGGCCTATGGCTTCGTGAATTGCGTCGTCAGTCTCAAGGACCTCTCTTCGTCGATCTGGGTGTGGCATCGCGAGGGTGACCGGTGGGCCGTCAGAAAGATCATTGAGATTCCTGCAGAGCCCGCCGAACCCGATCGGCTGCCGCCGATGCTCCAAGGGTTCAAGGCGGTGCCGCCACTCGTCACCGACATCGATTTGTCGATGGATGATCGCTTTCTTTATGTCGCTTGCTGGGGTACCGGTGATTTGCGGCAATACGACGTATCGGACCCGTTCGCACCCAAGCTCACCGGCACTGTGCGGATCGGCGGGATCGTTTCGCGGGCCGGTCATCCCGGGGCGAAGAACGGCTCGCTCAATGGCGGGCCGCAGATGGTGGAAATCAGCCGCGACGGCAAGCGCGTCTACTTCACCAATTCGCTCTATGGGGCGATCGACGAGCAGTTCTACCCGGAGGGAGTCCAGGGTTGGATGGTGAAGCTCGACGCAGGCCCGCAGGGAGGGATCGCGTTCGACCCTAAGTTTTTCATCGAATGGGCGAAAGGGCACCGACCGCACCAGATTAGGCTCGAGGGCGGCGACTGCTCGTCGGATTCGTACTGCTATCCCTGACTCTCTGAGCTGGGCACCAGCCCAGCTCTGGGACTCTCTGAGCTGGGCACCAGCCCAGCTCTGGCCCTGGTTGGTGCTGGCCGGGCTCGGTTCCTTCCACGGCCTCAACCCGGCCATGGGTTGGCTTTTTGCCGTAGCACTCGGGCTGAATCGGCAGAGCTTGAGAGCTGTGGTTATTTCCTGGGCGCCAATCGCACTCGGTCACGCGGCCTCCGTCGGGCTCGTACTGCTCGCGGTGTTGGCGTTCGGCTTCGTCTTTGATCGCGAATTGGTGCGCCGTGCTGCTGGCGTTGTGCTGTTGGGATGGGCACTATGGCATGGCTTCCGAGGCCACCGCCGGCGGGTCCGCGTCGGCATGCGGGCCAGTATCGCTGGCTTGGCGCTATGGTCGTTCCTGATGGCGACTGCGCATGGCGCCGGGTTGATGGTGCTCCCAGCGCTGGTGCCGCTGTGCCTATCGGGGTCGTCCAGTGCCATTTCAGCGTCTGGCACAGTCTCGGTCGCAGTGACCGCTCTCGCCATTCATGCTGCTGCGATGCTGGCAACGATGGCGACGATCTCGTTCATCGTTTACGAATGGGTCGGTCTCGCCTTCCTGCGTTCCGGCTGGATCAATCTTGACCTGATCTGGATCGCCGCGTTGGCTGTCTGCGGCGGCCTCCTCGTATTGGCGTGAATCATTTCTTCGACGACGGTCCGGTAAGAGCCGGTGTCGTGCCGCCGCTATTGCTGAGCAGCGCGCCGAAAATTGCCGCGGCGCTGTCGAGCCCGGTGCTCTGACCGCCCGTCGACACCACGGTCTGCGGCACCAGCCGGCCGATCAGCGAAACGACTTCCGGCTTTTCCTGAATGGTCTTGAGCAATTGTTGAACGAGGTTGATCGTCAGCACACGATCCTGACCCAGCACATCGGCTTGTGCCCGTTGCCCTTGTGCGACTTGCTCGAGTTCGAGCTTCTGACCCTCTCCGCGCAGCTTCGCGGCATTCTTGTTCTGCTCGGCCACCTGCACCCCGATCAAGGCTTCGACCAGCTGGTGTTGCTGTTCGGCGGTCGCTCGCGCTTTTTCGGTCTCGATCCGTTGAGTCTGCGCTTTCTGTTCCTGCTGATAGGTTACCTGGAGCTGATCGGCCAATTGCTGGCGGAGCCGCGAAACCAGCAATTCAGGCGGCAATGCCGGATCCCCGAACTTGACTTCCTTGATGACGATCCCGGCCCGCAATCCTTCGGGCCTGATGGCATCCTGAACGGCGTGCTCGAGTTCGGCTCGATTGTCGGCAAGATCCAAAACATGCCGGCCCTGGGCGCCGACAACATTGCGCACGATCGAACGGATCGTCGGAACCATGATGTTGTTTTCGATCTCCGGCAGCCCGCCGACCGAGGCGACGACAAACGGGGCATTGTCGGGGGTGACCTGGGCGAGAACCCGGAGTTCGAGGGGCACCAGCCAGCCTTCGACAAACGGCGTGATGGCCGGGTCGGCCGCGCCTTGAGGCACCGGAATGTCCTGCGAGCGTTGCGACTGCGTCAGGTTGCCCGCCTGATCGAGGCTCAGATCGATGTATCGTTTCTTGTAACCGCCCTTGAATTCCCAGGTCTGCACGCGAGTGCTCATCATCGTGATCTTGTAGGCGGCCTCGTTAACGTAATAGCGGCCTGGCTGCAGGGCTTTCTCCCATATGCCGATGCACCCGACCGGGACGAGAATGGCGGTGAGCTTGCCATCGTCGGGTTGCTCTTCATTGGCGGCGACGGCTGCACCGTTCGCATCTGCCCTAACCGTCTTTTGCTCGCAAGACGGCGGCTTTTCTGCGACCAAATTGCCGAAATGCACCGAGTCGAGAACGTTGGATTTGACGACGCCGACAAAACCTTCAGCCACATCGACGGCGTTGTGGATGCTGAGGTCCCAGAGATAGGTGTTGAGACGGTAATTGCCCGGGGTCAGAATGGTCGTTTGCGGCCCACGCTGACCGCCATGGGTTAGGAAATATTGGGCGTCGAGCATGTCCAGCTCATGCTCGGGGGGAAAAGCATCGGCCAAGAACTGATCCGGGCGAAGCGGCTCTCCATCCTTGGCGTTCAAGAAACCATATTTCCCCGCAGGGATGGAAACGACCTTTTTATTTTCGACCTGGTAAACGACATTGACAAGAAACCAAGGATGCCAGCCTGGGGTCAGGATTTCCGCTTGTGGGCCTTTCTCCCCATTTGTCGCAATGATGTGCTCGCCGGGCAGCGAGGTGGTGCCGTAAATCTTGTTGAGTACGGCAATTTCGTCCGACTCGACATGGACGTACGAGGTCGCCGCGAGACAGATGAGCGCGATGACCACGAACACGAGTCGCAGCGACAGCGAAAGCGTCCCGAAATCCGGTCGCGCTCGGTTTACGAACAGTGCGAGGATGCTTGGAGCTACCGCCGCCAGTACCAAATACAAAACTGCAACGACAACCCAAAACATCGCGCCCTCCCTGAGCGGCCGGCTATGTTGGCTGCATCACGTCACGGCAAGCTCGACCGTGCCAAGGCCGGCGATTTCAACCAGGATCCGGTCGCCGGCGGCCGGGTATTGGATCGGGACCATGCTGCCCGTCATTACGATCATCCCGCGCCGCAATGGCGTTCCTGCTGTGGCTAGCTTGTCCGCAAGCCATGCGAGCGCATTCAAGGGATGCCCCATCACGTCGCCGCCGTTCCCGCTGCCGATCCTCCGACCATTGATCGAGAGTTCGGCCGTGACCCACGCTAGGTCCAGCTTCTGCCAGTCCAAAACCGGCGTTCCGAGGACCACCCCGGCATTCCACACATTGCCGGCGACCATCGCCGCCGCATCGAGCCGAGTGTAATCATGCCGCAAATCTTCGATAAGCTCGATCGCCGCCATCGCGCTTGCGACAGTTTCAGCGATCCGGTCCCGATCGGCGTCTCGCGGCAGGTCTTCGCCCAGCTCAAAAGCGATCTCCGTCTCGACCCCGATGCGGCAATAATTGTCCGCCGACAGCGCGGCGTGGCGATGATGCACCTCGCGCGCGAAGATTGCCCCGTAACAGGGCTCGTCAATCCCGCAAAGCCGTTGCATGACGGTAGTCGTCAGGCCGATCTTATAGCCGGCGATCGAGCCGCGCCCGGCCGCCTCCTCGATCTTCTCAAAGGCTTGTCGGATCGCGTAGGCCTCGTCGAGATCCGCCGGGTAAAGCTCTGCCGGCAACACCTCGGTAGGCTGGCGGCTGCGGAACAGTCGGACGATTCGCTCGGCCTTTTGTCTCGCGTCGAGAGTTTGCATAAATTCACCCTGCGTAAGTCCGGCTTTATTTTTTGTAGCCCGATCGAAACTCGTTGTCCCTGGCGAGACGCTCCTACCACATCCGCCTACGCGAAACCTTCGCCCTTATACAACAATGGGACTTGCCGCGTCTGCGGTACCCATAGAATGCGCAACCGCTCGCAGATTCAGCCCTTCGGATGTCGACCGCTCTCGTTGCGAATGCACCCGCCCCGGCGTGTTAAACTGCGGGTCTGCCTGATGTCTGCCGTCTCGGGCGCGCCATATACCAGGGGCCATGGAACATCTTGTTCAGCCGACGCTCGACTTCATCTCGGCCCATTCCGGCTGGGCATTCCCGGTCATGTTCATTACATCCTTCGGTGAATCGTTCGCGTTTCTAGGCCTATTGTTTCCGGGCACATCGATCCTGATCGTCGCCGGAACATTGATGTCGGCCGGCTCATTGCCGTACTGGCCGGTGCTCGCCGGTGCGATTATCGGTGCGGTGCTCGGCGACTCGGTATCGTTCTGGCTTGGGCGCCGCTACGGCGGCGGGCTCTGTCGGGTCTGGCCGTTCACGCGCAACCCCGACCTGCTGCCGAGCGGGATGCGGTTCTTTGCCAAGCACGGCGGAAAGAGCGTCTTCATCGGTCGCTTCTTTGGCCCGGTGCGGGCGGTGGTCCCTCTTGCCGCCGGCGTCTTGCGCATGCCGCGCGGCCTCTTTTGGCTCGCGAATGTCACATCCGCAATCGTCTGGGCGCCGATGCTGGTCTTTGCCGGCGACACCGTCGGCAATCTCGGCGGTCGGCTGGTCGGGTCCGGCAATACTGCGCTGCTTGTCTTTGGTGGCCTGACCGCATTCGGGATCATCGCGATGCTTTGGGCGATGCTCAAATCAGGCCGATCGAGACCCTGAGCGCCAAGGCGGGCACCGGCAGATGACCCCCTACTTCTCACCCTACCGGCACGAATTCGTCCGCATCGGCGCTTGCGTCCCGCCCTCCGCAATTGCCGCTCCCCGGACCAACGCCGACAACATCCTCGATCTAGTCGCCGCCGGCGACAACGCACGGGTCGCGGTGATGGTGTTTCCGGAGCTCGGCATTTCCGCTTATGCGATCGACGACCTGCTCTTTCAGGACGCTGTGCTCGACGAGGTTGAGCGTCAAATCAATCGGTTGATCGTCGCGAGCCGGGGCCTGTTCCCGGTCATGGTCATCGGGGCGCCGCTGCGGCACGGCGGCCATCTCTACAATTGCGGTGTCGTGATCCATCACGGTCGGCTGCTCGGCGTCGTCCCGAAAATATTTTTGCCGAATTACCGAGAGTTTTATGAAAAAAGGCACTTCACGTCGGGGCAGGACATTGCCGGCCAGTCGATAACGGTCGGCGGGTGCGAGGCGCCCTTTGGTCGAGACCTCCTGTTCGCCGCCCGAGGCGACGCAGGTTTTACGTTTCACGTCGAGATCTGCGAGGATCTTTGGGTGCCGCAGCCGCCAAGCACAGCGGCGGCGCTCGCCGGGGCAGAGATATTGCTCAATCTCTCCGCCAGCAACATCACGATCGGCAAGGCGGAAATGCGCCGGCTGTTATGTGCGTCGCAATCCGCGCGTTGCATCGCGGCCTATGCCTATTCCGCGGCCGGCGCCGGCGAGTCGACGACTGACCTCGCCTGGGATGGCCAGGCCGGCATCTTCGAGCTGAGCGAGATGCTCGCCGAGACCGAGCGCTTTTCGGCCGAGCCCCAGATGGCGGTCGCCGATGTCGATCTCGGCCGCATCCGCCAGGAACGGATGCGCACGAATACTTTTGGCGACAGCGTCCGCGTGGCGGATCGCGCACTATTTCGAACCATCGCCTTCGAGTTTACCGCGCCCGATGAGCCCCTCGCGCTGCGGCGTGCCGTCGAGCGATTTCCCTATGTGCCGGCGGATCCGGCAATGCTCCGCGAGAATTGCTACGAGGCCTATAACATTCAGGTCCAGGGCCTCGCACAGCGCTTGCGGTCGACCGGGCTGAAGAAGCTCGTCATCGGCGTCTCCGGTGGGCTTGATTCAACGCAGGCGCTGATCGTATCGGCGCGGGTCATGGATCGGCTGGGCATGCCGCGCGCCAACGTCCTCGCCTATACTCTTCCAGGTTTTGCCACGGGGGAGAAGACCAAGGCCAATGCCTGGCGCCTGATGAAGGCGCTCGGCGTCACCGGCGCGGAAATCGACATTCGGCCGGCGGCGCGGCAGATGCTGCAAGACATCGGGCACGCGTCAGCCGCTGGCGACGCCCTCTACGACGTGACCTACGAGAATGTCCAGGCCGGGTTGCGCACCGACTACTTGTTTCGACTGGCGAACCACAGTGGAGGCCTGGTTGTCGGGACAGGCGACCTGTCCGAGCTTGGTCTCGGATGGTGCACCTACGGGGTCGGCGATCAGATGTCGCATTACAACCCGAATGCGTCCGTCCCCAAAACCCTGATCCAGCATTTGATCCGCTTTGTCGTGGCCTCAGGCGACGTCGACGCGAAAACCGCGCAGATTCTTCACGACATCCTGGCAACCGACATTTCGCCGGAGCTGGTGCCGCCCGGTGCCGACGGCGTCATCCAATCGACCGAGAGCATCGTCGGGCCTTACGCATTGCAGGATTTCAACCTCTTCTACACGACCCGCTTCGGCTTCGGTCCGTCCAAGATCGCCTATCTCTCCTGGAACGCGTGGAGCGAGCCGGATCGCGGTCATTGGCCGTCGAATATTCCGGAGACGGCAAAGCGCGCCTATACCCTCATCGAGATCAAGCAGTGGCTGCGCGTCTTTCTCCACCGCTTCTTCGAACGCAGCCAGTTCAAGCGCTCGGCCCTGCCCAACGGCCCAAAGATCTCCTCCGGCGGG
>JBJMQW010000511.1:0-7064 GCA_045802495.1 Allostellaceae bacterium | reverse complement strand
TGGCTTCGGGCACCACACTGGCGATCACAGCGCCGTCGATTTGCCGCCGGGTTAGATTTTGGAGCCCTAGAAGATGATCGAGCCACACCACGTACTCGTCGGCGGTACGGCGTGCATCTGTCGCAATCCGCCACGCCCCGCTCAGGTGAACGTCATCCCACGCGGCGAATACTGTGTTCGTATTGTTGGCGTTGATCGCAAGCAACATGTGATTTCGTCAGCGGGTCGCTGGGAACACTTCGCCGGCCGAGATATGCCGACGCCGGCCCTCAGCCTCCAGTATCAGCGCTCCCTCCTCATCTATACCGAGGAAGCGGCCGTGCAAGCTCGTGACGCCCAGACGGACCCGGATCGGTTCACCGCATGGAGCCGCTGCGGCCCGCCACGCGGTGCGCACGGGGCCAAAACCGCACTCACGCCAGCGTTCTACCCAGAATTGGAGGTGCCGGGTGAATGCTTCCAGCATAACCGCCGGCGCGACTTCACCCAAATCTTCTTCCATGATCGATGTGGCGGGAAACTCCATGTTCCGAGGCGACGTTACGAGGTTGATTCCGACCCCGACGACGACAAACGCCACGTCCTCGAGCGCGGATGTCTCCGATTCGAGCAAGATCCCGGCAATCTTTCGTCCGCTTACCAGCACATCGTTCGGCCATTTGTACGAGAGATTGTCGAGTCGCGGAAACAGTGAGGCCAGCCCGTCACCGATCGCAAGAGCGGCGACAAAGCCGAGCTGCGCGGCCCTGTTTGCCGGGCAGTTAGGGCGCATGACGGCGGAAGCGTAGAGGTTGCCGCGCGGCGACACCCACGCCCGCCCGCGACGTCCGCGGCCGGCCGTTTGCTCGAGCGCCCACACCAGGGTTCCCTCCGCGGCGCCGTCACGGGCGAGACGTTTGGCCTCGTCATTGGTGCTGCCGATCGAGGCGTGGAAAACGAGCCGATAGCCTGCTGGCAATACCGGCAGCGACTGTATCATTGGGTAAAAAGGGCGGCCGCCGCGGTTTCCGCAGCGCCCATTACCGGTCCCGGCAGGACAAAGAAAAACAGCGTCACCACCGCCGTGACAAAAACCACGCCTTTGAGCTCGGCGCTAATCGGATGATCAAAGCCCGGCGCCGGCTCGTCGAAATACATTACCTTGACGACACGCAGATAATAGAAGGCGGAGACGACGCTGGTCACAACGCCGATGACCGCGAGCCCGGTGAGCTTTGCGTCGATAGCCGCGAGGAAAACGTAGAGTTTCGCGAAAAGGCCGGCCGTCGGCGGGATCCCGCTCAGCGCGAACATGAATATTCCGAGCGCCAGAGCGAGGCCCGGCTGCGAACGAGACAGTCCGGCAAGATCGGATATGCCTTCGACCATTCGTCCATCGCGACGCATGCACAGGATGACCGCCCAGGTGCCAACCGTCATGAAGAGGTAGATGGCCATATAGACGAGCACGCCGCGAATTCCGCTCGCGGTCCCGGCCGCGAGGCCGATCAGCGCATAGCCGACATGGCCGATCGAGCTGTAGGCCATCAGCCGCTTTACGTTTTCCTGCGCGATTGCCGCGACGGCACCGAACACCATCGAGGCGATCGAAAGAAAAATGATGATCTGACGCCATTCGCCGACCAAGGAACCGAACGGTTCGATCATGAAGCGAACGAACAGTGCGAGTGCAGCGATTTTGGGTGCAACGGCAAAAAACGCGGTAACCGGCGTCGGCGAACCCTCATAGACGTCCGGCGTCCACATGTGGAACGGCACAGCCGATACCTTGAAGGCGAGCCCCACGACAACGAAGACCAAGCCGATGATGCAGCCCGTGGGTATCGTGCCGCCGGTCGCGAGCGCCGCGAGATCGGCAAAAGCCGTCGTGCCCGTAAACCCGTAAATCAGCGAGGCGCCGTACAGAAGCATCCCTGACGATAGCGCTCCGAGGACAAAATATTTGAGGCCGGCCTCGCTTGAACGCACCGAGTCGCGGTTGAAGCTGGCGACGACATACAGGGCCAAGTTTTGGAGTTCGAGGCCGACATAGAGGGTGATCAGATCGTTGGCCGAGACCATCACCATCATCCCGGTCGTCGCCAGCAAGACCAGAACCGGGAACTCGAACCGGGCGATCCCGTGCTCCTCGTTGTAGCGCATCGCGATCAGGATCGTGACGGCCGAGCCGATCAGCACCAGCGCCTTCATGAACCGGGCGAACGCGTCGGCCATGAACATACCGTAGAACCCGATGCGGCTTTCGCCTCCACCAAGCTCGATCAGAAGGAAGACGACAATCAGCGCAGCGATCGAGAGCCAAGAGACGAGCCTTGCTGAGGCCTCGCCGCGCAGCGCCCCGACGATCAGCAGCACCATCGCCGCCCCGGCCAACACCATTTCGGGTAACGCCGGCGCAAGGACAGGAAGGTCAACTTCGAGCATCAGTCGCGTCTATTCGAGGCTGGCGCGGCGCACACCCGCAGCATCCGCCGCAGCGTTCACCTGCTTCACGAGATGGTCGACGGAGGCCTGGATAGGTCGCAGGAACGAGCTCGGATACACGCCCATCCACAGCACGATCGCAAGCAATGGCGCAAACATCAGCTTTTCGCGGAGGTTCAGATCGAGAATACCGCGCAGATCGGCGCGCGTGATCGTGCCGAAAATAACTCGTCGGTAAAGATAGAGCATATAGGCGGGGCCGAGGAACAAGGCGGTCGCCGCGAGGGTGGTCACCAGCGTGTTGACCTTGAACGTGCCGAGCAGGATCAGGAACTCGCCGACGAAACCGCTCGTCCCGGGCAATCCGACGGCGGCCAGGGTAAATGCCATGAAGACGAAGGCATAGGCGGGCATGCGTTGGACAAGCCCACCAAATCTCGCGATCTCATGCGTGTGCAACCGGTCGTAAAGGACCCCGACGCAGAGGAAGAGCGCCGCCGAGACCAGCCCGTGGCTCAGCATCTGGATGATCGCGCCTTGCACGGCCTCGCTGGTCACCGCAAACGTGCCCATCGTGACAAAGCCCATATGGGCGATCGAGGAATAGGCGATCAGCTTTTTCATATCGGGCTGCGCCAATGCCACGAGCGATGTGTAGATGACGGCGATGGCGCTGAGCGTGAAGATCAGCGGGGTGAAGTAAGCCGAGGCAAGCGGAAACATCGGCAAGGAGAAGCGGACAAAGCCATAGCCGCCAAGCTTTAGCAGGATACCAGCCAGAATAACCGAGCCCGCCGTCGGCGCCTCGACATGCGCGTCAGGCAACCAAGTGTGGACCGGCCACATCGGGACTTTGACGGCGAATGAGGCGAAGAAGGCCAGCCACAGCCATTTCTGCAGGCCGCTGGGGAATTGGTGAGTCAAAGCGACGACGATATCGGTCGTGCCGGTCTCGAAATACACGGCAAGTATGGCCAGCAGCATCAAGACAGAGCCGAGCAGCGTATAGAGAAAAAATTTGAACGCCGAATAAATGCGATTGGACCCACCCCATACCCCGATGATCAGAAACATCGGTATCAGCACGCCCTCAAAAAATACGTAAAAAAGAACAAAGTCCAGCGCGCAAAATATACCGACCATCAGCGTCTCGAGGACGAGAAAAGCGACCATGAATTCCTTGACGCGGTATTGGATCACCTCCCAAGCAGAAATGACGGAGAGGAACGTCAGGAGGGTCGACAGCAGAATAAAGAACAGCGAAATCCCATCGATCCCCATGTGATAGGTAAATTCGAAGCCGCCCAAGGTGACCCAGCTCGTGTGTTCGACAAACTGGAAATCGGCGGTGTTGGGGTCGAACTGGAACCACAAAAGCAGGGACAGCACAAAGTTGATCAGCGACGTCCACAAGGCGATGAACCGCGCATTGCGCGCGACGATGGCTTCCTCGCCGCGCGCCATCAAAATGAAAGCAGTGCCGACGAGCGGCAAGAATGTGACCAGCGACAGCAGGGGCCAGTGGCTCACCTCCGGCCTCCCGACAAGCCCCTCTTCCGCAATGCGGCAGAGGGGCAATGCGTGCGTGGGGGGATCGTCATTCCCTCGATCATCGCGGGAACAAGTACCAGGTGACGATCGCGACGAGGCCGATCATCATTGCAAAGGCGTAGTGGTAGAGATAGCCGGTCTGCAAGCGGCTCGCCTGCCGCGCCAAATCGCGGGTTACCGCCGCGACCCCGTCTGGCCCGAGCCCGTCGATTACGGCGCCGTCGCCCGATTTCCACAGCCCGTCGCCGAGCACGAACGCGGTCCGCACGAACACCCAGTCGTAGAGTTCGTCGAAATACCATTTGTTCAGCAGGAAGAGATACGTGGCGCGGAATTGTGTGGCGAGACGCGCCGGGAGCTGTGGAGCTGCAATGTAGAGGATATAGGCAATCGAGATGCCGACCAACGCGAAGATAAGCGGCATGTAGCGAACGACCGCCGGGACACTTTCCGCCGCCGCCAGTGAATCATATTGGGGCAGAACCAGGATCGAACTCTTCCAAAATTCTGTGCGTTCGTCGCCGACAAAGAAATCAAAGCCGAGGAAACCAAAGAAAGTCGCGCCGATCGCGAGGACGATCAACGGGATCAGCATGACCCACGGGCTCTCATGAGCGTGATGCATCGTTTCCACGTCGGCGCGCGGTTCACCATGGAAGGCCATGAACATCACACGGGAGATGTAAAAGGCAGTCATAAAAGCCGCCACGGTTCCGAGCACCCAGGCATAGCGGCCGACCGCGGTCCCTGATCCCCAGGCCGCCTCGAGAATGGTGTCCTTCGAGTAGTAGCCGGAGAAGAACGGAAGCGCGCTCAGCGACAGCGCGCCGATCCACATCGTCACATAGGTGATCGGAACCTTTCGCCAAAGCCCCCCCATCCGGCGCATGTCCTGCTCACCGCCCATTGCATGGATCACCGAGCCGCAGCAAAGGAACAGCAATCCCTTGAAGAAGGCGTGCGTGAACAAGTGGAAAATCGCCGCGCCATAGGCCGAGACCCCGGCGGCGGCGAACATGTAGCCGAGTTGGCTGCAGGTCGAATAGGCGACTACTTTCTTGATGTCGGGCTGCACCATGCCGATGCTTGCCGCGAATATCGCCGTCGTGCCGCCAATAATCCCGACGACGGCAAGTGCGGTCGGGGCGTACTCGAATAGCGGCGATAGGCGGGCGACCATGAACACTCCCGCCGTGACCATCGTGGCCGCGTGGATCAGGGCCGAGACCGGGGTCGGACCCTCCATCGCGTCGGGCAACCAAGTGTGCAGCGGGATCTGCGCCGATTTTCCCATGGCGCCGATGAACAAAAGAATGCAGGCGAGAGTCAGTGAATCGACCTGCCAGCCGAGAAATTCGATGGTTGTGCCGACGAGCCTGGGCGCAGCTCCAAAGACGGTGCCGAAATCGAGGGAGCCGAAGATTACAAAGACCGCGAAAATGCCGAGGGAGAAGCCAAAATCACCCACCCGATTGACCAGGAACGCCTTGATTGCGGCGGCATTTGCCGATGGGCGGTCGTACCAGAAGCCGACGAGCAGGTAGGACATCAAGCCGACGCCCTCCCAGCCGAAAAACAGCTGCACGAAATTATCAGCCGTGACCAACGACAGCATAAAAAAGGTAAACAGGCTCATATAGGCCATGAAGCGCGGGATCGACGGATCCTCTGCCATGTACCCAATTGAATAGACGTGAACCATCGACGAGACGACGGTCACGACGACAATCATCACACCGCTTAGAGTGTCGAGCCGGAGCGACCAGACGACGTCGACGCCACCGGCGACAATCCAGTTCGCCAGTGGAATGACGCGCACTTCCTCGGTGGAAAGGATGTCGCGGAACAGAAGGATGCCCAGCACCGCCGACAGCAGGAGGGCGCCGCAGGTGACGAGCTGCGAGCCACGGTCCCCGATCGCCCGCCCGAAGCAGCCGGCGATCACCGCAGCCAGAAGCGGCAGGAAGACAACCGCCGCGGCCAGCGTCCCAACCCCCGGGACCGTCATCGCCAAGCTCTACCCACCGATCCGCGCCTCATTCTCATCCTTTCATCATGTTGATGTCCTCGACCCGGATAGTGCCGCGGTTGCGGAAATAGACGACGAGGATGGCGAGACCGATCGCCGCTTCCGCCGCCGCGACGGTCAACACAAACATCGCGAAGGCCTGGCCGACCAGATTGTCCAGAAAGACCGAGAAGGCGACGAAATTAATGCTGACCGCGAGCAGCATCAGCTCGATCGACATCAGCATGATGATCACGTTCTTGCGGTTGAGGAAGATGCCGAAGATGCCGAGCGTAAAGAGGATGGCGGCAACCGTCAGATAATGGGAAAGACCTATCGCCATCAGCCGCCGCTGCCCACGGGAACCTTGACGATTTCGACCGATTGGGCGCGGGTGCGCGCGAGCTGTGCCGAGATCGATTGGCGGCGCACATCGGCGCGATGGCGCAAGGTCAGGACGATCGCCCCGACCATCGCGACAAGCAGAATCAGTCCGGCTGCCTGAAACGCGAAAAGATAGCGTGTATAGAGAATGTTGCCGAGAGCGCGAGTATTGGTCAGGGCGATGCCGCCAGTGGCAGATGTAACCCCTGGGCTCGGCGCGCCCGGGGCAGCGAGCCAGCTGCCGGCGACCAGGATGAGTTCGGCCAGTAGTATGAGCCCGACGAGAGCGCCAACCGGTAGGTAACCGACAAAGCCGCTGCGCAGCTCCAGAAAGTCGATGTTGAGCATCATTACGACGAAGAGAAACAAGACTGCCACTGCCCCGACATAGACGATCACCAAGATCATCGCCAAAAACTCGGCGCCGATCAGAATAAACAGGCCGGCAGCATTGAAGAAAGCGAGGATCAGAAACAGCACCGAGTGCACCGGATTGCGCGCGGACACGACGAGCACTCCGGACGCGATTGCCACCGCTGCGAAGAGGTAGAACAGGATCGCTTGGACGATCATCGGCGTCCCTTACGCACCCCGCCGAGCGTGACAGCGGCGCACCGCCGCATTTCACCGATAGGGCGCATCGAGGGCCAGGTTCTTGGCGATCTCGGCCTCCCAGCGGTCACCATTCGCCAGCAGC
>JBJMQW010000510.1:0-4889 GCA_045802495.1 Allostellaceae bacterium | reverse complement strand
CCCCGCCGCGATCAGGCGCTGGGCCAAAGTCGCCGTATAGGCCGAGCGACGGTCGCGCCAGACCTGCGAGCCGCCGGTCGTGACCCGCCCTTCAATCTCGATCAGATCTTTGAGCGCGATCGGGATGCCGTGCAGCGGGCCGATCCTGTGGCCGGACCGGATCGCCTTGTCCGCCGCCTCGGCGGCGAGTCGCGCTTCCTTATCGTAGACCTCGACAAATGCATGCAGCTTTCCGTCAGCCGCAGCGATCCGGGCGAGCGCGGCCTCGACGATTTCGACCGGCGAGAGCCGACCGGCGCCAATCGCGGCCGACATGGCATGGGCCGGCAACAGCGCCGGATCGGTGTTGCGTGACGGCATGCTTCCCTCGCTCCCAACGGGTCCGGGTCACCATACCCCCGTACTCGCCGCGCCTGTCAATCGGCCGAAGGCGAGGTGAGGCCGACTAGTCTTCAGGGTCATTCATACGATTCACCAAGCAACCAAGCACCTCGCTCAATCCCGCTTCACCGGCGAAAGCCGGTGCCCACGGCGGAAGTGGATCCCGGCTTTCCCCACGGATCAAGTCCGTGGGCTGAAGGCCCACGGGACAGCGAGAAGGGGGCATCTGCTGAATCGTCTGAATGGTTCTGAGCACTAGCGGCGGCGATGGTGGTGACGATTCCCTTGAACTGCCGGCGGGGAAGCGTCGTCGTCCAAATCTTCGGTAGCGACGGCGAAATGGATGAGGTCAGCCGGCTCGGGCGATGCCGTGGCCGGATAGATAAAGCCGAAGGACGGGTTGTCGCGGCCAAACTTGCCCGCGTGCAGCTCCATGACCGCGACACTCGTCCAATCATGGTTCGGCGACGTATCGATCACCGGCACCCCGCGGCTCACCCGACCGTGATACCAGTTCGCGTGGTCGACCCAGATTTCATGTGCGCCGACGACTTTGGTCACGAGAGCGACGTGTCCTGAGGGCATGTGCCCGGTTCTCTTAAACACCAGAATCGCGCCGACCCTGGGCAAGTGCCCGCGTGCATAACGTCCTTCCGCCTGGTTCCACCACCCGCCGGCAGCGCCGTAGAGCTCGATCCCGGTTTCGCCGCGGACGTAGAGCACACAATTGGCGGCTGGGGACGGCTTGGTCGAAACTAAAAGAATCGCAATAAGACACATGCCCCAAACGAGGCACGAGATCCCCCTCGATCGCATTCGATTTCCCCCAGTTGACGGCCGCAAAAGCCGAAAGTTTCGTCGTGCCGGCGCGGAGCCGGTTAAGGTTCGTTAACAAAGAGTAATCAGACGTTGGGGGTCGAAGTCACCCCCCAATCGGAGGTTATCCAGTTGAAAATGAGCGTGCGCTCTTCTACCCGTTCTTCCTCCTGGAGCGGGCTTTTGGCGGCACTCTGTGATATGATGTCGCTTTCCGCTGGTCGGCTGGCCTCCGGAACGGGAAGCGTCGATGGAGCGCGACAGCAAACGTATTGCCCGGGAATGGAACCGCGAGATCCAGGCCGAGATGCGCCGTCTTGCCGCTCAGCAGGACGACGGGAAGTGGAAGATTGTCGTTTGGGTGCTGCTCGAGGCGGTGTGGCTGGTCGGGTTGGTCCTGATGCTGGGATTTTTAACCCGGCTTCACTGGTGAACCCGCGATGTGTGCATTTCGCCGAGGCCTCGAACGGCGCAGACCAGCTCGATGTCAGCCGCCTGGTCGCATCCCGGCGCGATCCCCGGGTGTCGGATTAGGCGTTTTTCCCAGCTCGGCTGCCTGCAAGGCCTGGAGCCGCCCTGCCGCCGCCTGGTTGCCTTGCGCCGAAGCCTTCTCGTACCAGAAGCGGGCGGCCGCTCGGTCTTGCGGCGTCCCCGAGCCTGTCCCGCAAAGATCCCCGAGCTGAAGCTGCGCTTCCGGCAATCCCTGCTCGGCTGCCGCCGAACACCACCGGAAGGCGGCCTCGGCATCTTGCTGCACGCCCTGGCCCTTCAACGACATCACGGCAAGGTTATACTGCGCGACGCGGTCGCCCTGCTCGGCCGCGCGGCGGTACCAGCGAACTCCCTCCTCGAGATTGCGGATCACGCCGGTGCCGGTGCAGTACATTGCCGCCAGCTGAAACTGGGCGCTCGCGTCATTCTGGTCGGCGGCGCGGCGGAACCACAGCGCCGCCGCGGCGCTATCGCGCGCCACACCCCGGCCGTTCAATAGATCCCACGCGAGTAAGAGCTGCGCCTCGATGTATCCCGTCTCCGCGGCAGCGCGATAGCAGCGAGCCGCGGCGCCCTCTTCGGCCTCGGCGAGATGGCCTTGCGCATAGAGGTGCCCGAGCTGGACGAGAGCCGGCGCATAGCCCGCCTCCGCGGCTTGTCGAAGCAATCCCTCGGCCTGCGCGAGATCACGACCTATTTCTTTTCCTTGCGCGTAGAGCACGCCGAGAGCCGTCTGCGCTTCCGGATTGCCACTCCCGGCCGCGCGGCTCAGCCACATTACGCCCGCTTCTGGATCCCGGGGCACTCCATTGCCGGCGAGATAGAGATGTCCGAGACGCAGCTGAGCAACGGGCTCACCCTGGTCGGCCGCTAGCCTATACCAGCGCGCCGCCTCTTCTGCGTTGCGCGCGCCGCCAGTTCCTTGCAAACGAAAGGCTGCGATATTGACCTGCGCCGCCGCAATTCCTTGCTCGGCCGCCTTTTGGAACCATCTGGCGGCTTCGCCGAATTCCTGCGGAACCCCCTCTCCGCGGGCATAGAGCCGGGCGATGCCGAATTGAGCCTCGGCGTCGCCCGCTTCGGCAGCCGCGCGATACCATTTCGCTGCCTCGATCTTGTTCGGCACCAGGGCCCGATCGCTTTCATAGAATTGCGCGAGGCGCACCATCGCCGGCACATGGCCTTGCCGGGCAGCCTGACGGAGCGAGGTTTCGGCGGCAAGCTCGTCGCGCGGCAGTCCGTCGCCTGTCAGCGCGAGCAGCGCCAGATTGTATTGCGCCCGCGAGTTGCCGCTCGCGGCGGCCTTTGCAAACCACTCTGCCGCTTTCTGGGTGTCACGATCGACCCCTTGACCGGAGAGGTGCATTAACCCGAGCGCCAACTGGGCTGCGTCATTGCCCTTCTCGGCGGCCTTTTGGTACCAGCCTGCAGCCGTCGCGAGATCGATCTCGACGCCTTGGCCATTGGCGTAAAGGATGCCGAGGCCGAGCTCTCCGGCCGCGCTGCCCTGCGCCGCGGCGAGCTCGTACCAATGCCGGGCTTTGTGAAAATCGCCTTCACAGCCGAGGCCGCGCGCATAGATCAGGGCGGTATTGGCCTGCGCATCCGCCACCCCCTGCTCGGCGGCGGCGCAGGCCCAACGCAGCGCTTCGGTAAGATCTTGCAGCACTTCGAAGCCGTTCGGAAAGAGCAGCTCGCGGTTGCGCTCGGCGGACACGGGGTCGCGCTCGGCAGCGGCTCGGTGCCACTGCGCTGCACTCGTTGAGCGCTTGGCAAGATAGGAGTTCAGATGCAGAAGGCTGAGCTGATGCTGTGCCTCGGCATGTCCCCGCTGCGCTGCTCGCCGGAAATAGGCAGCCGCATCGGCAAGGTTGGCGAGGACACCATGCCCTTGGGCATAGAGCAGTCCCAACCGGTACAGCGCGTCGGGATCATTGTCCGCTGCCGCTGCGGACCATTCCTTTAAGGCGGCGGTGTAATCGCCTCGATCATAGGCTTCGGCGCCGCGATTTGCCGAGCGTGTCAACTGCCGGGAAGACCCGATCACGGCTCGCGCATCGCCTCGTTGGCGCTGCGGATCACGCCCTTCAGCACGTACATGAAGGCGGAGCGCGACCCGACATTTATGTCGGCGGTCAAGGTCATCCCCGGCACCAGTCGGAAACTGTCCGGCACCGCGGTCAGCTTGACCTCTGTCAGTGCGATGCGCGCTTTATAATAGGGTTCGACGACATTGCCGTTATCGTCCTGCGAAAAGGCGCCTTCGCTGATCCAGCGAACGTTGCCCGATGCCGTGCCGTGCTCGATAAAATTGAACGGGTCCAACTTCAACGTGGTGCTGTCGCCCGGACGAACAAATCCGACATCGCGCACGGCAATGTGCACTTCAGCCTCGACCGGCGACTTCAGCGGGGCCAGCGAAATGAACGGGTCCGCCTCTTTGAGAACCGACCCGACCGACAGCTTCGCCAATTTCAACACGACGGCGTCCTCCGGGGCCTCCAGACGCACCAGATCCTTGTGCTTCGTCGCCTTGGCGAGCTGCTGTCGCGTCGTGTCGCGAGTATTTCGTGCCGTCACCAGCTCTTGGCTGACTTGCGCCTTCCACTGCTCGACGAAAGCGTCGCGATTGGCAATCGTCGAAGCGAGCTGGTGCTGATTTTCGGCCAATGCGTTGCGATCGAAATCCAGATTTCGCAGCACCTCGAGGCGCTGATCGGTAGCGGTTAGCAGATTGAGACGGCTGCCGACCTGGCTGGCCGCCAGGCTCGCCCGCATATTCTCTACCTCTTGCGAAATCTTGACCCGGTCGCCGTAATGGGCGAGGTCGTCATTGAGCTTGCGAATTGTCGCCTTGTTCTGCGCGATCTGCTCGTCATAGGCATGCAGCTGCGCTTCGAACTGGCCTTTGCGTTGCAAGTAGTAAACTCTCTGAAGCGCCAAATAAGCGGCTTCGGGCGTCGAGCCCAAAGGCCGATTGAACTCGCGGCTTGCGAGCTCTGCCTCGGCGCGCGCGATCTGCGCGTCGAGGCTTTCGATCTGCAGCGTCGCCGCCTCGACATCGGCAGCCGCAAAGGTGGGATCGAGGGTGGCCAAGAGCTGACCGCCTTTGACGCGCTCACCTTCCTGCGTATTGAGGCTCTTGATGATCGAGGGGTCGAGCGCTTGCAGGACTATCGTCGGCTCGGTCGTTACGATCT
>JBJMQW010000509.1:0-2314 GCA_045802495.1 Allostellaceae bacterium | reverse complement strand
CGACTGGATCTTGCCGCCGAGATCTATCACATCCGTGAGCCGCAGAAGATCCCGCTGGTAATGAGCCCGGACGAGACGCGTCGCCTGCTCGCCGTCGCCAGCAACCTCAAGGTCCGCACCTTGCTCAGCCTCGGCTACGGCAGCGGCCTGCGCGCCAGCGAGGTGGTCAGGCTCAAGGTCAAGCATATCGACAGCGCGCAAAAGATTATTCGGGTCGAGCAGTCCAAAGGCCGCAAGGACCGCAATGTCATGCTGTCGCCGGAGACGCTCGGTCTGTTGCGCCAATGGTGGAAGGCGCGCCGCTCGCGTTACGATGCCGGAACCCCTATGGGGGAACGCTGGCTGTTTCCCGGCAACAGGCGCGGTAAGCCGATGACCACCCGCCAGTTGAGCCGGCTGTTTCACGAAGCGGCCGATGCCGCAGGAATCAAGAAGGTCGTGACGCTGCACGCGTTGCGCCACAGCTTCGCGACCCACCTGCTCGAGCGCGGCACCGATATTAGAATTATCCAGGCGCTGCTGGGTCACGACAAATTGGAGACGACGGCGCGCTACACGCGGGTCGCCACCGGCATGATCGCCGGCGTCGAGAGCCCGCTCGACCTGCTGTCACAGCCGCGCAAGAAACCCAGAAAGAGCCGGAAAGCTTCGTCGCCGGCGTAGCCGCCCGCGGCGGTGCTCCGTCCAGCGTTAGAGGTTGCGGATATCTTCCGCGACCACGGGGCGGCGTGGCGCAGCGCCAACGCCGGACACGTCAGCCTCGACCAGCTGAAGGTGATGTCGGCCATCGCGCGCTGCCGCACAGTTGCGCTCGGCGGCCATGTCGCGCGCTGCGAGAACTGCGCCCAAACTATCATTGCCTACAATAGCTGCCGCAACCGGCATTGCCCCAAGTGTCAGGGCGCCGCCGCCAAGGAGTGGCTCGCCGAGCGTGAGGCCGAACTGCTCCCTGTCGGCTACTTCCACCTCGTCTTCACGCTGCCGGGTCCGATCGCCGACATCGCCTACCAGAACAAAGCCGCGATCTATGGTCTGCTGTTCACGGCGGCGGCCGAAGCCACCCTGACGATCGCCGCCGATCCCAAGCGACTTGGCGCCAAGATTGGCATTACCTCGGTGCTCCACACTTGGGGCTCGGCGATGACGCATCATCCGCACGTGCACATGATCGTGCCGGGCGGCGGCATCTCCCTTGATGGTACGCGCTGGGTGTCCTGCCGCCCGAGGTTCTTTCTGCCAGTGCGGGTTCTCTCGCGCTTGTTCCGCCGATTGTTGCTGGGCAAGCTCCTCGCGGCCCACCAGGTTGGACACCTCGCGTTCTTCGGCGACCACGCCGCCCTCGCCGAGCCGCGAGCATTCGCTGCCTTCCTCGCACCGCTGCGCAAGGCCGAGTGGGTGGTCTATGCCAAGAAGCCGTTCGCCGGACCGCAGGCCGTGCTCGCCTACCTGGCGCGCTACACTCACCGGGTCGCGGTCTCCAATCGCCGGCTGATCTCAGCCGACGACATCGGCGTCACGTTCAAGTGGAAGGATTACCGGATCGACGGGCCTGACCGGTACAAGACCATGACGCTGCCAACCCACGAGTTCATTCGCCGCTTCCTGACGCACGTGCTGCCCAAGGGCTTCCACCGCATCCGCCACTACGGATTATTCGCCAATGGCAATCGCGCCGCCAATATCGCACGGGCGCGCGAGTTGCTCGCCGTCCCGTCCCGCCCGAAACCGGCCGAGACATCCGCGACCGCAGCCGACGACGAACTCCGCGTGCTGCCGCGTCCGTGCCGCTGCTGCGGCGGCCGCATGATCATCATCGAGACCTTCGCGCGCGGCTGCCAGCCGAAACACCGCCCCGCGCCCGCTACAGCAGCGATCAGAATCGACACCTCATGATGCCATCAGCACCGACCCGCCAGCCCAGTGATGTTCGCCTCTGGCCGGCTCTCGGCCAGCACAGTTCCCGCTTACTGCAGGTCAATAAATCGGCCCGGATTCGCATCGCCAACCCCGTCCAGCAGCGCCCGCTGTGCTCGCCAGCCCGTCACCCACACACCCATCCCGCCATGCAAAGCGACTGGGCGATGGCTTGATCCAACCTCGTCCAACCTGACGCCGCGGCCAAATCTCCATAGAGCCCGCGGCACCGACCGTGCCCCTACTTTCCGCGATTTCGTGCCTTGGCGCTTTTCAGACGCCGGCCGCCCGAGCATGTGGAGGCTTCGCCACTGCCGGCGTCCGAAAACCTGCACAGAAGCGGAACTGACGGGCCTTTGCAATCTGCACCGGTTGAGCTGCGTGATTGCGGCAATGGCGG
>JBJMQW010000508.1:0-9270 GCA_045802495.1 Allostellaceae bacterium | reverse complement strand
CAGCTGAGCTTCAGCTATGCCTGAGTTTCCCCGGACAGCCCTGCGCGGTGCGGGAGAGGGTGACGAGCGCAGCGAGGCGGGTGAGGGTGAGGCCGTCACGCCGCCTCGGCGGGCCTTCGTGCTCGGAACACCTCTCGAATCCCGGCCATGATCCGTTGGCGGTCCGGGAACACGTGACTCTCGAGTATCGGACTGTAGGGTATCGGCACCGGCAACGCACAAACCCGCTTCACCGGGGCTTTCAGCTGCGCAAATGTCGCCATATCCTCGGTGGCAATCGCGGCGACTTCCGCCGAGAAGCCCGCCGTCGGCCCAGCCTCGTCGGCAATGACGAGGCGCCCGGTCTTCTGCACCGAATTGCGGATCGTCTGCGTATCCAGCGGCACCAGCGTGCGCGGGTCGACGACCTCTACCGAGATCCCCTCCTTGGCAAGCTCTTCGGCCGCCGCCAAAGCCTCGTGGACGAGCCAGGCGAGAGCGACGACCGTCACGTCACCGCCCTCGCGTTTGACGTCAGCCTTGCCGAGCGGGATCGCGTAATCCTCGTCCGGCACCGGACCTTTGCGCGCCATCAGCCGGCCCGACTCGAACGAGATCACGGGGTTGTTGTCGCGGATCGCCGTCTTCAACAGCCCTTTGATGTCGTAGGGCGTCGACGGCAGGAACATCTTCAGGCCCGCCACATTCATGAACATCGAATAGGGCGATTGCGAGTGCTGCGCCGCGACTTGGCCGCCGCCCCCGACGGAAGCCCTATAGAGGATCGGGAACGCCACCTGGCCGCCGAACATGTAATGGATCTTCGCGGCCTGATTGACGATCTGATCCATCGCGACAAAGCAAAACGTCACTTGCCGCCAATCCACGATCGGGCGGAAGCCGCAGCCGGCGGCGCCGATCGCCATGCCGGTCAGCGCCGCCTCGGTAATCGGCGTCGCCTTGATCCGCTGGTCGCCAAATTCGCGGAGCAGTGGTCCGATCGGGTCGGTCGACATGTAAAAGATCTTGGGGTCGCGCCGCATCTCCTCCGCGACGGCCTCGACGGCGGCCTCGTTATAGGTCAGCTCTCGCATCTCTCGCTCCTCGCCGAAGGCGAAAAAGAAAAAGAGAACCCTTTAATGCAGGCCGCAAAGGATACGCGAAGGTCGCGAAGTGTTTCTGTCGCCGTCGCGTCCTCAGCGAACCCTCCGCGTCCTTTGCGTCAAAGGTTTCATTTTTATCAGGCCGCAAATGCGTCTTCGGTGGCCTGCTCGGGCAACGGAAAGGGGCTCGCCTCGGCAAAGGCGACGGCGGTTTCGAGCGCGGTCATGACCTCGCGCTCGATGGCTTCCATCCCGGCGCCGTCCAAGTGACCCTGTTCCCTCAGCTGCCGCTCGAGCCGCGCGATCGGGTCCTTGCCTCTCCACGCCTCGATCTCGGCGGGGTCGCGGGGGTCGGGCTGCCCTCGGCGCTCGGTATGGGAGCGCCAGCGGTAGGTCTTGCACTCGATCAAACTCGGGCCGCCGCCCGACCGCGCCCGATCGACGGCGCGGTTCGCCGCTTGATAAACCGCGAAGATGTCGTTGCCGTCGACCACGACCCCGGGAATGCCGTAGCCGGCGGCCCGCGCCGCTACATCGCTCAGCGCATGCGTCGCCGCAGCCGGGGTTTGCGCCGCATACATGTTGTTTTCGCACACGTAGAGCATCGGCAACTTCCAGGTCGCCGCAATGTTGAGGCACTCGTGAAAGGGCCCGGCATTCGATGCGCCATCCCCGAAGAATGAGACAGCGACACCGCCCTTGCCTTCCATCTGCGCCGCAAGGCCGGCGCCGGTGACGATCGCGATCCCGCCCGCGACGATCCCATTGGCGCCGAGCATGCCGATGGCGAAATCGGCGATGTGCATCGAGCCGCCCTTGCCCTTGCAATAGCCGGTCTGCCGGCCGTAGAGCTCGGCCATCATGCGGTTGAGGTCGGCGCCCTTGGCGATGCAGTGGCCGTGGCCGCGATGCGTCGAGATGATCCGGTCGCCGCGGTCGAGCGCCGTGCAGACGCCGACCGCGACCGCCTCCTCGCCGATGTAGCAGTGCACGACGCCGTAGATCTTGCCGGCTAGGTAGTCGGCCGAGGCGCCTTCCTCAAAGCGGCGGATGGTCAGCATTCGGCGCAGCATCTCGCGCTGCTTGTCGGGCGGCAGGTTCGGAGAAAGGCTCATGGCGCAATCCGTCTTGGCCGGACAGGCGGCGATGATGGGCCAGCGCGCTAAGCCTGGCAACTGTGACGTCAATCCCTACGCCTCGGCACGACCCTGAACGGGCCCTGCCGACCAGGAATAAGGCCAGCTAAGGGTTACGAGACGTTATTGCGGTCGCCTAAAGCTGCCTGCGAGGGCTGCGTCCCCCGATTTTCGCGGCGATGATGAACTCGCCACGCAAGAGCGGCAGCAATCCCGACCGATGCGACGATGACAGTACCGGCGATGGCCTGAATGAGGATGATTTCGATCATGAGCTCCTCGGCTCCTCTCTCCCTTCCCCCTTGTGCTCGCCAGCCTAGTTAAGGCCCGCGGACTGAAGTGTGAGCTAGCTCACTCTTGCGATCGCCCGGCTACTATTCCTCGAGATGCGTATCCGAGCGCGGCCGTTTACGGCTGACGCCGGCTCCATCTTTGGCGTAAAGTACTGTTGGGACCCGCCGTTGGAAGGGGATGCGGCATGTTGGCATTGTGGGTGAAAGTCCGGGTGAAGCCTGGGGAGCGCGAGCGCTTCCTCAAAGCGATCGAGGTGGATGCCCTCGGCTCCGAACGGGATGAGCCGGGCTGCATGCGCTTCAACGTTCTGCAGGACGAGCAGGACGAGAACGTCTATTACTTTTTCGAAGTCTACAAGGACGAGGCGGCGCTGGAGGCGCATCGGGCAGCGCCGCACTACGCCGTCTGGCGGGCGGCCGCGGACACGTTGGACGGCACGCCGCAGGCGACGCGTTCCCGCCCCGTGTTTCCTGCGGCGGCCGGCTATTGGGAGCGAGGCCGCGCGTCTTCCGGGTAGGGCGGGCCCTCCGTGGCGTGAGATGTTCGCCGAGGCTGGAGAGAGCGACCCCAATCCCTTCGCCCGCGAGTAGGGGAGGGGGCCGCACGCTTGAGTAACTAGCGCGCCTCCACCAGGACGAGCTCGGATTGAAATTGGCGGGGGACAGTAATAGCGAGCCCTCGCGCCAACGCTTCCCCGGTGGTGTCTGCCATGCTCCCGGCGGAGAATAGGCTCGCTCGGTAGCCTTTCTCCGAAACCAGGCCAGGCAGCGCAAAGATGCGGGAGGTTCCAACGCTCCCCAGCCGGAAAGCAAACAGAACCCCGTTCAGGCCGTCCTTCGCGACATACCAGATCGCAGCCCAAGCGTCGTTTCCGTCTGCCGGCGGGGGCGGCGTCAAGAAATACTGATCGCCATGGTGGATTATCGACCGCAGCTTTTCGCGGTAGAGCGTGACGTGCTCGGCCGCGACAACAAGATCGGCTTCCGGCCAGCGATCGATCGAGGCACTGATTCCAAAGCTGCCGAGCATCGCGACGCGCAGCCGGAACGGCAGGTCGCAATGCGCATCAACGCCCACCGTATCCTCGTCGTCATAGCCGACGATCTTGCCGGGCGGCCATTCGATGAGCCAGTCATTGCAGACCACTGCGGGATGCGCCAGCTGCGTTCCAAAATGGATCGCCAGCTTGCGCAGCGGCCCGGGCTGATCGCTGACCCAGTTGACATGGGCGTGCGTCAACAGCTCGCCGTCCATCCGCCCGCCGCCGCTCGCGCACATTTCGAGGATAAGGTCGGGAAACCAACGTCGAATTGCATCTTGCAGCTGATACAGCCCCTCGTAATGGGCGACGAGCGGGTCCTGGTCGGTCAAACTTTCCGGCAACCCCGGCGCCCAGCCGCCCGCTCTCAGATCGGCGTTGAAGTCCCATTTCATCCAGTCGACACCGACCCGCGACAGGATCCGCGTCATACGCTCGAAAGCGTATCGCCGCGCCGCCGGCACGCCAAGGTTGAGGATTGCCCTTTGGTTGATGGGGGGAGGCTGTCCGTCGAGATGATGCAGCCACTCCGGGTGCTTCCGGCGAACGGCGGAAAGAGAACCGATGACTTCCGGTTCGAACCACAGACCAAAGCGCATGCCCTGTTCGCCGCACGCCGCGCTGATCTCGCGCAGGCCGTTCGGAAACCGTATGCGGCTCGTGTGCCAGTCCCCGGTTCGCGCCGTCCAGTCGGCGGCGGAGTCGTCTTCATCGGTCCTGAACCAGCCTGCATCGACGACAAAGGCTTCGCAGCCGAGGCGTTTGGCCAACGGCACGAGCGGCAGCATTGCAGCAGCAGTCGGCTCGCCGAAATAAGGATACCAGCTGTTGAACTGCACGGGGATCGGGCGCTCGGGATCGGGCCGATGCTTTCGCCGGTAATCGTGCAGATGCTGCGTCGCCGCATTGAGGTCGCCATCAAACCGCCCAAACAGCACAGTGGGCAACCGCAGGGGGACGTTCCCGCCGGCGGTGAGACGACAGTGGAATTGCCAGTTGTTGAGGCCGCCGAACACTGCTGCTCCATCGGAGCGCGGCTCAACCTGCAAAGCCCAGTTGCCGGACCAGAATATCTGGCACAAATAGGTCGACGTTTTTGTACTCAGCGCAACATATGGCTGAAAAGCAAAGCCGGTTTTGCCGGCCCTGCTCTCCAGAACCAGCGGGGTGGCGCCATCGCTGTGCCGTATCTGTGTTTCCTGCGCCCAGGCACCTGCGAGACAGCGCACGTCGTCGATCGGTTCATGAATGTCGTACCAGAAGGCGAGGGTCGCTGCGATATCGACATCGGGACCGCTGCCGCGATGATGCACCATCATATTTCTGCGCAAAAGGCCGGAGGAGGCGTGGATTTCGAACCAGAGTTCCGCCTCCAACGGCACCTCGACACCGGAAAGCGCGATGTGCAGGGTCCGCGGATGGGGCTGGTGCGACACCGCAACGCGCCAGGATACCGGCCGGCCTTCGGACCCGTGCAGGACCATTGCAGCGCGCTCGAATGATGCGGCACTTGTCGCAGGAGGCTGTCCGCCGATATCGTCGCCGGCGTCATCACCCAAGCCGTAACAATCGCCGATAACGGCGGGGCCGTTCATCCGGATGATATAGCGATTCGTCCGCCCCAGCAGATTCCACGAGCGCCGAACGGGACGGCGGATCGATTGGGAATGTGCCAACGGCCCAATTGCGGACGATGCTGCCGCCGCTGCGCCGCCTGCCAGAAAGCTTCGCCGCTTCATTTTAGCATCGATCGGGTTCGACCCGGCTGCCGGCAGGATGCTACGGAAGGAGCACCGTCCCCATCCGTTGTTCGTCGGTCGAAACAGGTGAGCATCCTTTTCGCCCAAAAGAACCGGCCGATGGTGGCGAGGGATAACGGAAGCGAAGCATGTATGAGCAGACGATCGACGCTCCTCGGGAGCTGACGCTTGGTCCCCACCGCATTCTCTCCGGGTTGGCCCTCGTTCCGTTGCTGCTGGCGCTCGGCTTCGTCCTCTTCACGAGCTTGGAGGCCCCTCTAAAGGACGATGTCGCCTGGCTCCTCTATGTCGCCCAACAGTGGCTGGCGGGGCGTCAGCTATATGTCGACCTGGTCGAAGTCAACCCGCCGATGATCGTGTGGATCCTGACGCTGCCTGCGGCTGTTTCCGCGGCGCTCGGGGTCGCCGCCAAACTCGTCGCGGTGCCGTTCTTCGCGGCCTGCATCCTGGGTTCCGCCGGGTGGTGCGCCAAGCTGCTGCGAGGCTACGGACCACTCGGCACCATGCCCCTGCCTCTTTTCGCCGCAATCGGTGCGGTCCTGCTGCTGCTTCCCGGCCCCGAATTCGGACAGCGCGAGCACCTGCTCGTGGCCGCCGCGCTGCCTTATCTGTGCACCTTCGCACGCAGCATCGACGGTAAACGAGCCCAGCCCGCCAGCGAGATCGCCGCCGGCATTCTCGCGGGCATCGGCTGTGCTCTCAAGCCCCAATTTCTCTTGGCCTTCGCTTTGCTCGAAATTCTCGGCCACATGCACGGGCTGCGGCTGGCGCGGCGAATGACGCTCAGCGCGGCGTTCACGATGCTGCTGTATGTCGGCGCCATCGGCCTGTTCTTTCCAGCCTATTTCACCAGAGCCATCCCGTTCGGGCTCACGCTTTACGGGCCCACCGATGTCGGCTGGCCGCAATTGCTCAGCGACAGTCGAGCCGTGCTGCTCGCTGATGCGGTCGCGTTCATGCTTTGGTGGACCTCTCGCGACAAGTTGAGCGCTAATGCATTGCCGTTGACCCTGGCTGTCTTTGCCGCCGGCGCGATACTAGTTTGGCTGATCGAGGAAAAGTCGTGGTTTTACCACCGCCTCCCTGCATCCATTTTGACCACTTTGGCGCTGGTCTATTGGCTGTCGACGGTGCCGCGCCGCGCGATGCGGCCGCGCGCAGCACTTTGTGTGGCAATATCGGTGATCATAGGTTTTTCCGGGATCGCATCTGCAGCGCTCGCGCGCTGGCAGGGGCAGATCGAGATCGCGGTAGGATCCCGCCCGACGACCGAGCGTAAACTCGAGCAGCTGATCCGCAGTAAAGGTGCGAAGAGCTATATTGCATTCTCGCAGTGGATCGGTCTCGGCTTTCCAGTCGTCAACAATACGGGTGTTGTCTGGTCGTCGCGCTTCGACTCGATGTGGGCTTTGGTGGGTGAGGTCTGGCGTTGCAAGATCGACGGCAAGGCCCCGCACGATTGGCCAGTGCATAGATCGGTGATCGAAGATTTTCTCGCCGGCCGCCCAGATCTGGCCGTGGTCGATGAACGCGAGGGGATCGACTATGTCGGAACCTTGAGCTCGCTCGATACGAGGTTCAAGGACGCCTGGTCCGAGTATCGGCAGATCGCTGCTTTCGACGGGTTGCGCGTGTTCCGCCGGGAAAATTTGCAACCAAAGATCAGCGCACAAGAACGAGGGCTGTTCTAACCTCCCTCGAGCTTGGGGATGAAGAAGATTTCGCAGCCTTCGCGGATCGGCTGGAAAAAGGCGGTTTCGTGGATGGCGCCGTCGATGGCGACGGTGGTTTCTTCGACGAGATGCTCGCCGAGGCCGGGATAGCGGCGGTCCATCTCCTTGATGACGCCGCGCAGGTTCCGGGCCTCGACCGTGAATTCGCGCACGCCCTCGGTGTAGCGGCGGCTGAACCCGGCGGTGAACAGGACCCGCGCGGCCATTGTCCCGGGCCTCCCCCGTTAAGAGCCCGTCATTGCGAGGAGCCCGCAGGGCGACGCGGCAATCTCCGACCACGGCGGTGCGGTGTCGCCGAGATTGCTTCGCTGCGCTCGCAATGACGACCTCTTCTCTCGTTTGTCGTCTCTAATCGTCCGCCTGACCCTGGTCGAGGGCGGCGCGGATTTTGGGCGGGGACATCGGCAGTTCGGTCAGGCGGCGGCGGATCGCGCTGTCGATCGCATTGGCGATCGCCGCCATCGGCGGCACGATGTTGACTTCGCCGACCCCTTTGGCGCCGTAGGGGTGGGCCGGGTTCGGCACCTCGACCATGACCGCCTCGATCATCGGCATGTCGGAGGCGACCGGCACGCGGTAGTCGAGGAACCCGGCATTGTCGAGCCGCCCCTGGCGATCGTAGATGTATTCCTCGTTGAGCGCCCAGCCGATGCCCTGCGCGACCCCGCCCTGGATCTGTCCCTCGACATATGAGGGATGGATCGCCTTGCCGACATCCTGCGCCGCGACAAAGCGCAGGATCGTGACCTTGCCGGTCTCGGGATCGACCTCGACATCGCAGAACTGCGTCGAGAAGCCCGGAGCCATGCCGCCGGCATTGACCGAGGCCGCAGCGGTGATCGGGCCGCCGGTCAGCGCCTTCTTGGCGGCCAGTTCCTTGAACGACATCGGGGCGAAATCGCCGACATTGCTGGAGGCGGGCTTGGCATGGCCGTCCTCCCAGATGACGCCGTCGACATCGACGTCCCAGATCATCGCCGCCCTGGCGCGCAGCTCGTCGACGACCTTCTTGCTGGCATCAACGACCGCCATGCCGGTCGCAAACGTGACGCGCGAGCCGCCGGTTACATGGGTGTAGCCGACCGAGGAGGTGTCGGCGACGATCGAGCGGATCTGGTGGTAGTCGATCCCCAAGGTTTCGGCCGCCATCAACGCCATCGAGGCGCGCGAGCCGCCGATGTCGGGGCTGCCGGTCGCGACGATGACCGTACCGTCCTCGTTGACCTGCACTGACGCGCTCGATTCGCCGCCGCCGTTGAACCAATAGCCGGAGGCGACGCCGCGCCCCTGGTTGGGACCCAGCGGCGTCTTGTAGGCTGGGTGATTGACCAAGGCCTCGACAGTCTCGGCATAGCCGCCATGGGCGAGCTTTGGCCCAAAAATCATCGGTGTGCCGGCCCTCGCGGCGTTTTTCAGCCGCAGCCGCAACGGGTCCATGCCGATCCTCTTCGCCAAGATGTCGAGCACGCTCTCGACCGCAAAGGCCGAGATCGGCGAGCCGGGCGCCCGATAGGCCGCGGATTTCGGCCGGTTGCACACCACATCATAGCCGACGGAATGCTGGTTCGGGATGTTGTAGGGCGCAAAGGCGCACAGGCATGCGTTCATCACAGGCGAACCGGGGAAGGCGCCGGCCTGGAATTTGAACACGCCCTCGGCGGCGGTGATCGTGCCGTCCTTCTTGACGCCGATCTTGACGCGCATCGAGGAACCCGAGGTCGGCCCCGAAGCCTTGAACACCTCGTCGCGGCTCATCACGATCTTGACCGGACGCCCCGACTTCTTGGCGAGCAAAGTTGCGACCGGCTCGAGATAGACGATGGTCTTGCCGCCGAACCCGCCGCCAATCTCGGCCGGCGTCACGCGAATATCGCCGACCGGCATGCCGAGCAGTTTCGCTGTCAGCGCGCGGATCACGAAATGCCCCTGGCTCGACGCCCAGATCTCGGCCTGGCCGTCGGCGTCGAAGCGGGCGACGCAGGCATGCGGTTCGATATAGGCCTGGTGCACGGCCGCGGTCTTGAACTCCTTGTCGACGATTTCGTCGGCTTCGGCAAAGCCGGCCTCCGTGTCCCCGATCTTGAACTCGACCCTCTTTGAGACGTTCGAAGGCTTGGTTGGCGCCGGCTCGATGCCGCGGGTGATCATGTCCTCGAACAGCAACGGTGCGTCGGGCTTCATCGCGTCGTCGACGTCGATGACGTGCGGCAACACCTCGTAGTCGAT
>JBJMQW010000507.1:0-16114 GCA_045802495.1 Allostellaceae bacterium | reverse complement strand
TCGAACGCATCCAACGCCCAGCCGCCGAAACAGGCACCCATCGTCCGGCGTTCTTTTGTGTTCAGTTCGCCGAACCAGGCGAGCATCGCGTTTCTCCCTCACAGCATTCCCCCAAGACTTGGCCTCGGGGAGCCGAGCTGACCGCTCGGGCTCTGCGGCAATGTTAGTGAGGACTGCCCCAGACGAGCCATGCGCCTATCGCTGCTCCGCATCGCACCGTCGTCATGGTTCGCTCGTGCGAATGCGGTTGCAGCGGCAAAACTTAAGGTTAAGCTGCCAACGGGACCGCATCATTCAACACGCGATCCCGTTGTAAAACCCAACCTCGGCGCATTGGCCGAGGGTTAAGGAGGGAACGCCGAGAAACGCCTCAATTTTTTGCTGGCAGCCGTCGTCTCGGTCGGGCTTCTCGCCGTCGTGGGATCTGCTGGCGCGGGGTCTGCCGGCGCGGCAACATGTCAGAGCCTGGCTTCGCTCTCGCTTCCGAACATAAGCATCACTGCGGCCGAGATTATTCCCGCGGGCAACTACACTGCCGCAAATGGTCAAACCTATGCGAACCTTCCGACATTCTGTCGTGTTGCAGCGACGGCAGCGCCAACCAGCCAGTCAAATATAAATTTCGAAGTCTGGATGCCGCCGGCCGGCAACTGGAACGGCATATTCCGCGGTGAAGGTTCCGGTGGATCCGCGGGCTCGATCACCTTTGCGCTGATGGCGAACGCGATCCAGCGGAGCTATGCAACGATGTCCAACGATAATGGGCACATCGGCAGCAATTGGTCGTTTTCCGCGGAGCCGGAGCGCGTCGTGGATTTTGGTCATCGCGCACAGCACGTCACTACCGTGGCGGCGAAGTCGATTATTCGCGCATTTTATAAAAAGCAGCCCGATTTTTCGTATTTCTATGGCTGCTCTCAGGGCGGCCATCACGCGTTGATGGAGGCGCAGCGTTACCCAGAAGATTATGACGGCATCGTTGCCGGCGCCTTTGCCGGGATCGATTGGACGGCCTTGATGTTTGGCGAATTGTGGACGGGAGTGAATTCCAGCGTCAAGGGACCCGATTTCGACCTGCCGCAGCCGCAACTCGATCTTTTGACCGGGGCGGTGCTCGAACAATGCGCCGGAACGGATGGCGGGGTGGCCAGCGATGCATTTCTCAACGACCCTCGTCAGTGCCGCTTCGACCCGCATAAGCTGCAATGCAAATCAGGCCAGGATCCCAGCACGTGCCTGACCGCCTCGCAGATCCAGGCGGTGGATGCGATCTATCAGGGCGCATCGAACCCGCGCACCCACCATCAGGTTTGGCCGGGCTTTCCCGCCGGCAGTGAAACATTCTGGCGCCAAGTGCTGGTCGGCAATCCGAGCGCGCCCGGTGGCAGCTCGGCCTCGTTTTTCAGAGACGGCGTGTTTGCCGGACAATCCGGTTTCGACTTTCTGAACATTAATTTCGACAGCGACGTGGCGCTGACCAACAATAAAGCAGCGGGCAGCGGTGAAACCTGGCAGGAGGCGCTTGACGCCAACAACCCCGATCTCGGGCCTTTCCAACGCCGCGGCGGCAAGCTGTTGATGTACCACGGCTATGCCGATCCATTCGTGACCCCGCTGGGCAGCCTCGATTATTACACTGCGATGATTGGCGCCAATGGCCACGGTTCCAGGGCCGTCAAACAGACGCAAAAGTTTGCGCGCCTCTTCATGGCTCCCGGCGTGACCCATTGCGGCGGCGGCCCGGGCGCCAACGTGTTCAATGGTTCGAGTAATCTCGGTGGGCCCGAAGACTCCGACCACGATGTCTTCTTGGCCTTGAGACAGTGGGTAGAGGACGGCGTCGCGCCGCAGCGCATCATCGCCACCAAATTCATCAACGACAATCCGGCGAGTGGCGTTGCCTTCACTCGCCCGCTTTGTCCCTACCCGCAGCAGGCGCGTTACCGGGGAGCCGGAGCCACGACCGACGCGGCGAGCTTTGTCTGCGTCACAGGCGAGTCCGACCACAACGGTCCGATCATCGCCGATTTCGGCAGGCGCGAGACCCTTCTCGGCTACGCGGCATTGCTGTTCCACTGAGGCGCCAGCCATCACGGCACGGCACCGTGAGTTCAGCCACCGTGCCGTGCCCGCGATCGCGCTGACTGCTTGCGTCGCGCAGCCGGATGGACCGATCACCTTCGGATGACCATGGGCCTCGTAGAGAGGGTTTGCGCGACGCTCAGCAGCCCCTGCGCCGCCGGACCTCCGGCGCGCTGCACGCAGCCGTTGAACGGCGCGACATTGCTCTTGCCAAGCCGGGTCGCGAGACCCGTCAGCTTGATCGTGATAAAGTCGGCAATCTGCGAGCCGAACTCGATATTCCTGCCGCTTATCTTGATGTCGCCGACGGTGAAGCCCTTCCCCGCCGGCACTTCGAAGACCGCGCGCAACGCCTTCTCCGGTGTCCCGCGTGTGATCGTCCAGTAGTCGCTGGCGGGCGATCCGTCAGGGGTCTGCCAGCCGGCGACTGACAACCCTGCAATGCAGAGCCCGACCGGGTTGGCGAGCGTGACGTCGTGCTTGGCTCGGGCAAGCTCATTGACGACCGCGCCAATATGCGGATCACTGTTGCGTTCCGGCTGGCCGTACTGGCCGCAGGTGATCAGTTCCTGCTCGGCGTCGAGCGTCCTGCCGTTGATGGTGCGGACGATTGTTGCCGCCGCCGCGAGCTCGATTTCGGCCCCCAACGTGTTGTTGCGCTGGATCAGGTGCATCGCACCATTTGTGGTCGAATTGTTCCAGCGATTGCGCGGGTTATACGTCCCGCGTTGGAAGATATGCTCGGGTTTGACCTCCGGGCTGATGTGTTGCCGATAGAGCTGCACCACCTTGTCGGGATCGGCTGATGCCAGAAAAGTCCAATATTCCGGCCCTTCGCTGGTGAAGGTCACTCGGACAATCTTCTCGGTATGCGGGTCCCGCGTGACGCTCCATTCGCAATATTCGTCCTGCACATCGCGGCTGCTGTCGGCGCTGCGCCAACGCTGACGGTCGCTAACGGATTGGATCCTTACGATCTTTGGAAATGCCGTCCAGGTGATGTCCCTCTCGACGGCGTCGCTGTCCGGCGCCGACTTCAGCGGATTGAAGAATTGCAGTCGCGGGCCGTCATTGACAAACTCGGCGTCATCGCGGACGTGCACCTCGTCCAGCTGCTGCGAGACCCAGTCGCTCCAGGCTTGGCGCTGGGTCTCGTCGAGATCCTGCAGAAAACCGGGCGGATCGAAACGGATCATCTAAGTCTCCCTCTGGTCAGGTCTTCTCGCGCACTTGCCCGTCGGTCGTAAGCTCGAGCAATGCCGCGCTCTCGGGAATGTTGGTTACCGGTGTCGTCAAGCGGAATTCGGCGAGGGGGCGCCGGCGAAACTCGCGCCGACGGGATTCGGCAAGCCGGAAGATGTCCGGGAACGCAGTAGCGGAATTCAGACGCGCGCCGACATTGGCCATAAATTCCTCTATGCGTCTTGCGAATGCGTGCGGCCATTCGTTATCCGGCAGACGCCAGTTCGCGAGGAACTCGGCTTCCGGGCTTTCCGGCGGCAGCGCCGCGGCGGCTTGTTCCACCGCCGCGACGAACTCGGGCAGATCGCTTTGGCCGCCGAATGCGGCGGATGCCGGGACATATTTCATCAGCGCGGCGCGCCGGCCGGAAAATACCGGGTTTGGAAAGTCGACCATCAACAGGCAGGCCGCGAGCTTGCGCGAGATCACCGAGGCGGAGAGCAGCGCTTCCAATACGGGGAGATCCTCGAAAGCGGGCTCGGGGACCGCAAAGACGAAATGCGTGTCACCAGGGAACCGAAAATTGCCATCCGTGACGGTCACGTCAAATTCCGTCAGGCATTTGCGGTAGAAACCGGCATCGACTTCCGGCACTGCGATGTCGGGCTCGAGACCCAGCGTGTTGAGCAAGGCGTCGGAATTGAAAAAGAACGTCAGTGGCAACTTGAAGCGGTCGAGGGTCGCCAATTGCCCGTTTTCGGCGACCGAAGAGGCAAGATTGACGGTGGTCGTCTCGAGGAGATGGCGCATGAATTCAGGGAGCCGGGTCAGTCGCCCCCCGTCAATGCACGCGGCAAACCGCGCCTGCATCCAGCGTACAATGCCAGGCCTGATAAAAGTGCGCTCCAACTCTTGCGCCGGGCTGCGGGCGGTCCACAGTTTCTCGGCTCGCAGCGGGTCGGCGGGGTCCAATATCTCGTCCTTTATCCCGGCGGCTTCGCTGTGCCAGTTCTGCCACGGTATCTTCAGCTCCTTCATATTGAGGGCGCCGTTCACGTGGCTGTCGAAAGGGCCCTTGCCGCGCGTCGGCGGGACCAGCGCGTCCCAGGAGCTGCCGGCAAAAATCCAAGCGCCGTCCCGGCGGTCATAAAAGCGATAGGCCTTCAATACCGGGTCCCACCCGATGGCCTGCAGAAATGTAGTCGGCGAACCGAATGCCGCACTGGTGCTGATGAACAAATCGGCCGGCGTGCCCGGCAGCTTTGCGCGCGTGATGACGAAACGCAGTTGCCGCTGGAGCGCGGCGGTTTCCGGGGACCAGGGGATCTGCCCGCCATCGGCGACGACGAAGCTGTTCTGAACCGGCAGCCCTGCCGCATCGTCATTACGGGCATCAAGCGCGGCGAGAAGCGATCGCGCCGTTACCGGCAAAGGTTCGCCGCCGCCAAGCACGAGCTCGGCGAACGGGTCGTGAAACTCGGCCTTGACGCTGTCCGGCGAGAGCAAGAACGGCTCGACGTCCCGCCCCAGCAGAAACCGGTAAACCGAGCCGGCGGCGAGCTGTGTTGGCGCTGCTGCCGCGAGCCCTAATCTGCCACCACTCGCATAGGCGTATTGCCTGGTTGGGAAGCGGTCTTGGTGGGGCACCCCGTCGCTACTCCGAAAACGAGGACGTGGATGGGATCAGATAGCAAAATCTGTCGTCCGGCCAGCCGCGCCGGCCTTAACCAAGTTGCTCAAGATAGCAGATTTAGCGGTGTTTCGCCGAACCAAGTGTGAGGCAGCTCACTGTCCAGAGATTTTTGATACGTCTCACAGCGTGAGCCTGCTTTCGAGCTGGGAATCTAGTATACGAATTGGTGATCCTTGCTCAGCAGTCTGGGTTTTTTCTGCCTTCGGGGTGAGTCGATCATGCCGCAACCAACCGGACATTTGACCGTCGTCCAGCATCCGCTCGTTCAACACAAATTGTCGCTGATGCGCGATCGCAATACCTCGACCGCGGAATTCCGCCGTCTGTTGCGTGAAATCAGCCTGCTACTGGCCTATGAGGCGACCCGCGAGCTGCTGCTCGAAGAAACCGAGATCGACACGCCACTCGAGCGCGGAGCGTTCCCGCTGCTCGCCGGAAAAAAGCTTTGCCTTGTCTCGATATTGCGTGCCGGCAACGGGATTCTCGACGGGATGCTCGACCTCCTGCCCTCGGCCAGGGTTGGCCATATCGGAATCTACCGCGATCCGCGCACCCTGCAGGCGATCGAGTATTACCTCAAATTGCCGGAAGATCTCGCCGAACGCGACGTAATCCTGGTCGACCCGATGCTCGCCACCGGCAACTCGGCGGTCGCGGCTATCTCGCGCCTGAAGGAGCTTTCCGCGCGCTCGATCAAATTCGTCTGCCTGGTCGCCGCTCCGGAAGGCGTCGACAAAGTTGGCAGCGTTTTTGCCGATGTGCCGATCGTCGCGGCCGCCCTCGACCGCTGTCTCGACAAAGCCGGCTATATCCTCCCCGGTCTCGGCGACGCCGGCGACCGGCTCTTTGGCACAAAATAACACCGCAAGAACCGGATAGAGCGGGGCTGGGCGCGCTCATAGATACCGCTTCGTCATATTCTGGAGGAGCGAGAATGAGTTTCCGGATCACCGGCCTGCCGGCCGAAGACTTCGCCCATCTGTTTGCGCTGTCTGAGGAGGAACTGCCGGCGCATGGAGCCGTGCGCCGGATTGCCGACGGGCGGACACCCGGCTACCCGTGCCGGGTCAGCCTCACCGACTCGCAGCCGGGGGAAGAACTGCTGCTCGTCAATTACGAGCATCATCCGGTCGACTCGCCCTATCGCATGCGTTTTGCGGTGTATGTGCGCAAGGGAGAAGAAAGATACGACGCGGTCGATCAGGTGCCGGAGCAGCTGCGCATCCGGACGCTCGCAGTGCGTGCCTTCGACGCCGATGCGATGATGGTCGGCTGGGAGCTGATTGACGGGCGTGACGTGGAGAGCGCCATAGCGCGGCTTTTTGCCGATCCGCGGACGGCGTATCTGCACGTCCATTATGCGGCCCCCGGCTGCTACGCGGCCCGCGTGGACCGCGCATGACGGGCCGCCGCGCGTCTCTGGGTTTCCGCCCCGCCTGACCGGTTCGTCGAACGCGAAAGCCGCATTCGCCAATTACTGCTTTTCCGCGGCTTTCGTCGTCCTAGCCTTCGGCGAAGGAAGCTGGAGCGGGGCTGAACATGGGTGCCATCGCGTCGACCGACAATATCGTGCATTGGCGCGCGGTTTCGGCCGGCTTGTGCGCCAATCTCGTGGGGGTTGGGCTCGCCCGCTTTGCTTATACCCCGCTGATACCGGCCTTGATTGCGGCCCATTGGTATTCCGCATCGTCTACATTGTATCTCGGGGCTGCCAACTTGGCCGGATATCTCGCCGGCGCCCTGCTCGCGCGGCGCATGGCTGCAACAGCGGGTGCGGTACCCAGTTTGCGCGCGATGATGGCGGTAGCCACTGCGGCGTTCTTTGCTTGCGCCATTCCGTTTTCTTTTTGGTGGTACTTTGTATGGCGTCTCGGGTCGGGAGTCGCGGGCGGTGTGTTGATGGCGTTGGCCGCGCCGCTTGTATTGCCGCGAATCCCTGCGACGCGACGCGGGCTCGCGAGCGGCGCGATCTTTACCGGCGTCGGTCTCGGGATCGCGGCTTCCGGCACCCTGGTGCCGCTATTGCTGCGCACCGGGCTGACGCAAACCTGGTTCGGGCTTGGCGCCGTCGCGTTGCTGCTGACGCTCGCCGCTTGGGGCGGCTGGCCGCGCGGGCAACTTCGCGAGCCCGACCGACGCGGCGCGGCGGCAAGCAGACGGCACCCTGCCCTCCGCTCACTCTATTTCGGATACGGGTTGAATGCGATCGGGCTCGTGCCGCATATGATTTTCCTCGTCGACTTTGTCGCGCGCGGGCTCGGCCAGGGACTTGACGCCGGAGCGCGGTATTGGGTGCTTTTCGGCCTCGGCGCGCTGGTTGGTCCGCTGGCCAGCGGCCGGCTCGCCGACGGCATCGGTGCCGCTGCCGCGATGCGGCTCGCATTCCTTGTCCAGGCAGTATGCGTGGCGCTGCTCGCGATCAGCACGCACCCCCTCTCATTGACGCTTTCCAGCCTGATCATCGGCGCGATGGTGCCCGGCATTGTGTCGCTGGCACTGGGCAGGGTCCACGAGCTGCTCCCCGACGATACCGACGGGCAACAGAAGGCCTGGGGTCTTTGCACGACCGCGTTTGCGCTGGGCCAGGCAGTCGCCGCCTATGGCTTCTCGTATATCTTTGCCCGCACCGGCGGGGATTATCAGCTGCTCTACGGGATCGGGGCGGCAGCGCTCGCCGCAGCCCTCGTCATCGACACGCTTACTGGTTTGCTGTCTACCAAGCGGCGTCGAGTAGTGTGCGAATGACCGCTGGGCCGTCGATCTTGCGCGGGTTGGTGTGGATCCAGCGATCATGCATCGAGTTTTCGGCGATCAGGTCGAGCTGATCGGCCTCGACCCCGACATCACGCAGCCGCGTGGGCAGGCCGAGCCCGGCGATCAACCCTGCGACGACATCTGCCGCGGGTTCATTGGGCCCGCCGAGCGCCTCGCTGACCCGCGCCTGCTTTTCGCTGTTCACCGGGTGGTTGAAGCGCAGCACATGCGGCAGCATCACGCAGGAAGTGTAGCCGTGCGGCACACCTGCCGTGCCGCCGAGCACATGCCCGATCCCGTGGCTCGCTCCTTTGCTGACGCCGGTCTGGGAGCCGACCATCGACATCCACGCGCCGATCTGGCAATCGAGCCGGGCAGCGCGGTCGGCGGGATCGGATTTGACAGCGGGCAGGCCGCTCCCGAGCAGGCGCAGCGCGTGATAGGCCGCGCCCTCCGAGATGGGCTGGCCGTCGACCGAGCATATGTCCTCGACAGCATGGTCGACGGCTCGAATGCCGGTCGACAGGAACAGCCATTCGGGCGTGTGCACACCCGCATCCGGATCGAGGATCACGGTGCGCGGGATCATCAGCGGATGGCTGTAGCTCTCCTTGACGTGGCGCACCGTGTCGGTGCAGCCGGCGCCGGCCGAGAACTCGCCGGCCGACAATGTGGTCGGGATCGCGATCATGCGCACCCCGGGCGGCTCGACCGACGGCCGCTGGGTGGTGCCGTCGGCGGCAATCCGAGCGCGGAAATCGTCGAGCCGCTCGGACGTGGTGACCCCGTTCCCGAGGCACAGGCCGACCATCTTAGCCGCGTCGGTAACGGAGCCGCCGCCGAGCGTGACGAGCAGATCGGCGCCCGCCGCACGTGCCGCATTCGCAGCGTTGACCACGTCGATCCGCGGCGTGTGCGCACCGATTTTAGCGCAGACCCCGGCGAGGCGGTTGCCGAGGACTTGCCGAACCCGGTCGACGGCATCGGTCGTGCGGGCGAGCGTGCCGCTCGCCAGGACAAAGACGGCCTGGGCGTCGAGACGATCAACCTCCTGCCTCAACGCCTCCGCAAAAGGGTTGCCGAAGACGACGCTCTCCATTTGCGGAAAGCGATAAGCTCCGCTCAGCATTCGATTCTTGTCTCCCTCCGGGAGAACCTAGCCCGCCCCTCCGCTCCCCGCGGAGGCAGGAAGGGAAGGGCGAAGCAAGACAGCCGAAGAAGGTATTCGGCGGCCAGCCTACATCGCGGCCGTGCGGGCGGCCCGGCGCTTCGCCAGCGGCGTGGCGGGCTCGGGCGCCGGTGCCGGCGGATCGATCCGCTTGGTCGAGCGCGGCAACGTCCAATCCCACTCGTCCGCGCCCATCTGATAATGGCGGTTGTTCTGCGACGGGTTGCGGTTGACCATCTTGCGATTGTAGAGCGGGTGGGTGCAGCTGCGCACCTCGTGCTCGATCGTGAACAGGTGCTTGCCGGTGTCGAGGCAGACGATGTCCTGCCAGCGATACTGGTATTGATCGCTCTCCTCGGTGATCAGGCCGCGCTTTTCGAGCTCGTCATGCGGGCCCGAAAATTCCTGGGCATAGACCTGCAAGTGGTGACCGTCGAACTCGGGTATCTTCCGGTCTGTCTCACGGAAGATCAGCTCCTGCCTGGCTCCGGTGCGCACGTGGGCGGCGCGACCCTCGCCATTCTCCTTGACGCAGGCCGGCGTGTAGAAGATCTCGCGATAGAACCGTGCGATGCCATCAGCGGTGCCTTCCGGCACCGTGAACTCGACATAGGGCATGCCGAGGTTGATAGCCCCGAACCGCTCCTCATCCGGTTCATAGAGGCGAAATTTGTTGCCCCAAGGACAGGTCGCCTCGACATAGGCGTTGTGCTGCTTGCAGTCGAAGTTGGTGTCGGCCAACTTCTTCTTCGCCTCGCCGAGACGCTCGCACAATTCTTCAAGCGACGGGACGACGAGCCCGACATGGCCGCGCAGCACGTTCGGCTCGCCGGTCGGTAGATGGAATTGGCTGTTGCCGACATTGACCCACATGTTGTTGGTGCCGGGGAACATGAACGGGTCGCGGGTCAGGCCGAGAGCCGACAGATAAAACTCGGACGCCAGCCCTTGGTTGTTGATTCTCAGATTGACGTGCTCGAGACCGACAAGGTTCCCAAGATCCTCGGCAGTACGATCGTAGAGTTGCTGTGCCATCAGGGGCCCTCCAAGATTGCCGTTCAGCCGGGTGCTGAGCGGCCTTGCCATAATTCGGCGTATAAACGCCGCTATCAAAACAGCTTTTCGAACCTCTCGTCCACAGGAACGCGATAGCCGTTTGCTAAACTGTTGGTTTCGTTGGCCATACCGACGATTGCCATCAATTCGCCGAACATTTCGGGGGTCATCCCCCGATTTTTCGCCGCTGCACCGTGCGAGGCGGTGCAATAGGCGCAGCCGTTGCTGGCGCTGACCGCAAGATAGATCAGCTCCTTTGTCAGCGGGTCGAGGGCGCCCGGCGTCATCACTTCCTTGATGCTCTCCCAGGTCCGCCGCAAGGTCTGAGGATCGTTCGCCAGCGCCATCCAGAAATTATTGATCCAGTCCGTGCCGCGTGTCCTCATGATGTCGTCATAGACGGCGCGGACCTCGGCGCTTGCGTCATCGTACTCGATCAGCCGCACCATCGTCACTCCTGCCTCTCCGCCCCAGCACCGCGCAGCTCGGCACCGAGCCGACCGCATAGAAACATGCCGAACATACGAAAATCGCTGATCAGCGACCAGAGCGGATGGCCAAAGGTCTCGGGCCGATTATGCTCGAATTTGACGTGGCCGAGCCATGCCAGGGAATAACCGGCGATCGGCGCAGCCACGAGCCAATGCCAATTGCCCGCGACCGCCGCGCCAGCGATCACCGCCATCGCCAGCGAGGTACCCAGGTAATGCAATCCGCGAGTGCGCGGGTCGCTATGCGCCGCGAGATAGCGCCGCCAGAACTGCGCATAGGTCATGGCACGCGAACCTTGTAAAGCGCCCGCCAGCATCGTAAGTCAAGCGGCCATAATTCTCATATACCGGCGAGGTTTCGAGATGGGTTTTAAAGTAGCGGTGGTCGGCGCGACCGGCAATGTCGGGCGCGAGATCCTGACCACGCTCGCCGAGCGCGCGTTTCCCGCCGACGACGTGGTGGCCTTGGCGTCGACGCGTTCGGTCGGCCGCGAGGTCTCCTTCGGCGAGGATGACATCCTCAAGGTCCAAGGGCTCGATACCTACGATTTCCGCTGCATCGACATCGTGTTGTCATCGCCTGGAGCCAAAGTGTCGGATGTCTTCGCGCCGCACGCCGCAAAGGCGGGCGCCGTGGTGATCGACAACACCTCGCGTTTCCGGATGGAGCCGGATGTGCCGCTGGTCGTGCCGGAGGTCAACCCGCAGGCCATCAGCCAGCACTCAAAGCGCGGCATCATTGCCAATCCGAACTGCTCGACGATTCAGATGGTCGTGGCGCTGAAGCCGCTGCACGACCTCGCCCGCATCAAGCGGGTGGTGGTCGCGACCTACCAATCGGTTTCCGGGGCCGGGCGCACCTCGATGGACGAATTGTTCAACCAAACCCGTGCGATCTATGTGAACGACGTGGTAAAGCCGGAGCACTTTACCAAGCAGATCGCCTTCAACGTCATCCCCCACTGCGACATATTCATGGATGACGGCACCACCAAGGAAGAATGGAAGATGACGGCCGAGACCCGCAAAATCCTCGACCCCGACATTGCGGTTACTGCGACTTGCGCACGGGTGCCCGTCTTCATTGGCCACGCGGAGGCCATCAACGTCGAGTTCGAGCGGCCCCTCGGCGAGGAGCAGGCGCGCGCCGCCCTGAGGCAGGCGCCGGGCATCACGGTCGTCGACCATCGCGCCGACGAGGGTTACGTGACCCCGGCCGAGGCTGCCGGCGAGGACCCCGTCTATGTCAGCCGCATCCGCCGTGATCCGACGGTTCCGCATGGGCTCAATTTGTGGGTCGTCGCCGACAATCTACGCAAGGGCGCCGCCCTCAACGCCGTCCAGATCGCAGAGATACTAATCGAAGAGCATCTCGGCGCGCGGCGCGCGGCGCGCTCCAATGTCCAGCCGCTGCGCCGCACCACCGCTTAGGGTACAGCGATCGCAGAGACCAAGTTGCCCCTCACCCAACCCTCTCTCCGCTTGGCGAGGAGAGGGAGGGGCCCGCGCAACGGGAGGGTGAGGGGCCGCAAGTGACGGGTGTCGGCAGCTTCGGTTCGGAAGGGAAGCCGGTTGTCGCCCGAGCCGCTGCAGTGGCCCCCGACCGCTTTCTCGGCATCCGGGTCACTCCTCTCACGCGCCGCCGGTTGGAGGCGTTTCGTCGCAACCGGCGCGGGTTCTGGTCGCTGTGGGTCTTTCTTGCATTGTTCGTCGTCACCTTGTTCGCCGAATTCATTGCCAATGACCGGCCGATCCTCGTCCGCTACGAGGGGGCCTGGTATTTCCCCGTCTTCGCCGACTACCCTGAAACGACGTTCGGCGGCGAATTTCCGACCCCCGCCGACTACCGCGATCCGGCCGTCGGGAAACTGATCGCCGAGAAGGGCTGGATGGTCTGGCCGCTGATCCCGTTCAACTACAGCACGATTAACTATAATCTGCCGAGCCCGGCGCCCTCCCCGCCGTCGAGCGTCAACTGGCTCGGGACCGATGACCAGGGCCGCGACGTGCTCGCGCGACTGATCTACGGGTTTCGCATTTCCGTGCTGTTCGGCCTTACCCTGACCGGGCTCTCCTCGGTGGTCGGCGTCGCCGCAGGGGCGGTACAAGGTTACTTCGGTGGTCTCGTCGACCTCGGATTTCAACGGTTCATCGAGATCTGGTCCGGCCTGCCTGTCCTCTACCTTTTGATCATTATGGCGAGCTTCATCGAGCCCAATTTCTGGTGGCTGTTGGGCCTGATGCTGCTGTTCTCCTGGATGGGCCTCGTCGATGTGGTGCGCGCCGAGTTCCTGCGCGCGCGCAATTTCGACTACGTGCGGGCGGCGCGCGCCCTGGGCGTTTCCGACCGCACCATCATCCTGCGGCACGTATTGCCCAATGCTACGGTGGCGACGATCACTTTTCTCCCGTTCATACTCAACGGTTCGATCACGACCTTAACCTCACTCGATTTTCTCGGCTTCGGCCTGCCGCCCGGCTCCCCCTCGCTCGGCGAGCTGCTGGCCCAGGGCAAGGCCAATCTGCAGGCGCCCTGGCTCGGCCTCACCGCTTTCTTCGTTCTGGCCTTTATGCTGAGCCTGTTGATTTTTGTGGGTGAGGCGGTGCGCGACGCATTCGATCCGCGCAAGGTGGTCTTGTGACGGAGCATCGAAACACCGCTCCACTTCTCCAAATCGCCAATCTCAGCGTTACTTTCGCCGGCCGCGGCGGGGCGAAGCCGGTCGAGGCTGTAAAGGGCGTTTCCTTCACCCTTGATGCCGGCGAAACTCTGGCGCTGGTCGGCGAGAGCGGCTCGGGCAAGAGCGTAACCGCCCTTTCGGCGCTGCAGCTGCTGCCTTATCCGCTCGCTGCCCATGGGCCGCAAAGCAGCATACGCTTTGCCGGAGAGGAGCTGGTCGGCGCCGCCCCCGAGCGGCTGCGTCGGGTGCGCGGCAACCGGATCGCGATGGTCTTTCAGGAACCGATGACCTCGCTCAACCCGCTGCACACGCTCGAGCGGCAAATCGCCGAGACATTGCTGATCCACCGGCATCTGCCGCCGGCTAGAGCGCGGCAGCGCACCATCGAGTTGCTGCGACTCGTCGGCCTTCCCGATGCGGAGAACCGGCTCGCCGCCTATCCCCATCAGCTCTCGGGCGGGCAGCGGCAGCGGGTCATGATCGCGATGGCGATCGCCAACGAGCCCGACATCCTGATCGCCGATGAGCCGACGACCGCCCTCGACGTGACGATCCAGGCGCACATCCTGCAGCTGCTCAGGGATCTGCGCGACCGTTTCGGCATGGCGTTGCTGCTGATCACCCACGACTTGACGATCGTCCGCAAGATGGCGGACCAGGTGTGCATCATGACGGCGGGCGAAATCGTTGAGGCCGGCCCGACCGCCGAGATCTTCGATCGGCCGCGCCATCCCTACACGCAGCGCCTGCTCGCCGCCGAGCCGAAGGGCCGCGCAGTGCCGGCCGATCCCGCGGCGCCGGAGCTGATCGAAGCGGCGGACGTCAAAGTCTGGTTTCCAATCCGTCGCGGCGTGCTGCGGCGCGTCAGTGGGTATGTCAAGGCGGTCGACGGTGTCTCGCTGGCGGTGCGGATGGGCACGACACTCGGGGTCGTCGGCGAAAGCGGCTCGGGCAAAACGACGCTCGGCCTCGCTTTGTTGCGACTGACCGAGGCGGAAGGACAGATCCGCTTCGCTACCCGCAATATCGCGGCGCTCGGGCAGCGCCAATTGCGACCGCTGCGGCGCGAGATGCAGGTGGTCTTTCAGGATCCCTTCTCGAGCCTGTCACCTCGGCTCTCGGTCGCGCAGATCGTCGAAGAGGGGCTGAAGGTGCACCGCCTGGCGGCAAGTGTCGCGGAGCGCCGGCGGCTGATCGAGACTGCGCTCGTCGAGGTCGGGCTCGACCCCGAAGCTGCCGAACGCTACCCGCACGAATTCTCCGGCGGCCAGCGCCAGCGCATTGCGATCGCCCGGGCCTTGGTGCTGAAACCGCGCTTGGTCGTGCTCGACGAGCCGACCTCCGCGCTCGACATGTCGGTTCAGGCGCAGATCGTCGAGCTCTTGCGCGAACTACAGAGCCGCCACGGCCTCGCCTACCTGTTCATCAGCCACGATTTGCGGGTCGTCCGCGCTCTCGCGCACGAGATCCTCGTCATGAAAGACGGCAAGATCGTCGAGGCCGGCGCCACCGAGCGCGTGATGACCGCTCCCGAGCATCCTTATACCCGCACCCTGATGGCCGCCGCCTTCGATCTTGCTTCGACTTCCCCGGAGGACACACCTGTAGCGCGATAGCGCAGCTCCTCGTTCCCCGCAGCGGGCATTCGGCATCGCCCCTTGACCGGGCGGCGCGATTGGATACAGTCGCTGGAGAAGACTGCATCAGCCGCAACTTTGAGCAGAAGGGGGGAGGCGCCGCCACTAGCTGCGTTTGCGCCGCTCTACGTGCTAGCGGCCATCCCGCAGGAGGCGCTTTTGATGTCCGGCGACCGGCCTTCGCTCCGCAAAACCCATACCACGACCGCGCGGCCGCCCTTTGAACGCGTCGCGCTTATCTTGCAAGGCGGCGGTGCTCTCGGGTCCTATCAGGCGGGCGTCTATCAGGCGCTGGCAGAGGCTAATCTGCACCCTGATTGGGTCGCCGGCATCTCGATTGGCGCTATCAATTCCGCGCTGATCGCCGGCAATGTTCCGGAAAAACGGGTCGAGAAGCTGCGCCGGTTCTGGGAGCTGGTCAGCACATCGCCGTTCGGGATCCCCGATATCGGCGGTTTGACTGGCGCAGGCGACTTTGGCCGCACGATTGTAAACCAGACGCGGTCGTTGGGTGCGCTTCTCGCTGGCGCGCCGGGATTCTTCACGCCGCGGGTGCCGCCCCCCTACCTCAATCCGGCCGGCAGTCCCGCGGCGCTCAGTTATTACGATGTTGCGCCGCTCAGGACGACGCTCGAGGCGCTCGTTGATTTCGATCTGCTCAACACGAGCGCAACCAGATTCAGCGTCGGCGCGGTCAATATTCGCACCGGCAATTTCAGTTATTTCGACAATACTAAATGCCGGATCTGGCCGGAGCACGTCATCGCCAGCGGCTCGCTGCCGCCGGGTTTTCCTCCCACTGAGATCGAGGGTGAGCATTACTGGGACGGTGGCCTCGTGTCCAACACGCCGCTGCAATGGGTGCTCGACAGTCGCCCAAGAGAGGATACGCTCGCCTTTCAGATCGATCTGTGGAGCGCCCGCGGCGAGTTCCCCCGCAATCTGCTGGAATCGGAGACCCGCCAGAAGGAGATCCGTTATTCGAGCCGCACCCGCATGGTGACCGATGTGTTCAAGAAGCAGCAGATCCTGCGCCGTGCGACCGCCAAACTGCTTGCCGAAGTTCCCAAGGAGCTGCTGCAGAGCGCAGAAGCCAAGATGCTGGCTTTGGAAGCAGACGACAAGGTCTACAATCTGGTGCAGCTGATCTACCGGTCGAGGAATTACGAAGGCAGCTGCAAGGACTATGAATTTTCCAGACTCACCATGGAGGAACACTGGCAGTCGGGTTACAACGACGCGGTTCGTACGTTGCGACACCCCGAGGTGCTGCAGCGTCCCCAAGGACGCGACGGCGTTTTCACTTTCGATCTCGCCTATGATGGCCGCGACTAGCGTCGCCGCTACTGCAGCAGCTGCTGAAAGGGTGT
>JBJMQW010000506.1:0-2949 GCA_045802495.1 Allostellaceae bacterium | reverse complement strand
GGGGGCGAGCGTATAGATCCGGTAGCGCAAGCGCTTTCGTGTCGCAACGTCCCATTCGCGTTTCTCACCGGCTACAGCACGGGTAGCTTGCCGAGCGAGTACGCCGAGCGGCCGTACCTTCGCAAGCCTTTCAAAATAACGGATCTGCTCAGTACGGTGTCGAACCTCGTGCATACTCGGCCCCCCAAACCGGGGTGAGCGTGCTGTGGCCTGATTCAGTATGCCATTATTCGTCGCCCACTGCAGATTTGGGGAACACCCTTACGGCAGGAGGCAACACCAGCGTCAATGAAGTCGATCCCGGCGAGCTATCATGAGTCGCTCATCGGTCCATCCAGCATTGCAGAGGGCGGTTTGCTAGATTGCGACTGCATCCCACACCACCAGAGGATGAAATCGCGATCGGCAGCAAGGTTCTGAGCTTGGTTGATCGCCCGGCGTGCCCGATCGTAGAGTTCGGTCAATTCGACATGGAGTAGGGTAGGGGGCGTTTCTTTCGCCATAGTTTCTCAATCCGCGTCACACAGAAATCCATAAAATGCAATTGGACGGCTCTAAAAACCGCTGGCTTTTGGGCAGGTGATGGGCCATTGCGATCCCGGGGATGGGGGATCGGCAATGGCGGGACAAGCGGGATTTTTTGACGGCGAGGAGCGGCTGAAGGCGTTGTCGGCGTCGGGCGATCCGCTGGAACGACTGGCGCAGGTCGTCGATTTCGAAGTGTTTCGCTGCGATCTGAAAGCAGCGCTGTCGCGCTCGGATCGGATGAAGGGCGGCCGACCGCCCTATGATGCAGTGCTGATGTTTAAAGTGCTGGTGCTGCAGACGCTGTATACGCTGTCGGACGAACAGACCGAATACCAGCTCAAGGACCGGCTGTCGTTCATGCGGTTTGTCGGTCTGGCGCTGCACGACCCAGTGCCCGACGCCAAGACGATCTGGCTGTATCGCGAGCAGCTGGCGCGGGCCGGAGCGGCGGAGAAGCTGTTCGCCCGGTTCGACGCGCTGTTGCGAGAGAAGGGCTGGCTGGCGATGAGCGGACAGATCATCGATGCAACGGTGATCCAAGCGCGTCGCCCGCGGCTGACCCAGGCGGAGAAGGACACGATCAAGGGTGGCGGCACCCCGGCCGAGTGGTCACCGGCCCGGCGCGCGCAGATCGACCGGGAGGGACGTTGGACCATCAAGCGCGGCCGGAAGCGCGAAGCCGCACCGGGCGAGAATCAAAAGCGGCAGGTCGAGATCGTCGTGCCGGTGTTCGGTTACAAAAATCACATCGGCATCGACCGCGCGCACGGCTTTCTGCGGCGCTACACCGTGACCAATGCGGCGGCGTACGATGGTGGCCAACTCGGCGCGGTGCTCGACCGCGACAACACTGCCAGTGATGTGTGGGCCGACACCGCCTACCGCTCGGCCGCCAACCTGGCTCTGCTCGAGCGCCGTGGTTTCAGGCCGCAATTCCAGCGCAAGAAGCCCAAAGGCAAGAAGATGCCAGACCACATCGCACGCGGCAACGCGACCCGCGCCCGCGTGAGATCTCGGGTCGAGCACGTCTTTGCCGCCCAGAAATGCCGGCTCGGGCTCGTCATACGCACGGTTGGCATGGTGCGCGCGCGAGTGAAGATTGGTCTAGCCAATCTGGCCTACAATTTCACCCGGCTGGTCTGGCTCAATAGCCGGATTGTGCCCGCCTGACGGAAACCCACCTCAGTTCCCACCCGAGACCAGCAATACCGCCTCGGCGCCGCGCTGATCAGTTCGAAATCGGCAGCGCCTATCCCACCGCACGACGCAGATCATTCCTTAAATCGGGTAATTCGAGGTGACCTATTGTTTAACCCGTCAATAACGCGTCCACACTTGGTGGTTTTGATGCCCCTTCCCGCAAGGGACACAGAGTGGAAAGCGCCCCAATTACTGCCGGAGCTATGGGTTCCGAATCTGCCGCCCAATACCGGAACGTAGTTTCCCGGCGGCCCGTTGGCCATAGAGGCGGCGGCCCGGGCGAGATCCGGAGGACCCGGCCATCGGTGGTTCGAAGGGAAAGGATGTGGCAGTTGATCTCACTGAAGACCCGCCGCGCCGCGACATTATGGTGATCGGCGGCTCCGCCGGCAGTCTCGATACCCTCCGCGCAATAGCGCAAGCCTTTCCAGCCGATCATCCGGGAACAGTGTTTGTCGTAGTCCATGTCGGGCAAACCCGCAGCATCCTGCCCGATCTGCTCATAAGGGCGGGTAAACTGACCGCTTCGCATCCGCGAGAAGTGGAGCCGATCAGGAAGGGCCACATTTACGTCGCACCGCCCGACCGCCACATGCTGATCGAGGACGGCAACGTCTGCTTGTCCCGAGGGCCGCGCGAGCACTTCACCCGGCCCTCTATCGACCCTCTGTTCCGCTCCGCTGCGAGAACCTGCGGAGGTCGGGTTATCGGGGTTGTATTGAGCGGCGGGGGAAGTGATGGCGCGGTCGGACTTGCAGCGATCCAACATGCGGGCGGGCTGGCCGTCGTCGAAGACCCGTCAGACGCGGCCTTCCCGGACATGCCGCGAACCGCAGCGTCGGTGCGTGAACCCCACTTCTTGATTCGAGCCTCCGAAATTCCTGGCGTACTGGTCCAGCTGTCCAATGAACGAATTTCGGTCGAGGCCGCAAAACCCCGCGAGAGAGAGCCTAACGCGATGGAGATGCAGGAAATCGGGCGGCCCATAACATTCAGCTGTCCGGAATGTGGCGGTGCCCTTGGGCTCAAAACGCGGAACGCTATGCTGGAATATAGCTGCCATGTCGGCCACCGCTTCGGACCGAGGGAGTTGCTGGAGTCGCTGTCGGAGGGCGTCGAAAGAGGCATCTACGTGGCGTTACGCATGCTAAATGAACAGGTAGAGTTTGCGCGCCGCATGATCGACAGCGCGCGTGATGCCCCTCTCGACAATGGTCTCGT
>JBJMQW010000505.1:0-10501 GCA_045802495.1 Allostellaceae bacterium | reverse complement strand
GCCGCCGCGATACACCATCTAGCGGCGCGTCCTAGCCGTTCGTCATCAGGTTGGCGAAGTCAGCAATCCACCACATCGTGGCCAATCGGCTTAAGGCGGAATCAACCCGTCTTGACCTGGAAGCGGAGCGAAGGCTTTGATCGCGCCGCCAAACAAATACTGCGGAGAGCGACCCCATGTCCGCTCGTATGGAACCCACACTGCTCGCATTGCGTGTAGATCACCTTGTCTATGTGACACCCGACCTGAACCAAGGCATTGACGAAATCGAAAGCCTCACCGGAATTCGGGCGTCGCCTGGAGGGCCGCATCCCGGGCGCGGGACTCGCAATGCCCTTGTTGCTCTCGGCCCGACCTCATACTTGAAAATCATGGCTCCGGACCCAGAGCAGCCCGAGCCGAGTGAACCGCGCCCATTCGGGATGGACCTGCGGGACAAGGTACCGAGATTGGCGGGCTGGTTTATCAAGGGACGCAATCTTCAACAAATGAGGGAGCGCGCCGTGCGCAACGGGGTGCCTCTCGGCGAAATAAAATCAGGAAACCGGCAGCGACCGGATGGGGTTCAGTTGTCGTGGTAATTTTACCGACCCCTGGGCGCCGGTGGCTGATGGCGTCGTACCTTTGTTCATCGGATCGCGCGCGTGATTGCTGGGTGATTGTTATCCGATTCTCCAGAATGCAAATTTGACCACTAACACTTTGATATTATTGGTGACCCCGGCAGGATTCGAACCTGCGACCACTCGCTTAGAAGGCGAGTGCTCTATCCAGCTGAGCTACGGGGTCTCGAACCTCGAATGTTACAGGCGCACCGACTGCCTTCTCCGGATCTTACAAAGGGATGCGGTCGAAGCGGAAATTGTCGGCATAGCTCTTTGGCTTTTCGGTGCTGCTCTGCGGCGCGGTTACCGAGTAGTCGAGGCCGTTTTTCTTGGCGAAAGCCACTGCCTCCTCGGCAGTTTCAAAATGCAGTCGAACCTGGTTGAGGGTGTCGGCCGCGCTCGTCCACCCCATTAACGGATCGGGCAGCCGGGGGGTCTCCGGTTCATAGACCAGGACCCATTTGTGGTTGCGTGCGCCGGACTGCATTGCGTTCTTTGCCGGCTTGAAGATGCGTGCGCGCGCCATCGATGCGTCTTCCTTTCCGATCCGGGCGCCGCGCGAGGCCGTCCCCGAAATGGTCGGGGCGAGAGGATTCGAACCTCCGACATCCTGCTCCCAAAGCAGGCGCTCTACCAGGCTGAGCCACGCCCCGCCGCAAGCGCGTTCTAGTGGTTTTGGTGGCGCGAAGCAAGAATTGCGAGCGAGCGGCGGTCTCCCGGCGGTCAGGCCGCTCATGGTGGTCGACCGCTGTTTCGCCCGGCGCGCGCGTTTTAAGCCGTGAGCCTCCGCAGACACTCCGGCGTCAGGACCGATCGCGCCGGCTCAGCCTAGAATGCTGGCCGGTGCCTCGCTGCGACGACTACGCATTGCCGATCGCCGAGCGAGACCCGACTCGGCGCTTCTGCACCGGGGCCGGCTCAGCTCCCCTTAGGGGCGCGACCTGCAATGATCGCGATGACGCGGTTGACCGCCTCTTGATGCCCGCCTATGGTTCGCGCCCAGCGAGCCTGTAGCTCAGCCGGTAGAGCAACTGACTTTTAATCAGTAGGTCTCGGGTTCGAATCCCGACGGGCTCACCATCGAATTCAATCAAGCAGAAAAACATCATCCGAATGGTCATGACGCCGAAGGAGAGGCGAACCCGCTGCTGACCTCCCGCTTCGCCATTTGGACCCGGTAGCTCCTCGGCCGGAGGCGACCTGTCCCGAGGTAGTGCACGACTATCTCAAACGTCGTTGGGTATGCCAATGCCCCAAGCGGCAACTCATATATTGACGAAAGCTCTCCGCATTGAAGTCCCATTAACCGCCAAGGCGTCTGCTGACGCCGCCATTCCCAACATATCAAATCTGCCGGCCCAGATCCCCAATTGTTTGGGGCGCGCCTGCTGTTCGTCGGTTTGACGTCGGTCGCGACTGGGATCTGGGTCAATTTAATCTGGCTAAATCTCTTCTCACCAGCATGACGGCCGGATCGTCCGGATCCGGGGCAACCGAGAAATTGAGCTCACGGCACATCTGCAGCATCGGCTCGTTCTCGCGCAGAACCTCGCCGACGAGTTCGGCGATGCCGCAGCGGCCGGCAATGCCGATGATGCGTGTCATCAACAGGTATCCGACGCCGCGCCCCTTCCAGTCGCTGCGGACGGCAATTGCGTATTCGGCTCGCAATTTATCGGGATCGGCAGAAAAGCGCGCTACGCCCACGGCCGTGCCGTCGAGTTCGGCGAGCAGCGCCATCTCCCGGTCGTAATCGAGCTGCGACAGACGCGCGGCCAGCGCGCGTGGCTCAGTCCGCGCATGGGGCTGAAAAAGCGCAGCCGCAGATCCTCCGGCGTCATATGCGCTGCGAGATCCTGCAGTCGGGGCTCGTCTTCCGGGCGCAACGGTCGCAATCCAAGCACCGTCCCGTCGCGCAATCGCTCGACGCTCTCCAGCTCCTTCGGATATGGCGCAATGGCCAAGCGTGCTCCGCCGGTGCTCTGAGCCGGCGCGACGTATAGCCGGGCGTCGAGCGCGAGGGCGCCGACCGCATGCGCAAGGAACGGGTTGAGGTCGACTCTGCCGATTTCCGGGTGATCGACGGCAAGCTGGCCGAGGCGGATCAGCACTTCGACAATGGACTCGACATTGACGGCTCGCCTGCCGCGATATCCTTGCAGCAACGGCCAGACCCGCGTCCGCGCCATCAGGCGGCGCGCCAGCAAGACATTCAGCGGCGGCAGCTCGAGCGAGATGTCAGGCGCGATTTCCGCGGCAATACCTCCCCGGCCAAAGGCGACGGCCGGCCCAAAGACCGGATCCCCGACCAGCCCGACGAGAAGCTCCAAGCCACCCGGCCGCCGGACCATCGGCTGAACGAGAAACCCGTCCAGGCGGGCTTCGGGACGTGCGGCGCGAACCCGCTCGAGCATTGCCGCGGCCTCGAACCGTACCTGATCGGCATCGGCCAGATTGAGCGCCACGCCACCGACATCGCTCTTGTAAGCAATGTCGGGCGAACGGATCTTGAGCGTGACCGGAAAACCAATGGCCGCGGCGACAGCGGAGGCCTGGTCCGGCCCCCCTGCTAGGTGACCAGACACGAGCGGATTGCCGTAGGCGGCGAGGACGGCACCATACTCTGCAGGATCGAGCCAGGATTTTCCGTCGGCGAGCGCGGTTGCTATGACGCGCCGTACCGCGGCGGCATCGGGCGCAAACTCATCCGGCCGCGCCGGGGGTGTTTCCATCAACAGCTCCCGATTACGCCGATAGTGCACCCGATGCATGAAACCGGTCACCGCGTCGTCGGGGGTTTCGTACCTGGCGACCCCGGCCTCGGCAAAGAGTTGCCGCGCCGCTCTCGCGGAATGCTCCCCGAGCCAGGCGGTGATTACGTTACGCCCGCGCAGCGCGCCGGGCTCCGCCGCGCCGATTGCATCGATCACCGCACGGGCGGTCTCATCGGGCCGTGCCAGCGCCGTCGGGCAGTTGAGCACCATGATCGCATCGACCGCAGGGTCGCGGATCAGCGCCGCAAGAGCATCGCCATACCTGGTTCCCGGGCTGTCGCCGGCGATGTCGATCGGGTTGCCACGGCTCCATGTCGCAGGCAGACGCCGATCCAACTCTTGGAGTGTTTCTTGTGACAATTCGGCCATTTGGCCGCCAGCCGCAACCAAGTTATCCGCGGCGAGGATGCCCACGCCGCCGCTATTGGTCAGGATCGCAACCCGGTCGCCCGCCTGCTCGCGCGTCAAGGCCAGGGTCTCGGGCGGCGTCGAACAGCTCCGCCATCGTTGCAACCCGCAACATCCCGGCGCAGCGAAACGCTGCGTCAAAGACGGCGTCGGCGCCGGCGACCGGATCGATGCGCGTGACGGCCGCGCGGGTGCCCACTTCCGAACGGCCAGCCTTCAGCACCACGACCGGCTTGACGCGCGACGCCAGCCGTTCCGCCGACATGAATTTGCGGCCATGCGTAATGCGTTCGACGTAGAGCAGGATGGCGCGGGTATGCGGATCGACGGCGAGGTAGTCCAGGACGTCGCCGAAATCGACGTCGGCTATGTCGCCCAGCGAGACGACACACGAAAAGCCGATGCCGCGCGGTACCGCCCAGTCGAGCGTGGCGGTGGTAATTGCGCCCGATTGGCTCACGAAAGCGATGCTTCCCACCGATGCGGCGAGATGAGAAAAGGTCGCGTCAAACGCGAGGCGCGGCACCATGACGCCGACGCAGTTCGGCCCGACAATGCGCATGAGGTGGGATTTCGCGGCGTAGAGCGCAGCTTGCCGCAGCGGGCGGTCCCGCTCGCTCTGTTCGCCGAAGCCCGGGGTGACGATGATGGCGGCGCGCGTTCCGCGACCGCCGAGCTCGCCGATGAGACCGGGAACGTCTCGCCTTCCACAGCGATGACCGCTAGGTCCGGCGCCTGCGGCAGACTCGCGACGGTCGGATGGATGGCAAGCCGTCGATCGCGGAGCGATGCGGATCGATCAGCATGACCTCGCCGGCAAACCCGGCGCGGCGCAGATTGCGGGTGACGACCGCTCCGAGCGCGTCCGCCCTCGCAATCGACCCAATGACCGCTATCGATCGCGGTTCGAACAGCTTGTCGAGGTTGCGGACGGACATCGGTCCAGGTGATATCTCAAGCGCCGATGCGGAATGCGGTTCTCTGATCGATCGGAACGCAGGCCCAACGCTCGGAAGAACCCAAGCGCGCGCCGGCGCGGCGGTTTATCGCACCGTGCATCAGCGGCACGATATCGGCGGCGGCAGGAACAGAGCGAGTGCCGCCGCTATCCAGCTGTCGATGTCGATGAATGCAAGCGAGCACGGAAAACAATGTTCGGCCGGGAGGCCGTCCCGACGCCGCGGGCCTTCGCTCCCGGTGCAGCAACCCGAGTGATCCTCAAACCGACAGCACGTGCCGACGCAGATTGCGAATCGTACTCCCCGACCCAGCCGCGATACGGTTGATCGCGTGTCTGTGGCATCGCGGGGCACTTTTTTGACGATTGCGATTGCGTAACCATCCGGGTTGGCTGCTCGGCGGGAAAGCGTTAAGACTAGTGTAACAGAACGCCGACCTATTTCAGCCGGTGCGAATGAGGCGCGGAGGTCTATGAGGCTATTCGTGCGGCGCCGCAGCCTCGGGATTCAGGCCCGGCTCACGATGCTGGCCGCCGCGACCGCGTTGCCCCTTCTCGCACTCGTGGGTTTCAGCATTCTCCGCATGGTCGATGATCAGCGGACGCACATCAAACAGGACGTCAAGCATCGAGTAGAAAATCTGCTGTGGGACGTGGACCGCCAGATCGGCGCAGTCGAGGCGGAGCTTCAGGTCCTCGCAGTATCCCCCAGTCTCCACAACGGGGACTTCGCCGGCTTTGATCGGCAGATGCGCGCGGCTCTCAACATCGGCGGAACATCGATCGTTCTGCACGACACGACGGGCCAGCAACTCCTGAGCACAAACCGGCCATTTGGTGAGCCGTTGCCTCGCGCAACTAATACCGAAATGCACGACCGCATCGTTGCGACGGGCCGGGCCCAGATCTCCGATCTGATCATGGGGGCGGTGTTGCGCCGGCCAATCCTGGTGGTTGGCGTACCGGTCTTCCGGGACGGGCATGTCGCTTACGTGTTGGCGATGGGGATCGCCCCGGAAATCCTGTCATCACTGCTGGAGGAACAGAATCTCTCTCCCGACTGGACTGTTGGAATTTTCGACCGCAAGGGCATCATCGTCGCCCGCAATCGGGAATTGGATCGTTTTCTCGGCAAGACGGTCTCGCCGACGCTCTTGGAGGCGATGCGCGGCACAGCCGAAAGCTGGTTCCCGAGTGTCACGAGCGAAGGCATCCCCGTCTACGCCACGTTCCGGCGTTCGCCAATGACCGGTTGGACCGTAGCGATTGGACTACCCAGGGAGTTCATTGACGCTCCTCTCCGCCGTGCACGATTACTGGCCTTTGGCGGCGGTGCAGCGGTCCTCACCTTGAGCCTTGCCTTGGGCTGGTGGATGGCTCGGGCGATCCGGAAGCCGGTCGACGCGCTCATGGCCGCCACCAAGGCGCTAGGAAGGGGTGAGCCTATTGGGCAGTTGGTCGGCGGGGTGCGGGAACTCGACCAGGTCGGTAGCGAGCTCCGCAACACCGCCACCGCTCTGACGCGCAACCGCGAACAGCTCGAGACGATGGTGACGGAGCGCACGCAGGAGCTGGCTGCCGCCAATGATCGGCTCCGTGCTGAAATTGCCGCGCGTGAGCAGGCGCAAACGGCGCTGCTGCAGTCCCAGAAGATGGAGGCGATGGGGCAACTGACTGGAGGCGTCGCCCATGACTTCAACAATCTCCTGACCGCGATTTCCGGTTCCCTGACATTGCTTGAGCAACGGATTTCGGACGAAAGAAGCTTGCGCTTGCTGCATACCGCGCAACGCGGCGCCTCCCAGGGTGCCAAGCTTACCGAATCACTGCTCGCATTTGCCCGCAAGCAGCGGCTCACTCCGATATCGGCCGACCTCAACTCCATCATCGTCGAGATGAGCGAGATCTTGCGCGGCTCTATCGGCCCCACCGTGGAGATCCGGCACGCGTTGGCGACCGACCTCTGGCCTGTTCTGATCGATACCGGTCAGATCGAGACAGCGTTGCTCAATGTCGCCCTCAATGCGCGCGACGCCATGCCGGACGGCGGCATGGTACTGATCGAAACGGCAAATATCCGCGGGATGCGTCAGGAATTGCCGGAAGAAGTCGCGGGGAGGGACTGCGTGCTGGTGTCGGTGCGAGACACCGGGACCGGGATGAGCCCGGAGGTTCTTGAGCGCGCGTTCGAACCCTTCTTTACAACCAAGGAGATCGGCAAGGGGACGGGGTTGGGTCTGTCGACGGTGTTCGGCATCGTGCGACAATCAGGCGGCACGGTGCGGATTGAAAGTCGCCTACGCCGGGGGACTACAGTGCATATCTATCTGCCTCGCGCCGACGAGGCTGCAGAATCCGGCCTAGACCGAGCAAGGCCAGCGGGCGTGCCTAGGGGAGCTCACATTCTGGTCGTCGATGACGATGCCGATGTCCGCTGGATCATCGCGCAGGATCTCCAGGAAATGGGGTGTGTCGTTACGGAAGCGGAAAGCGGCCGTGCTGCGCTGGCGATCCTCGAGCGGGACACGCCTTGCGATCTGATGATCACGGATCTGATGATGCCGGGGCTATCAGGACTGGATACGCTGCGCTTGGCACGCCGTATCCGGCCCGAACTCAAGGTGCTCTTCGCCAGTGGTTATGCGGATCTGTCGCGCTTCGGAGGGAATCTGAACCACCACCCGCTGCTGAAGAAGCCCTTCAAGCCGGAAGCCCTCGCAGAAGCGGTTCAGACCGCCCTTCAACGAGTTTCTCCGCATGAAGCCGACAACGTTGTCCCGCTGCGGCGCGATCAGTTTTGACGAGGAGATCTAGATTTGCAGTACCAGACCGCCGTGCAGCAGGTCGGTCGGGGCGCCTCGCAGACCGTTTGAGAGCCGGGCCGATCAATGCTGCCCTGGAACCCAGGCCGCAGCGGGGGCGTGAATTCCGCAGCTGCGGTGAGGAACTACGAAAGCATTGCGGAGGTATCATGTCGAGCGTGCGGCTCGGCGATTATCCGAATTGAGTTGTGTGTAATTAATGACCCGGCAGCAAAGCCGGTAATGCCGACATTGACCTTTACGGCAAATTTGTTAACCCTAGGGCTCTATGTTTGGTCAGATTTTCGCAAACTCCACGCTCGGCGAACGGACAGGGAGACGTCGCCCGTCAACTGGTTCCGGACGCCGCAACAACTGGGCGATTATCAACCTATCCCGCCTGCTTGGCCGGAAGCCGAACAGGTTATTCGCGACGACTCCTTCGGCTTCGCCACGCCAAGTCTTGGCGGGCCGCATCGGTATCTTCTCTTATCTCGCGGGAGTCGTGCTCGTCGGCATCATCACAATCGGCGTTTTTTTTGGTGTCGGGATTTATTGGCTCGCACATCCAACGGAAAGAGTAACCGCCGCCCTCAGCGCGCCGCATAACGAAGGCGCCACGGCGGTCTTGGCGGCGACGGATAAGCCTTCCCCGCCCGCCGTAGCCGGCGACCCCCCAAAGCACGCCTCAACAGTCCCGCGGCTCGGCGCAGAACCCTCGGTGACCGATCCTGCTGAGCCGTCCCGGGAAGGGCGTTCGGAGCCGAATCGATTCCCCAGGGCGTCGAGCGCGACCGTCTCCGGAGCGGTGAGTGAGGCACCCGACGCAATGACTTGGGTTGTGGCAGATCGTGCCGTCCAGCTCTGGGGCGTTCGTCCGGGACCTCCGAGCTCGGCTTCCTTATTGCGGAGGTTTGTCGAATCGGTGCAGGCCCAGGGTCCGGTCACATGCCAAAAACACGAGCACAGCAACCGCTACCGCTGTTCGACCGCAGCCGGTGAAGATATTGCCGAAGCAATACTTCTGGGCGGCGTAGGACGCGCCGCAGCGCGGGCGACACGCAGCTACCGCAACGCGGAAGCGCAGGCGCGTCAAAAGGGAAAAGGTCTGTGGGCGAAGCTCTGATCTGTGTGGCTAACTAGTGCCGTCGGCTGCCCGTTGGGACATGCCTCGGGCCAGCGCCGAAGCAGGGCGGCATGGCCGGCTAGGCGCTCGTCGGTCTTCCAGCCGGCCTCAAACGTGTAGATAGCCGCAGGATCGCGCTATCGCGCTCTATCGAGGAGCGCGGTAACGCCGCGGGCGCCGCCTCTGCTTCGGCAGGCATCTCTAATCGCGCCACTTCACACCTTAGTGGCGCACTTCTCGTCTCAGAGATCCTCGTAAACGACGACGCCGTAGCCGAGCGTCGCGGGTGCTGCATAAAAGCGGTGAGCGCATTGGACTTTTTCGCCGAGCGCACCGCGCATCCCGAGCCACATGATCATTTCCACACCTTCCGCGCCGCCGCGCTCCATATAGGTGTGGTGATCGAGCCGCGTCAGCTCCTCCGGGTCGCTCTCCAGCAGGTCGAGGAATTCGTTGTCCCATTGCGGATTGACAAAACCGGACCGTGCGCCTTGCACCTGATGCGAAAGACCCCCAGTGCCGGTGACGACCACCTTGACGTCTCGCGGATAGCTCTCGATCGCGCGACGGATCGCGCGCCCGAGCTTCCATAAGCGCCGCGCCGACGGCAGCGGGTGCTGGATCACATTGACAGAGAACGGCACGACCGGCGCAGGCCACGGCCTGTCCCACAACAATGGCAGCGGCCCGAGCGCGCCGTGGTCGAGCGACATTTCCTGGCAGATCGTCGGATCGAACTCGTCCGCGATCAGCGAGCGCGTCAGATGCCAGGCAAAATCGGGATCGCCCGGCACATCGGGCAGGTCGCGCTTGCCCCAGCCCTCATCGGCTTGCCCGTGCCTCTCGCCGACGCCGATCGCAAAAGTCGGGTAGGCATCAAAGAAAAACTGGTTCACATGATCATTGTAGATCAGGACCATCAGATCGGGCGCGGCGCGCTTCAGCCACTGTTTGGCTGGCTCGTACCCGCCGAAGATCGGCGCCCAAGCCGGGTCCGTCTGCCACCCCCGATCATAGGCGTGGGCGAGCCTGGGCGAATGCGATGTGCCGATGCCGCCAATGATGCGCGCCATTTTTAGTTCTCCCCACGCATCTGTTTTTGCATGTCGAGGACACTCTGACCGACTGTCGCGCCGATCTTCAGCAACAGATAGATGTTGCCGCCCTGCGCGATCATCGCCGCCCAGTCGCGGCGGCGTACAGCATCCTGTTGGGCGTCGCTGAGACCCATTTCCGCCATATACCGCGCCTCGTCGGCGCAAAAGCGCTGCCGATTGGCGGGGTCGGAAAGCGACATGGCCATCTGGTTGAGCCGGTATCCCTGACGCGAGCGTTCCCCGGTGAACACGGTCGTCCCTGGGATCTCTCTGTCCATGGCATTCCTCCATTCTGTTCGTGTGAGTTTACCGCGTTTATCCCCAACCATCGCCTCGATCTCGCCGCGCACGTTATAATGTGTGACCCAGACCAGACCATATCGGCAGGCGACGAGCCCCAATGAAGGCGGCCCTGGCGGGAGCGGCAATCGGCGGCCTCACTTCACCGGCGTCGATGTTCATAACCCTAGAGGGCGATATTGGCTTTCACGTACCCATCATGATATATTGGTCCGGGGGCAACATGCTCTCGGCTAGAGATGTGCATGCGATTTGTCATGCCGCCCTGGCTTGGAAACCGGGGATGGTCATCGTGTTTCAGATCGTTGTGGATGAATCGGGCACGCACGCATTATCGCCGACCTTAGCCGTGGCGGCATATGTCGGTAGGCCGGACGATTGGCGAAAATTTACTAGCGAGTGGAATCGGCAGAAAAAGCCGATTAATGCTTT
>JBJMQW010000504.1:0-6393 GCA_045802495.1 Allostellaceae bacterium | reverse complement strand
CGGCGGTTGCTCTGGCCGGTCAAGCAGAAGTATGGCCGCGCCCTCTCGTGGGCCGATCTGATGGTCTACACCGGCAACTGTGCCCTGGAGTCGATGGGCTTCAAGACGTTCGGGTTCGCGGGCGGGCGCGAGGAGGCCTGGGAGCCCGACGAAAGTATCTACTGGGGCCCCGAAGGCGAGTGGCTGGCGGACAAACGCTACACCGGCGACCGCGATCTCCAGAACCCTCTCGCCGCCGTGCAGATGGGGCTGATTTACGTCAATCCGGAAGGGCCGAACGGCAATCCGGATCCGCTTGCGGCGGCCAGGGATATTCGCGAGACGTTCCGCCGCATGGCGATGAACGACGAAGAAACCGTCGCGCTGATTGCCGGCGGCCACACCTTCGGCAAAACCCACGGCGCCGGCGATCCGACACTGGTGGGCCCGGCGCCGGAGGCGGCCCTGATCGAGGAGCAGGGCCTCGGCTGGAAGAGCAGGTTTGGCACCGGCAAAGGGCCTGACGCGATCACCGGCGGCCCGGAAGTCATCTGGTCCCAGACGCCGACGCAGTGGAGCAACCACTTCTTCGACAATCTCTTCAACAACGAATGGGAGCTGACGAAGAGCCCGGCCGGCGCCTATCAGTTTCAGGCGAAGGGCGGCGCCGCCGCAACGATCCCGGACCCCTTCGACCCGTCGAAGCGGCGCGTGCCGACGATGCTGGTCACCGACCTCTCGCTGCGGGTCGATCCGGTTTACGAAAAGATCTCACGGCGCTTCTACGAGCATCCGGACGAGTTCGCAGACGCGTTTGCCCGCGCATGGTTCAAGCTGACCCACCGCGATATGGGCCCGAAGGTGCGTTATCTCGGCCCGCTCGTCCCCAAGGAAACGCTGATCTGGCAAGACCCGGTCCCCGCCGTCGATCATCCGCTGATCGGGAAGGAGGACATTACCGCTCTGAAGGCGAAGATCCTAGCCTCCCGACTGTCCATTTCCCAGCTGGTCGCGACGGCTTGGGCGTCGGCATCGACGTTCCGCGGCTCCGACAAGCGCGGCGGCGCGAACGGCGCGCGCATTCGCCTGGCGCCGCAAAAGGACTGGGAGGTCAATCAGCCGGCGCAGCTGGCGGAAGTGCTGCTGACGCTCGAAACGATCCAAAAGGATTTCAACGCTTCACAGTCCGGCGGGAAGAAGGTCTCACTAGCCGACCTGATCGTGCTCGCCGGCGGCGCGGCGATCGAGCAAGCGGCGAAGGCCGCCGGGCACGACGTCACGGTCCCGTTCGCGCCGGGGCGCATGGACGCATCGCAGGACCAAACAGACGTCGACTCCTTTTCGCCGCTCGAGCCGACCGCCGACGGGTTCCGCAATTATCTCCGCGGCCCGCAGCGCGTGTCGGCCGAGGAGCTGCTGGTGGATCGGGCGCAATTGCTGACTTTGACGGCGCCAGAGATGACGGTTCTCGTCGGTGGCCTGCGCGTCTTGGGCGCAAATGCCGGGAAGTCCCCACACGGCGTCTTCACCAAGCGGCCCGAGACATTGACGAACGACTTCTTCGTCAACTTGCTCGACATGAGTACAGAGTGGCGGCCGTTGGCCGGCGCTGAAGGCGTGTATGAGGGTCGCGACCGGAAGACGGACGAGCTCAAGTGGACCGGCACCCGGGTCGATTTGATCTTCGGTTCGCACTCGCAGCTGCGCGCCATAGCCGAAGTCTATGCGTGCGCCGACGCGAAAGAGAAGTTCGTGAACGACTTCGTCGCAGCGTGGACCGCGGTGATGAACCTCGACCGCTTCGACCTCGTCTGATCTCTGTGGAAAGGCGGCCAAACAACCGCTGAACAGGATCCGCCATCGGGTCCTTCCCTCGACTGGGGAGAGGATGGAAACGATCGGGAGCCAACTGCCTGGAACACCTAGCACCGACCGGTACCGACACCCTCACCCACCATGCCCAGAGGGCTGGTTGGGTGAGGGTTTACCGGGGAATCATCGTTTGATCTCGAGCACTAGAGCAGTTTCCGAACGGGTCGCTCTCTCATATTCGTCGCCCCCGCGAAAGCGGGGGTCCAGGGCCGCCGCACTTCACTTGCCCTGGACTCCCGGTTGCGCGGAATCACGACCCATCGGGAACCGCGCTAGCCCATTGCCTGTCCCTTGAGGTGCTTACTGCATAGGCTGTAATAGCCGCCGCCTTTTTGAATCCAGTTCAGGCCGCCATTGGCATCGCTGGCCTTGTTGGTGTTGTACTGGTCGAGACAGGTATGCATGCGCGCCTTCCATTGGCATCTTTGAATCCAGTTCAGGCCGCGCTGGCCTTGTTGGTGTTGTACTGGTCGAGACAGGTATGCATGCGCGCCTTCCCGGCGGATTCTTTCGAATATTTTGGCGAGACGGCGACCGGAAATACGGCATTTCCGGCATTGACCGGCGATGCTTTCTTCGGGGCAGCGGCACTCGACGGGTTTGTGCTCGAGGAGGCGCCCGCATTGGCACCGCATTCGGCTTTGCGGAAGTCGTTCCATTTCATTCCGTGCAGTGCGTCTGCTTTCTGTGCGGCCTCGTATTTGGCGCTGCACTCCTTCATCGATAACGCATATGCCGGCGGTGCGCCGCCAAAGGCGACCATTCCGACACCGGCTATGACTGAGATCACACTCCAACGAAGCATTGTGAGCGACCCTCTCGTAGCTGCAGATTAACCATATCGAGAAGTTCTGATCGATCTTGAACCATCGCAGATGGGCGTCGTCGCCAGTTTTGCGATAAACCCACACTCCTTAATCCACGAAAGAGGGCAGTGTCATTAAGAATTTGCCGGGGCGGCCCGCCAGTCCGGCGACAAAACCGCGGGTGCCGCTCAACTTCGCGGTCGCCTGGGCGCGGCAGGGAGCGCGGGTTTGCGGCGCTCGACATCGATCCGCAGGGCAGCTCGCCGCCTGGGTCGGCGTCGGCGAAACCACTGGTGCGCGTTTGGCGGCAACCGAAATAACGGCGCTCGCGGAAGAAACCCGGGCGCTCAAATGTTAGTTTTGTCGGTCCTGGGAGAAACTATCCATGAGCGATCGAACAACTGCACCGTTTCGCATTCATCAGCCGGGTTGGGTCGGTGAATTCCGCGCCTTCATCATGCGGGGGAATGTAGTCGACCTGGCAGTCGGCATCGTCATCGGGGTCGCCTTCACCGCCGTGGTGAATAGTCTCGTGAAGGACCTCTTCACCCCGATCCTTGGCTTGATCGTCGGCGGCATCGATTTCACCAACATCTTTGTCACATTGAAGGGGCAATCGGAGGCGACGCTCGCCGACGCGCAAAAGGCCGGCGCTGTGACCCTGAATATCGGCGTCTTCCTCAACGCCGTGATCCAGTTCCTGATCGTCAGCTTTGCGGTGTTCTGGCTTATCAAGGCGCTGACCCGCCTGCACATGCGCCAGGACCCGACCCCCGCCGCACCGCCGAGATCCGAGGTGCTGCTCGAGGAAATCCGCGACCTGCTGGCAGCGAGGCGAAACTAGCGATCTGTCAAATCGGTGAGCTTCTTTCGGGAAGCGAAGCGCCTTTTGACGCGCATCATCCGATAGTTGCCGGATCACAGGCGCTTCTCTAACCTGAGATTTGATCGCAATGCGCTGTCCACATGCTGCCGCTGCAGTAGGCCAAGATGCGCAATTTGGCGCCTCCTTTTGTTGCGCTTTAAATGTCTGCCAAGGCCGACGGGACGTCGCCGCACTTCAGGTTTGACGGCTACGGTATTGCGATGCCGGCCAAGGTCCAGTGTTAGTGTAGCCAAGGGAGCGGCGTCAGGTCCCATTCAGTGAGGGTCATATGAAACGATCGAGCATTTGTATTGTCGCATTGGCGGCAGTACTGTTAATTTCTGCTGGGGCAGGTTCCGCGCAAACCAAATCCGCCGTCGACAAGCTCTACATTCTCAATTGCGGCGAGGGGGTTGCCGGGGACATTTCTCGCTGGTCGCCGGGGGTCAATGTCGGCAAGTCGATGGATTTCGTCGATAATTGCTACCTTATTCACCATGCGCAGGGTTGGCTGCTGTGGGACACCGGGGTCGCCGATGCAATCGCAGCCATGCCCGATGGTCAGACTCCGGCCGATCCGAAGGCGACACACTGGCGGCGCCCGAAGACACTGGGGAGCCAGCTCGATCAGCTCGGCGTCAAGCCGGCGGATATCAAATTCGTCGCTGTTTCTCACACGCATGGGGACCATATCGGCAATGTGGAGCTGTTCCCGCAGGCCATGCTGCTGGTGCAGAAGGCCGAATACGAGTGGCCGAACCCTTCCGGCGGCGCTCGCTTCAAGCCGGAGCATCCTGTGACAAAGCTCGAAGGCGATTACGACGTATTCCGCGACGGCAGCGTGACGATCATCTCGACACCAGGGCACACGCCCCGCCACCAGTCGCTCCTGGTGAAATTGCCGAAGACCGGCGCGCTCGTACTTTCGGGCGATGCCGTCCACTTCAAGAGCAATTGGGAAAATCGCGGCGTGCCTGCAAACAACACCGACAAGGAGAAAACCTTGGCCTCGATGCAGCGCATCGCCGATCTGTTGGCGAAAGAGAACGCGCAGCTCTGGATCAATCATGACAAGGTGCAGCGCGGCAGCCTGAAAATGACGCCCGATTACTATGATTGAGGCTAAGATACCCGAAGAAGCCTGTATTTCGGATCGAGACGGAACGTCATGACCTGCTGCGATCACGACTGCTCGGCACCGCAAACCGACGAGCGCTATCGACGGGTTCTTTGGCTCGCGCTGGCGGTCAATATGGTTATGTTTATCGTCGAGATCGTTGCCAGCATCCTTGCCGGTTCCGTCAGCTTGCGCGCGGATGCGCTCGACTTCCTTGCCGATACGGCAAATTACGCGGTCGCCCTCCTTGTTGTGGGCCTTGCCCTCCGCTGGCGCGCGCGGGCGGCGTTGCTCAAGGGCGGCGTCATGGGCCTGTTCGGCCTCTGGGTCGCCGTCAGCACCATCCATCATGCGATCACCGCGACGGTGCCGCACGCCGAAATGATGGGCGCGGTCGGGCTGCTGGCTCTCGCCGCCAATCTCGGCGTCGCCGGTCTTCTCTATCGCTACCGTCTGGCTGACAGCCAGGCGCTGTCGGTCTGGCTGTGCACACGCAACGACTGTGTCGCCAACCTCGCCGTCATCGTTGCTGGCGCCGGTGTCTGGGCGTCCGGGACGCCATGGCCCGACATCGCGGTGGCCGCGGTCATAGCTAGCCTCGGGATGTCATCGGCCGTGCGGGTAATCCGGCAAGCTCGCGGTGAATTGCGCGGGCGACCCGTGCTCTCGGGCGTTCCGGCCGAGTGACCCTCAAGATGATCCAGAAATTGCCCAATTGGCATTGTATATGGGTCAGCCAAGGGATGCGCTGCGCAACCGAGGAGGTGTTAGATAGATAAACGTTGAACCAGCCCGGTGGAACGCGCTCCACAACTTTAAGGAGATTTTCGCTGCAAACTCGCTGCAGAAGCAGTGGGGCTCATTTTTCGATACAATTATTGATTGCGACGGTCAGCGGTGAGCAGATCGAGGGCCGAGCGTCATCAGCGAAAAGATCTCGAACAGCATCTGAGCGCCGACCATCGCCGTATTGCTGGTCGGGTCGTATTGCGGCGCGATCTCGACGACGTCGCCGCCGATGATGTCGATGCCCTTGAGGCCGCGCAGGATCGCCTGGGCCTCGCGCGGGGTGAGGCCGCCGGCTTCGGGCGTGCCGGTGCCCGGGGTGAAGGCCGGGTCGAGGCCGTCGACGTCGAAGGAGATGTAGGCCGGCCCGTCACCGACGACCGCTCTGGCCTTGGCCGCGACCGCCTCGATGCCGAGCCGGTCGACATCGTCGATGTGCAGCACGGTCATGCCGGAATCGTAGGAGAAGCCCCAGAAGATCTCAGCCGGGCCGCGGATGCCGATCTGGATCGTCCGCTCGGGGTCGAGGGCCCCGGCGAGCACGGCCTGGCGGAATGGGCCGCCATGGTGGAATTTGGAGCTGTCGATCGCACCCATCGTGTCGCAATGCGCGTCGATATGGACGAGACCGACCGGGCGGTCCCGGCCGAGCGCCTTCAGGATCGGGTAGGTGATCGAATGATCGCCGCCGACCGAGAGCGGTCGAACGCCGGCCGTCTGGATGCGCGTGTAGAACGCCTCGATGTCCTCGATGCACCTATCGAGGCTGAAGCGCGAGCGCATCGGCACGTCGCCGATATCGGCCGCTTGGCACTCGGCTTTGGGTACCACGCGGAGGGCGTGGTTGTAGGGGCCGATGCGCTCGATGTCGCGCACCGCGCGGGGTCCAAAGCGGGCGCCGGCCCGATTGGTGACGCCGAGATCCATCGGTACGCCGACCAATGCGATGTCGAGCCCGCCGAAATCCG
>JBJMQW010000030.1:0-6277 GCA_045802495.1 Allostellaceae bacterium | reverse complement strand
CGAGACCACCATTGAGCTTGCAGCCGGTAGCGGATTTCTGGGAGGCGACATCGTGATCTTCGGCCGTCGCGCGCGTGGCGAGCGGTTCACCCGCGGCTTCCTACGTGAGGTTCGGCAGGTTAGCCGAAACGGTGAGCTGGTCTGGGGAGACGCCCTCCACCTCGAGGACGAGGTTGCGCAGGTCATCAACAATCCGGCCTGCTTAGACGGCGCGGCAGCGTTTGCGACAATGATTCTATTGCCACCCGCAGGCGATGCCCGCAGCGTACTCGACCGCGCGCGTGCTGTGCAGTCTGCCAGCGCCGGTGGAGGCTTGCGCGCAGGACTGACGACGGTCGCCGGGCTTCTGATCGCGCGCTGGCTGGCGGACGACGCGGCAATACTTCGCCGGGCCTATGCCGATCTCGCTTGCCATTTTCGGTCGTCGGTGCTGGGTTTGCCGGCTCACTTGCCTAGAGTCTGGTACGTTTGAATGGCCGTTCATCCGACGTGCATCTTTTGCGGAATAATCTCCGGGGCGGCGCCGTCGGTTCGCCTGTACGAGGACGACGACACTCTCGCCTTTATGGATAAGCACCCGGCGAATGACGGCCATTGCCTCGTTGTCCCAAAGGCGCATTACGAGACCATCTTCGAAACGCCGCCCGAAGTTTTCGCTGCTGTGGCGCGAGCCGTAGTGAGGACGGCAGCCGCAGTGCAGCGAACACTGCAGCCCGGCGGATTGAGCCTGGTCCAGGCCAATGGTCCGATCGCTGGACAATCTGTCATGCATGTCCACGTGCACGTGTTGCCGAGGCGCGCAGACGACAATCTGCTGATCAACTGGCCGCGGCTGAAAGAAGGGGATCCGATCCGTATCGCCGAACTCGCCGAGCTTATTCGGCGGCAGCTCTGAGCAAGCGTCGCTGCGATGTGCACTAAATGCGCAGCAAAGCTTGGGCTACCTCGTTGAACCCGCTGCCGCCCGGACCCCGTGTGACCCAACGTGGCGGTGCAGACATCCGCGAGAGAGATTGCGTCACCGTCGATACGCCCACCGAGTTCGGAAAGAAGCCGAACATCGGCTCGTCATTGAGCGAGTCTCCGACATAAAGAAATTTTTGCCGCTCTGCTTCGATGTCGATATCAAATAGCTGGGACATCATGAGCCGCGTCATCGCCAGCTTGTCAAAATCGCCCATCCAGCCAAGAATCCACATTGAATTAATCGTCGTACGGGCACCGCCAGTCCGAAGTAAATCAATGACCGTCTTTATCGTTCTCTGATCGGGCAAGCTCTCGTTGCTCGAGGCCAGCGCCAACGTAATCTCCCGATATTTCTGATCCGGCGCCGTCACGATTCCAGGCAGCGAATTCTTGATGTGCTCGGCAAGCATCGCGAGACGCTCGCTTTGCTCATGCCGCTCGTGCGCCGCCGACCAGTAGTCTCGAACGATGGAGCCGCAGGCTTGCTCGCGACGAAAATACAGACCGCCGTTTTCCCCGATGACGGCATCGACTGGCCACATTCGCGCGATCAAATCGCACCAGCCGGATGACCCCGCGGTAACCGGGATGACCTTGAAGCCCGCCGCATGCAGCCGTTCCAGCGCGAGATAGGTCTCGCCGGGCAGACGGCCTTCATGGGTGAGCGTATCGTCGATATCCGTCAGCACGTGCCGGATTTCGGACAATGCAGCTCCGGGAATTTCGCTGAATGGCCGCGTCATTGACTCCTGCCGGCCCACCCCCTAAATTCGGATTCGGGATGGAGTTCCCGATAACTGCCCGAAAGGGCTGATGACTCCTGCCGCGTGAGGATGCGTTGAGCGGGAGTGCCTGTCAAACCCGCTGCCAGGCGGGTTTAATTTTGCCCCTCCTCATGCCGGAGTCGTGCCGGACCTGACAGCTCGTGGCCCCCGCGGCCCGGGCGATGGAACCAGTTGGTGCGTCGAGGGGTTGCGAGATGGACAATGTCTGGCTTTCTTCTGCGCTATGGGTTGGCCTTGCGCTGATCGCGTCGGTCACGCAGCGCTGGATCGCGGTCTCGATCGCGCTGATCGAGATCGTCGTCGGCGCGATTGCCGGCAACCTCGTCGACCTTACGCTCACTCCTTGGCTCAACTATCTCGCCGGGTTCGGCGCCATCCTGCTGACCTTTCTTGCCGGTGCCGAAATCGATGTCGATGTGATCCGCCGCAATTTCGGCTCGACGATGAGCATTGGTCTGGTCGGGTTCTTCGCGCCCTATCTCGGCGTGCTCGCCTTTGCGCATTTTGTTTCCGGCTGGGCGTGGCCGCAGGCGCAGATCGCCGCGATTGCGCTATCCACGACCTCCGTCGCGGTGGTTTATGCCGTGATGATCGAAACCGGCTTCAACCAGACCGAAATCGGCAAGATCATCCTGGCCGCGTGCTTCGTGAACGACCTCGGCACCGTGTTGGCGCTCGGCGTCGTGTTCGCCAACTATAACTTTTGGCTCATCGGCTTTGCGGTCGCGACCGTCGCGGTTCTGCTTGTGCTGCCGCGATTTGCGCCATGGTTCTTTGCCTGGATCGGCCCCCGTGTCAGCGAACCCCAGGTCAAGTTCGTACTGTTGCTGCTGTTTCTGCTGGGCGGTCTCGCCAACACCGCAAAAAGCGAAGCGGTGCTTCCGGCATACCTGATCGGCATCGTGCTAGCGCCGATTTTCCTGAAGGACCGCGAGCTGATGCACCGCGTCCGAGTGATCGCCTTCACCGTCCTGACCCCGTTCTATTTTCTCAAAGCCGGCTCCCTGGTGCGGGCCGATGTGCTCGTGGCCTCGGCAGGGCTCATCCTGGTGTATCTGGCCGTCAAGATGATCACAAAATTTGTCGGGATCCTGCCGCTTACCCGAATCTTCCGCTTCGACCGGCGAGAGGGGATGTACACGACCCTGATGATGTCGACCGGCCTCACCTTTGGGTCGATCTCGGCGCTTTTTGGCCTGACTAACCACATCATTGACGAGCGCCAGTATACGATCCTGTTGACCGCTGTGATCGGCAGCGCCGTGGTGCCGACGCTGATCGCGGAACGTTGGTTCCAGCCGGTCTTCAAGCCCCTCGGTAGCCCTGCGGAAGCACCGTCCGAGGCCACAGCGATGGCCAAGGGAGACTGCTAGCATGTACAGGAAAATCCTCGTGGCAAACGACGGTTCTCCAGGCGCATCGCGCGCGCTTAGCGCAGCTCTGACACTGGCAAAGCAGGATAGAGCGGCGCTCCATATGGTGACAGTCGAGGAGCTGCCATGGTTTCCCGCCAGCATCGACGAGGTCGAGGAGGAGAAGAGCGAAGCGAACCATCGCTTGGCGCCGGTGCTCGAAGCAGCGCGTGCGCAGGCGCAGGCAGCCGGGGTCGAGATCGAGATTTACCTGCTTCCCGGCCATGCCGTCCAGGCCATAGTGGCGCTTATGAAGGAGCAGCATTTTGATCTGCTCGTGGTCGGGTTCATGGGGCATACGCGCCTCTACCAGCAGATCATCGGCAGTACCACTGAGCGCCTCGTGCGCTTTGCGCCGTGTTCGGTTCTGGTGGTGAGATGAATGCTGGTTGTGATCGACTGGACCTCGCCTGCCGGTATGGCATGATTTATGCCCACCCATCGGGGAGGGTCGAACATGAACCTGACGCCACGTGAGAAGGACAAGCTTTTGGTGTCGGTCGCGGCGATGGTCGCGGAACGGCGGCTGAAGCGCGGCGTCAAACTCAACTATCCCGAGGCGGTGGCATTGATCACGGACTACGTGCTCGAAGGCGCGCGCGACGGCAAGAGCGTCGCCGAACTGATGCGCGACGGGGCTACGGTCGTGACGCGCGAGCAGGTTATGGAGGGCGTGCCGGAGATGGTCCACGAGATCCAGGTCGAGGCGACCTTTCCGGACGGCACAAAGCTGGTCACCGTCCACGAGCCGATCCGGTAAGCGAGGAATGGCCGAGAAGATCCGTCGCCATCGCCCTCACCCGCTGCGCTGCGCTTGGCACCATCTCCCGCAATGCGGGCGAGGGGGGACCCGGCCCGTAGGGCTGGGTGGGTGAGGGGTGCGCGATGATCCCGGGAGAAATCTTTACCGCGGCAGGCGCCATTGAAATCAATGTCGGGCGCCCGACTGTGACCTTGACGGTCGCCAATACCGGCGACCGGCCTATCCAAGTCGGCTCGCACTACCATTTTTACGAGACCAACGAGGCGCTCGCCTTTGATCGTGAACTCGCGCGCGGCTGCCGGCTCGACATCCCGGCAGGGACCGCGACGCGCTTCGAACCCGGGCAGAGCCGCGAGGTGAGGCTGGTCGCCTATGCCGGCGAGCGGCGCGTTGTCGGGTTCAATGCCAAGATCAACGGCAAGCTCGGATAGGCACGATGGCGACGACGATACCGCGCGAGGCGTATGCCGCGATGTTCGGCCCGACGACTGGGGACCGGATTCGCCTGGCGGATACCGACCTCATCGTCGAGATCGAGGGTGACCGCACGATCTATGGCGAGGAGGTCAAGTTCGGCGGCGGCAAGGTCATCCGCGACGGGATGGGGCAGGGGCAGGCGACCCGCGCCGAGGGCGCCGTCGACACCGTCATCACCAATGCCGTGATCCTCGATCATTGGGGTATCGTCAAGGCCGACATCGGCATTCGCGACGGCCGCATCAGCGGCATCGGCAAGGCCGGCAACCCCGATATACAGCCCGGGGTGGATATCGTGATCGGGCCGGGGACCGAGGCGATCGCCGGCGAGGGCCGGATCGTCACCGCCGGCGGCATCGATTCGCACATCCATTTCATCTGTCCGCAGCTCGTCGAGGAGGCCCTCTACAGCGGCATCACGACGATGCTTGGCGGCGGCACCGGCCCGGCTGCCGGCACCGCGGCGACAACCTGCACACCGGGACCCTGGCATCTTGCCCGTATGCTGCAGGCGGCCGAGGGCTTGCCGGTCAATCTCGGCTTCTTCGGAAAAGGCAATGCGTCGGACCCGCGGGCACTGGTCGAGATGGTCGAGGCCGGCGCCTGCGGATTGAAGCTGCATGAGGATTGGGGAACGACCCCCGCGGCGATTGACGCTTGCCTCGGGGTCGCCGAGCAGCTCGACATCGCTGTTGCGATCCACACCGACACGCTCAATGAATCCGGCTTTGTCGAGAACACAATCGCGGCGTTCAAGGGCCGCAACATCCACGCGTTTCATACCGAAGGGGCAGGGGGCGGCCACGCCCCCGACATCATCAAGCTCTGCGGGCTGCCAAACGTATTGCCATCGTCGACCAATCCGACGCGGCCGTTTACGGTCAACACCGTCGACGAGCATCTCGACATGCTGATGGTGTGTCATCACCTCGACCCGCGCATCCCCGAGGATGTCGCGTTCGCCGAGAGCCGGATCCGGCGCGAGACCATCGCGGCCGAGGATATACTGCACGACCTCGGCGCCTTCAGCATGATGTCGTCGGACAGTCAGGCGATGGGCCGGGTCGGCGAGGTCATCATCCGCACCTGGCAGACCGCCGACAAGATGAAGCGCCAGCGCGGACCGCTGCCCGAGGACGGGGACCGCAACGACAACTTCCGGGTTAAGCGCTATATCGCGAAATACACGATAAACCCGGCCTTGACCCATGGTCTTGCCGAACACATCGGTTCGGTCGAAATCGGCAAGCTTGCCGATCTATGCCTGTGGTCGCCGGCGTTCTTTGGCGTCAAGCCCGACCTCGTCTTAAAGGCTGGCACAATCACAGCAGCGTTGATGGGTGACCCGAACGCCTCGATTCCGACCCCGCAGCCGGTCCACTACCGGCCGATGTTCGGCTCCTTCGGTCGCGCATTGTCGGCCTCTGCCGTGACCTTCCTGCCGAGCATCGCGATCGATCGTCGCGTTCCGGAGCTGCTTGGCTTGCAGCGTACGATCTTGGCGGCGCGCGGGATTCGGGCAATCGACAAGCACCGCATGATCCACAATGCCGCAACGCCGCGGATAGAGGTCGATCCCGAGACCTACGAGGTGCGCGCCGACGGCGTGCATCTGACCTGTGAGCCCGCCACCATGCTGCCGCTGGCGCAGCGTTATTTTCTATATTGAACCTCAATGACCATCGTTTCTCTTTGTCGCCATTCCGAGCGCAGCGAAGCAGTCTCGTGGGAACGGAGCCTCGCCCGGCCGAGATTGCTGCGGCGCCTCGCAACGACGGCTCCCTAACCGGTGATGCGACGCACACTCGCGGTTCGCCACCGCGGAGATTGGCCGGAAGACTCCGCGATGGACACTGTAACCTTGGCGTATCTGG
>JBJMQW010000503.1:0-12345 GCA_045802495.1 Allostellaceae bacterium | reverse complement strand
GACGTGCTCGGGATTGTCGACCCCGGGCAGCTGAACGAGGATTCGGTCGGCTCCCTCGCGCTGGATTGTCGGTTCCTTGGTCCCCGTCTCGTCGATCCGACGACGAATGATTTCGATCGACTGATCGACAGCCTGCCGGCGCCGCGCCTCGGTCGCCACGGTGCTGAACCGCATCGTCCCCGACCCGTCGGCGCCGATGTTGACGGTGAGGTCGGGATCGATCTTGCGCAAGGCCTGGCGCGCATCCTCGATACGGTCGGCGTCGCGGATCGTGAATGCGATCGCGTCTCCTTCGACGTCGAGCCCCGTATAGCCGATATTAGCGTCACGCAGGGCGTTCCGCACGTTATCGACGAGCGTGTTCAGCCGCTCGTGCTGCGCCGCGGCGACATCGACCTGGAGCAACAGATAAGATCCACCCCGCAAATCCAGCCCGAGCGCCACCTGTTTGTGGGGCACCCAGCTCGGCAGTTGCGCGAGGAAGGACGGACTGAAGAGATTGGGCAGCGACAGCAGAACACCAAGCGCGCATATCGCGCAGATCAGGACAATCTTCCAGTTTTCGAAATACAGCATTCGTCAATTTCTTTTAAGAAGACGCGCCGGCAGTTCGTCATGGCCGGGCTCGACCCGGCCACCCAACACCGGCATTCCGGCCCTATTCACTCCTTTGTTCCCGCCTTGACCCGCGCGTCCTCTTTTTGCTTGGCGGCCTCGCGGGCGGCGCCGGGATCGGGCTTGGCCAGGACGCTGGTGATGGTGCTGCGCAGCACGCGGACGCGCACACCCTCGGCGATGTCGACGACAACCTCCTCCGGGCTGTCGACCCTGGCGATTGTCCCGATGATGCCGCCCCCGGTCACGACGCGGTCACCCCGTCGCAACGCGTCGAGCATTGTCCTGTGATCCTTGGCTTTCTTCTGCTGCGGGCGAATCAGAAGGAAATAGAATACGACAAAGATCAGGATGAGCGGCAGAAACTGGATAAGTGCGTTCTGATCAAACATGCCCGTCCCTTGGGCATATGCCGTCGAAATGAACATTATCGTCATGCCCCGAAATCGCGCGCCACGGCAATCGAGGAGCGGGCCCGCTGCCGTCATATGGTGCGCGCTCCGCGGCAGGCAAATTGGTACGCGATGCCTGGTTAAAGAGCAATGATCGGCTCCGCCATGCTGTGATAGCGTCCGCGACTTCGCGGCTGCCGCAGGATCTCGCCACCCGATGACCGATCGCGATTTGCCGGCGCTTCTTCGCCGCATCGCCGACGCGCTGGAGCGGATTGCGCCCCCGGTCGGGCCCGCCGCCGAGCTCGATGCGAGCGACGCTTTTGTCTGGCATGTCGACCGCGGCTGGCTCGAGCCGGTCCATCAGGTCAACCGTATCGAAATTGGGCTGTTGCGGGGCATCGACCGAGTTCGCGACATCCTCCTCGACAATACCGAGCGGTTTGCTGCCGGGCTCCCGGCGAACAATGTCTTGCTGTGGGGAGCTCGCGGCACAGGCAAGAGCTCCCTGGTCAAGGCCGCGCACGCTGCCGTCAATCAGAAACGACCCCGCGCGCTGGCGCTCGTCGAGATCCATCGCGAAGACATTCCGAGCCTGCCGCGCTTGCTGTCGCTGCTGCGGCAGAGCTCGCGGCGCTGCGTGCTGTTCTGCGACGATCTGTCTTTCGACCATGAGGACGCCAGCTACAAATCGTTGAAAGCGGTGCTCGAAGGCGGCATCGAGGGACGGCCCGCCAACGTCGTTCTCTATGCGACGTCGAATCGCCGCCACCTGATGCCGCGCGACATGATCGAGAATGAGCGGTCGACCGCGATCAACCCTGGAGAAGCCGTCGAGGAACGGGTTTCAATGTCCGACCGCTTCGGGTTATGGCTCGGGTTCCACAGCCTCGACCAGGAAACCTACCACGCCATTGTGCGCGGCTATGCCGAGCGCTACGGGCTCGATCTTCCAGGCGAACAGCTGAGGGCCGAGGCCGGCGAATGGTCGATCACACGCGGCTCGCGATCCGGGCGTGTCGCCTGGCAATTCATCCAGGACCTCGCCGGCCGGCTCGGCAAGGCGCTTGAATGATCGGTGGGCGCGCCGCCGGTCACCGACAGTGCGGCATGACCTCCTTCGCGAAAAGCATCATCGTCTCTCTAACCAAGGCGTGGTCCATTATTCCGCCTTGGTTAAAGTAGCAAATAAATTCGTCCATATCATATTCGCGACGCAACGCCCGGACCCGCTCGACGCAGTAATCGGGATCGCCGAACACCCCCATTTCACGGTCGAGATCCTCGAAGCTGACGCGCTCTATGCGGGCGAGCACCTGCCGAAAGGCTTCGAAGCTCTTGATATCGGCGTGACCTAGGGGACGCAGGCGCTCGGCCGCCTCTCGCAGGAACCGCAGGAGTCCGGGCTCGCACTCCGCACGGGCGCGCTCCCGGCTCGTTGTGACGTGCACGGGAAACGCCAGCGCAGTATCGCCTTCGGCGAATGCTTGGCGGTATACCGCCAGCCCCTCCTTGAGCTTGTCGGGCGGGTTGATCAGCGGCGTGGCGAAAATCGGAAACCGCCGCCGACCAGCCATCGGAAAGGTGTCCGGGCTGTTCGCTGCGATACGCACCCGAGGGTGAGGAGATTGGACCGGCCGGGGCACCACTGACAGCTCGGACGCCCGAAAATGCTTCCCCTCAAACGAGAAGGTTTCCTCGGTCCATGCCTTGAGAATGAAGTCCAGCGCCTCGTCAAAGCGCTCCCGGCTTTCCTCCTGAGGGATATCGTATCCTGAATAATGCAGGGGGGCCGTACCCCGGCCGACACCCAACTCCAGCCGCCCATCGCTCAAGATATCGGCAATGGCCGCCTCCTCGGCTATCTTCACCGGGTTGTGCAGCGGCAACAGGGTCACCGCCGTGCCAAGCCGGATGCGGCTCGTTCGCTGCGCCGCGGCGGCCAATACCATCAGCGGATCGGCGAGGATCGAGAACGCCCGGCTGAAATGGAGCTCTCCGAGCCACACCGCATCAAATCCGAGATCGTCGCCAATCTCGATCTGCGCGATGATGTCGCGATAGCGCTGACGCTCGGTATATCCGGCCGCACACGGCAACTGGTCGAAAAAGCCGAAGCGCATTCCTGATCCCCTCGCTGCCGATTGTGACACCTGCCACCGGCGAATAGCACGCCCCGGGCTCCGCCATCAATCAACGGCGGTGAGGGCCACATCACCCCGTCCGCGCATCCTTGCCGTCTGCAGTCGGCAATGGGGTCAGGAACTCGCGGGGATCAACGGGATGATTGCCGCGGCGCAATTCGAAGTGGAGTTGCGGTTCGCCGACATTTCCGGTCGAGCCAACCCGAGCGATGACCTGTCCGCGCGCCACCTTTTCGCCGCGCTTGACGAGCATCAGATCGCAATGCGCGTAGGCGGAAATCCAACCGTTCGGATGCTTGATCAGAATGAGGTTGCCGTAGCCGCGCAATTCATTCCCTGTATACGCGACAATCCCCGCATCGGCGGCCTGCACGGCCGCGCCCTTCGGGGCGCCGATGTTGATACCGTCATTATGTGTTCCATCGGTCTTTGACCCGTAGGCGGCAAGCACGCGGCCGCGCACCGGCCACAAGAATGCGCTGCCGCTTCGCAAGGGCGGCGGAGCCGCGTTGCTCGAAGCGGATGGCTCGGGCGCGACCGCCTGCGGCGCCGGCGCAGGAGCCTCCGGGGAGGCAAGAGAAGCCGCTGCGGTGTCCGTGTTGGGCGCCCCGACTACCGCGGACGGAGCAGGCGTGGACGGAGCAGGCGCGGACGCGGTCGAAGAGGGCGGCGACGACAGCGGCGCCGATATGACAGGCGGTCTCGCCGGCGGTGATGCCACAGGAGGCCCGGTCCTGGGGACGGAAGCCGCGGCATCCTGGGAGCCGGCGGAAGGCAAGGCGGCGAGCGATGCCGGTACAACGGGAGCGCGCGGTTGGCTCGCTCCGGGGATGATCAGCGTGCGGCCGAACTGGACATGGTAGGGCGGGGTGATGCCGTTAGCGTCAGCAAGGACCCGCATCGGGACATGGTATGTGCGGGCAATGCCGGACAACGTCTGGCCGCGCTGGACGGTGACCGAGACCGCGCCGCGCTCCGTCGGTTCGCCGCTGACCAGTGGCGCGGGCCCATCGCCCCGAGGCACGCAGGCGGCCAGCAGGCAGGCGAGCAGAAAGGGGGCTGTCACGGCGCGCGGCCGCCGCCCCCGAAATCTCAATTTCATTCCCGGCACGCCCCCCGACGCGCAAGACACCGGTATTTGGTACGCTTAGCCTCGATCATGTCAAGGGCTGGTCCGGCTGTCGCCGCGGAAGCCCGGCGACCAGCGGAACAAACCGCACCAGCCCCAGATCCTCGATCGCAAACCCGTCATCCCTGCGATGAACCCGCACCAACTGCTGGTCGCGGTGATCCTCCCCGACCGGAGCGACGAGGATACCCCCCGGAGCAAGACCATCGATCAGAGTGCGCGGCAATTCCGGTGCGGCAGCGGTGACGATGACCCGGTCGTACGGTATCTGCTCGGGCCAACCTTTCGTGCCGTCCCCGAATCGGCAGACGATGTTGTGCAGCCGCAGCTCCTCAAAGCGCCGCTCGGCGACGCGAAGCAACTCGCGGTGCCGCTCAATCGAGAATACCCGCCGGCACAAATTGGCCAGGACGGCCGTCTGATATCCGGAGCCGGTGCCGATCTCGAGAACCGTCTGGCGATCGCCGAGGTCAAGCTTTTCGGTCATCAGCGCCACCACATAAGGTTGGCTGACCGTCTGACCGTTCCCGATCGGCAGGGCCGTGTTCTCGTAGGCCTGGTCCTCGAACGAATCCGGGACGAATTTCTCGCGCGGGGTCTTTTCAATCGCGCCGAGCACCCTGGCATCGCCGATGCCGGCGCGGCGCAGCTCCATCAGGAGACGCAGTTTTTTCTGGATCAAGCCCGGCTCTGCAAGGCCGGCAGGTCTCTCGATCACTCCAAGACCTTCTTGAGCGAGGCGAGAACGGGCACGTTGGTGAGGTTGAGATAGATCGGCGTCACCGAAACCAGCTTGTCGTTGATCGCGGCGAGGTCGGTCCCGGGCTCCGCCACTCCGTCCTCGCGGACCGGGCCGATCCAGTAATAGGGCCGGCCGCGCGGGTCGAAGCGCTCTGTCAGATTGTCGGCGATAGCCCGCTTCCCCTGGCTGGTGACCGCGATACCCCGAACCTCCTGCGGGCCGGCGAACGGAAAGTTGATGTTGATCAATGTATGTTCGGGCCAAGGCAGCTCCGTCAGCCGGCGAATCACTTCCGGTGCGAAGCGCTCAGCGGTCGGCCATGGTATCGGTTCGCCGTCGAGGTAATGCTGACTGAGCGCAATCGCGGGGATGTCGAGCAGTGTTGCCTCCATGGCGGCGGCCACCGTTCCCGAATAGGTGAGGTCCTCGCCGACATTCCCCCCGGCATTGATCCCGGACAGCACCAGGTCGGGGCGGCGATCGCGCAACAGATGCTTCACCGCCAGCATTACGCAATCGGTTGGCGTGCCGTCGACGGCGTAGCGCCTGGGCGCCACCTCCGACATGCGCAATGGCCGCCGCGTCGTCAGCGAGTGGCTGGCGGCGCTCTGCTCGAGTTCCGGTGCGACGACCCAGACGTCCGGCGAAAGGTCGCGTGCGATCTTCTCCAACAGTTTGATGCCCGGCGACGCGATGCCATCATCGTTGGCGACGAGAATGCGGGCCTTCCCGAGCTCGATTCGCGCTTCAGCCATTAGGTTCGATGACCTCCTGCCCGCCCACATAAGGCTGCAGCGCCGCGGGGATCGCCACCGTGCCGTTGTGCCGTTGAAAGTTTTCAAGGATCGCGATCAAAGTCCGGCCGATCGCCAGGCCCGACCCGTTGAGCGTGTGCACCGGCGATGTTCCCTTTCCCGCTGTCGGGCGATACCGCGCCTTCATCCGTTGTGCCTGGAAGGGGCCGCAATTCGAGCAGCTGGAGATTTCGCGGTAGGCGCCTTGCCCGGGAAGCCAGACCTCGACGTCATAGGTCTTCTGCGCGGCGAATCCCATATCTCCGGTCGACAGCAGCACGACCCGATAGGCGAGACCGAGGCGCTTCAAGACCTCCTCCGCGCAGCCGGTCATGCGCTCGTGCTCCGCCTCGGAATCCTCGGGCCGAGTGACCGAGACGAGCTCCACTTTCTCAAACTGGTGCTGGCGGATCATGCCGCGAGTGTCCTTGCCGGCCGCACCCGCTTCCGACCGAAAACAGGGTGTCCAGGCGGTATAGCGTTGCGGCAGTTCGCTCTCGTCGAGGATTTCGCCGGCGACGAGATTGGTCAGCGGCACTTCGGCAGTCGGGATCAGCCAATACCCGTCGGCGGTACGGAACAAATCCTCGGCAAATTTGGGCAGCTGACTGGTGCCGTAGACGGCCTCGTCGCGGACCAGCAGCGGTGGCGAGACCTCGACGTAGCCGAACTCGCTGGTGTGCAGGTCGAGCATGAACTGACCGAGCGCCCGCTCGAGCCGGGCGAGAGCGCCGCGCAGAACGACAAAGCGCGATCCGGACAACTTCCCGGCCCGCGCAAAATCCATCATGCCGAGGCGCTCGCCTACCGCCTCATGCGACAATGGAAAGAAATCGAAATGCGGCGTCTCGCCGTGATAGCGCAATATCCGATTCGCGCTCTCATCCGGCCCGTCCGGCACCTCTTCGGCGGGCAGGTTCGGCAAGCCGGCAAGGATTTCATCGATCTCCCCGCGTATGCGAGCCGCCGTCGCCCCAGCCTGCGCCTCCGCCTCCCGGTCCTCGGTGCTCCTGCGCAACAGCGGCTCGATATCCTCGCCGCGCTTCTTCGCGGCTCCGATCTCCCGTGCGACGCGATTGCGGCGCGCCTGCGCCTCTTGGGCGGCGGTCTCAGCGGTGCGCCACGCGCGGTCGAGGGCTAAGATCTGCTCGGAATGGGGCGGCAGCCCACGCCGCATCAAGCCGCGGTCGAATTCGGCGGGGTGATCGCGAAGCCATCTGAGGTCGTGCATCCGCTCGTGTCATGCCCGGGCTTGTCCCGCGCAGCTCCTGGGTCGCCGCTTCACACTCGGCGGTGGCGAAATGGTTGGTGCATATAGAGCGATGCGCGCGGCGCGTCCATCCGGCTTGGAGACAGTCAGGCGCCGGCGGCGGTTTTGCCTTTGCCTGTGAGCTCGGCCTCCTCTTCCGCTTCGCGCTTGGCGCGCGCCTTCTCCACCATCCGGCAGGAGATGATCGAAGCCTCGTAAAGGATGATCAGCGGCACAGCAAGGCTGGTCTGGCTGATTACATCGGGCGGCGTCAATACCGCGGCGACGACGAACATGATGACGATCGCATAGCGGCGCTTGGAGGCAAGCCCCGCAGAGGTCACCAGCCCGACCCGCGCCATCAGCGTCAGCAGCACCGGCAGCTGGAAGGCGACGCCGAAGGCGAAGAGCAGGGTCATCACCAGCGACAGGTATTCGTTGACCTTCGCCTCGAGGACTATCGGCAGCCCTCCGTCGGTGGGAGCCGGCGTCTCGAAGCTGACAAAAAATCGCCAGGCGATCGGGATCACGACGTAATAGGCGAGCGCCGCGCCCATCGCGAACAGCACCGGGGTCGCGAGCAGGTAGGGATAAAATGCCCGGCGCTCGTTCTTGTAGAGGCCGGGCGCCACGAATTTCCACACTTGGCTGGCGACCACCGGAAAAGCGAGGCATAGCCCGGCCCAGAAAGACACCTTCACGTAGGTGAAAAAAGCCTCGGTGAGGCCGGTATAGATCAAGTGACGGCCGGTCTGTCCTTCGAAAATGACCGCCAGAGGATGGACCAGGAACCCGTAAAGCTGCTCCTTGAACTGATAACAGATCAAAAAGGCGACCAGCACCGCGCCGATCGACCACATCAGCCGATTGCGCAGCTCGATCAGGTGATCGAGGAGCGGCATTCTGCCTTCTTCGAGCTCGACCTCCCGGTCCTCGTCCACGCTCATTCGTACAAGACCCGCATCACCACGTCCGGGTTTCCGTCATTGCCGCGCGTGATCCGGCAGTCCATGCGGCATTTCTGGGGCCGCCGGCGCGGCCGGGGGCGGCGCAAGCTCGGGCGCCGCAGGCTCTTCCGTTTCGGGTTTGGGCAGCTGAGCGGCGGGCACTGCGCCCGTTTCCTGCACCGGCGCGGCCGGCATATCGGCGTCGGAGAATCTCGGCAATTCCGGAGGCTTCAGACCCTCGGCCAAGCTTCCGGTCGGATCTATGGTCTTCTGAAACTCCTTGTCGAGATCGATCTCGGTCGCCCTTTTGAGCTCCTGACGCATCTCGTCGAGCTCGGCTTCGCGGATCATCTGCTCGACGCTGCTCTGAAATTCGCGCGACAAGGTGCGCGCCTTCTTGACCCAGAACCCGGCCACGCGCAACGCCTTCGGCAGGTCCTTCGGCCCGATAAAGACGAGCGCGACGACACCGATCAACAACAGCTCCGACATTCCGAGGTCAAAAAACATCGCAACGCCCCGGAGGACCCTGGTTCGATGAAAGCAACATCCGCAAGCGGCGCGATGATGTCAGATGGGGCTGATATGGGCAACATCAGCCCGAGCGCCACCCTTAATCCCGGCCACCCTTTACCCCGGCAGAACGATCACTCGCTCGGATCTTCGGCATCCGGGACGGCTGCCGTTTCAGCAAATGTAATAGGGGCGAGGTCGAGCAGGCCGGCGGAGCGCAATTCGTCTATGCCCGGCAGCTCGTTCAGGCTGTCGAGGCCGAAATGCACGAGGAAGTCAGACGTCGTCACCCAGAGAAGGGGACGGCCCGGGCCGGCCCGCCTGCCCTTCGGGCGCACCCAGCCAGCCTCCATCAGCGTGTCGATCGTACCCTTGCCGAGGGTGACGCCGCGGATCTGCTCAATCTCTGCGCGGGTGACCGGCTGATGATAGGCGATGACCGCGAGGGTCTCGACCGCCGCCCGCGACAGCTTGCGGGTAACGGCGCGCTCGATCCGCAGCTTGGGCGCGAGGTCAGGCGCCGTGCGGAATGTCCAGCCACCGGCGAGCCGAACCAGATTGACGCCGCGCCCGGCATAGCTCTCGGCCAGCTCGCGCAGGAGCACTCCTACATCCGAGGACTCACCGAGGTGGCGCAGAAGGGCTTCTTCGCCCAGCGGCTCCGCCGAAGCGAACAAGAGCGCCTCGACGAGGCGCAATCCCTGAGCGTGCTCAATCATCCGCCAATTTCGCCAACAGCTACCGCGCTGCGCAGATAGATCGGGCCGAACGCCCGGTCCTGGCGCAGCTCGATGCGGCCGCTGCGGGCAAGTTCGAGCGATGCGGCGAAGGTCGCGGCAAGCGCCGAGCGCTGCAACACTGCCCCACGCAGCTCCTGCGGCAAAAAGCTCGTCAGCTCGCGCCAGTCCGGGATACGGCCGAGAAAGCGCGTCAGGCGCTGCAAGGCCTCGTCCATCGAGTGAAACGTGGCCGGCTCGATCGACAGAACCGTGGATTGGGCGCGTCGGCGGCCCTCGCCATAAGCGCGCAGCAACTCGTAGAGGTCGAGTTCGTAGACCGGGTTGGCGATGACCACGAGCCCTTCCGGCATTCCGCGCAGGAAAACATCTTGGCCGGTCCGGGGGCGAGCCATCAGTCGGCTTCCCGCGGTCTGCATCGCCTCGAGCAATTTGAGCCGATGCTCCAGTTCGGCGGCAAGCTCGGCACCGCTCGGCTCATCATCCGCCGGCGGCTGCGGCAACAGCAGTCGCGACTTCAAATAGGCGAGCCAAGCCGCCATCACCAGGTAGTCGGCGGCTATCTCGAGCTTGAGGGAATGTTGGTTTGCAATGAAGGCCAGGTACTGGTCGGCGAGCGCCAGGATCGAGATCCTGGTGAGATCGACCTTCTGCTCACGCGCCAGCGACAGCAGCAGATCGATCGGCCCCTCATATCCGTCGAGCTCGAGCACCAGTTGCTCGCTCGTCGCCGCGGCCTCGCCCGGCCGATGATGGTAACTCCTGGTTTCTTCGGTCACCCGCTTTGCCCGGTGACAACCAGCACCAGCCGGATCAGCGCCTCTGTCGGGCCGCCGATCAGCCAAGAGAGGATGTTGAAATCGTGACCGATCTGTTCGCCCAGGTAAGGGATTACGAACAGAAAGAGCAGCAATATCAATATCCCGTAGCGCTCCAGCCGCGCGAGCGGAAGAGCAAGGGCATCGGGGAGGAGCCCCACCGCTACCCTTCCGCCGTCCAGCGGCGGTAGCGGCAGCATGTTGAAGACGCACAGCAGCGCGTTGATCTGAATCGAATGGATCAGGTTTTCGGCCAACCATTGACCCGGGCTCGGCGGCATGAAGGCAACACCGTAGAACAACAATGACGATACAATTGCGAGCAGCACATTGGTGCCCGGCCCGGCGATAGCGACCCACACCATGTCGCGCCGCGGTTTATCGAGGCGCCGGAAATTTACCGGCACCGGCTTTGCATATCCGAAAAGGAACGGGGAGCGAAGCAAGATCAGCATTGCCGGCAAGATGATCGTGCCGAACGGGTCCACGTGTTTCAACGGGTTAAAGGTGACACGGCCGGCTTGCCGCGCGGTGTCGTCGCCGAACTGCGATGCGACAAACCCGTGTGCTGCCTCGTGAAAGGTAACCGCGAAGATGACCGGCAGCACCCAGGTGCTTGCCTGGTAGACCATCGCCGCTAAATCACCGGAAAAATTCACCGCGCCGCAAGCTCCGAAGTTTGCGCTCCCCCTAAAAGCGCATCGAGTTGCGCCTCGGCTTCTCCCCGGTCAAAGCCCTCCCTCGCACGGTCCTGCCGCAGCACCTCCGCCCGCGCGAGCCGTTCAGCAGAGCGGGCCGAAATCGGCCTCGCCGCCGCCGCGACCTCCCGCATTTCCTCCGGGTCACCATTACAATGCAGGACGACGTCGCAGCCGGCTGCGAGCGCCTGCTCCACCCGTTCGCCGATCCCCCCGCCGAGCGCCCGCATCGATAAATCGTCGGAGACCAGAACGCCGTCGAAGCCGATCTCGTCCCGGATGATCTCTGCAACCACCCGTCGCGACAATGTCGCAGGGGTCGTCGCATCGAGGCTGCTGTAGACGATATGCGCCGTCATTGCCCAAGGCATATCGGCAAGGGCGCGAAAAGGGGCAAGGTCTGTGCTCGACAACTCGTCATGGCCGGTATCGACAACCGGGCAAGCATAATGGCTATCGACGCGGGCCCGACCGTGACCGGGAATGTGCTTGAGGACCGGCAACACGCCGCCCTCGAGCAGCCCCTCGCAGACCGCCCGGGCGATCCGGGCGACGCGCCCCGGATCGCTTCCATAGGCCCGGTCACCGATGACCGGGTCGGCGCCCGGTATCGCCAGGTCGAGCACCGGGTGGCAGTCTACGGTGATGCCCAGCTGCGCGAGATCGTCGGCGATGAGCCGCGCGACCAAGCGCGCGGCCCGCTCTGGCGACGGGAGGGACGCGAGGCGCCCAGCGGACGGGTAAAGACGCCAATGCGGCGGCTTCAGCCGCGCTACCCGACCACCCTCCTGGTCAATCAACACGGGGGCGGCGCGGCCCACTGTTTCGCGCAATTGTCTCACCAGGTCGCACACCTGATCGGGTGAGCCGCAATTGCGCCGAAACAGGATAAATCCGGCCGGATCGATGGCCCGGAAAAAATCGCGCTCGAATCCGCTCAGAGTTTCGCCTGAGCAGCCCAGAATGACCGCGCGCGGCTGCTCAACGGGCAATGATGCATCCGATGTTGCGGTGCCTGAGCTCGGCGCAGATCCGGTCGGCCTCCGCCGTCGGGCCGGTCTGAATACGGTAGTATACACCTCTTTCGCCGAGATCGGCGCGCACCGGGGTTGCCGAAAGGTCGCCCAGCAAATCCGAATTGGCGCGCCGGACGCGATCCCATTCGTTCCGTGCCGCTTCCTCACTGCGCACTGAACCGAGCTGCAGGCGAGCCCCAGTCGAATGAGCCCGCGTTTCCTGGGTGGCGGATCTTGACGAAACGGGCGGCGGGTTCTTCCCGGCCGATTTGGCCGCAGGTTGCTGCGGCTGAGCAGGTGGCGCATTTACCGGAGCGGCGGCCCCTGCATCGGGCCCGTCCGGCGGCGGCTGCAGTACGTGCTGCACCGCCGGAGATTGCGGCGCCGTAGGCCGAAGCATCGGCTTTTCGGCTGGCGGCAGTAGATGCTCCACGGCCGCGCGCTTCTGTGTGTAAATCAGCTTGTCGCGATCCGGGATTTCCATACCGCCCGGGTTCTCGGGCTTTACTCTTGTCGGGCGCTCGTCGGCGCGGATCAGCGGAACGTCGCCG
>JBJMQW010000502.1:0-26690 GCA_045802495.1 Allostellaceae bacterium | reverse complement strand
TGGCGAAGGGAATAAAGGAACCGTTGAGGCCACAAAGGTTGGGCGCACGAAAACCGGCTGCTCGTATATTCCAGCCGACATTAGTTCCCAACGGCACCCGTATTTCCAAGGGCCGAATACCCGCTATATCGAGGCCATCCGAGTCCGGCTTTGGAACAAATATTTGGTAGCTCGGCCCAACTGCAGGCGGCGGTTCCGTCAGCATCCCTCCATCGGAGCCGAACAGAGGCCCGAAATCGAGGAGCTCAAGTTCGTTGAGCATCGGCGGGAATAGGACGCCGGGGATCTTCGGAAAACCTGCCTGAGCGGCTTCGAGCGTGACCAGAGTCTGGGCGCGGAGGCCGGGGTAGTTGCTGGGCGGCGGCTCGATCCCCTCATCCGCCCAGGCGTCAAGCGCCACCAGGAGCGCTCGCACCGTCGGTCCATGGTAGTTGGGGTTCGTGGCGTTCGCGCACATTCCGGCCGGCCCCGGGAAGCTATCCGGAGGATTGTTGCCTCCATGCTGAAAGCCGGACAAAAAGTACAGGCGGACGTTCTTTGGCGGAGCCACCGGACGTCCGGCGCCGTCGGCGACATTGAGCGACGCCCTCATATTGTAAAACTCGTTTTCCGTGTCGCTCTCAAATATCAATCCATCCGTGTCCGGCCGCTTGACCAAACCGTCTCGGACCCCAGAGACGGGGTCCGTTGTCACGGCAAGGGTCAGCGGCGGATAACTCGTGGACACGAAATCGTGTCGATCGTCTTGACGCGAATAGGTGTTGGGGTCGGCAAATTCGACATTGGCGAATAAGCGATTCGTCCCCGACTTATGAATCCAGCGGGCGTCGAACACAGGGCGATGCGCCTCGTCCTCATTGAAACCGAGATACAGGAATTCCCGCTGATACATCCCGGTCGACGATGAGCCGAACGAATAGCTGCGCCGGATCCCGACGTCATTGGGACTTGCCGCCAGCGGATTAGGATTGCCAACGTCATCCTGAGCCTCGTAGCGCAAGAACGAGCCGATGTCGCGGGTCACTGCGTACCCCAAGCCCATAACGATCGGATTTTTGGCTGGGTAGATCAGCATATAGAGTTTGTCGGCTTGAAAACCGTCAAACAGGCAAATCTGCGTTGGGTCGGGCACGAGACTGTCTTTGCCCGTCGGACACGCGCCAAACGCCCACCGATCCGGGGCAATCGCGGTCATCGCGCCTTGATCGCTCACCTGATCGCGAACCGTGAGGGTGGAATGCGCCGTGTTGGTGTCAGCGGTGGGGTAGGACCGAAAACTGGCGCTACCCTCCAGCGGAAGATTGAAGGTTCCGTTCGTTGGAATCGTGCGGTCGGAGTACTCGATGCGTACGGGCGCAATGATCGGGCTGCCATCCGGTTGCGTCGCGACAGGGAGGTTGGGAAACAACACGTTGCTTTGCGGGAGATTGGCCACGTCTCCCTGCCAGCCGGCGTCCACGACGGTGTAGCCAAGGCGCATCAAGAAGCCATCGCCGGCGTCGGCGGCAGTTATCGGATTGTTGATGCCGGGTCCCGCCGGGACATAATTGAAATAACCCAGCGTCTGTTTGTTGCCGCGATTGTTGATCCCATAAAGGAGCTTGTGATTACCCCGCGACACATCCGCGGGCTTGAGGATGAAGAAGGGGGCGCTGAATTCCACCATCCCCTTTGCATTTCGGGGCGCCCTGTCGAGATTTAAGACTACTGCGTTAAGCGGGTCGTGAGGATCGACCTCCATGTAAGCCGTGCCATCCAGTCTCTGATACGGCCCAACATCGCCAAAGCTCATACCCCCGGCGAACGGTCTTGTCTGCTCAACGATGAAGCGAACGACGCGTGCCTGGCATGGCTGGACGACGAATGCCACGAGACAACTAACGGCCGCCAATAGCGTCCATTTCTTCGTCATGTTTCCCCCCACGCTGGGCATCGCCCCTCTTTCTGAGCGGATTATTAACCAAAGTGGATCACCGGCTTGGAGCCATGTCAATGGTACCAAGCTGCGTTTAACTGGGAGCTGTTATGTTCAAACCATAACGATGATCGCGCCGCGATTTGGGGACATCCGCGATGTTCGCGCGCCACATCCACCAGGCGCCACCCGGGCATAGGTTGGCGCTGTCTGTGCCCATCGCCAGGAGTCGGAAGCTGGTGTTGGACCTGCTGTGGTTGTCTTACTATCACCTCCTATCTACGTTGCCGCGGCTGATCGCCGACATGCCTACGACAAAAGGACCTGATGTACGACATCCTGTTCAAGACTGCGCCGGGGCGCTGATCACAATCGCCTATGGCGGCGATTACGTGCTCCGCGGAGCACGGCTCCTGACGATGTGGCGGGGACGGCGCACCCTGTTCCCAGAGATGAATCCGGCCATCGGCGATCAGCATCTGGCGTATCCTTTTGATCCGAGGATATTCAGTTAGGCTTACCCTAGAATATGCTGGCGGCTGAAATCACCAATGGCGCCCACGGAGGTTCCGGAAGGGCCGCTTAATTACCGGACCCGCACCCGCTGCGATAGCGAGGGAGAGATGTCTGATCACCAGATCTTCGAGGCTGGCGATGTCGTGCTTCAGTCGGGGCTCACCTATCGCGGCGCCCGCCTCGCCTACAAAACACACGGGACGCTCAACGTCGCTAGATCGAACGCCATTGTCTATCCAACCTCGTATGGCGCGCAGCACCCCGATCTGGAATGGCTGATCGCGCCCGGCAAGCCGCTCGACCCGACCAAGTACTTCATCATCATCGTCAACAAGTTCGGCAATGGGCTGTCATCCTCGCCCAGCAATACCCCGCCGCCGCTCGACCGCGGCCGTTACCCGCATTTCACGATGACCGACAATGTCCGGGTGCAGCAGCGCCTGCTGGCCGAAGTGTTCGGCATCGAGCGGGTCGCGCTGGTTTACGGCTTCTCAATGGGGGCGCAGCAAGCGTTCCATTGGGCCGCACTGTTCCCCGACCGGGTCGAGCGGATCGCGCCGATCTGCGGTTCGGCCAAGACCTCGCCGCACAATTTCGTTTTTCTCGAAGGCGTCAAGGCGGCGCTGACCGCCGATCCGGCCTGGCAAGACGGCTGGTTCGCCACCCCGCCGACGCGCGGCTTCCAGGCGATGGGCCGGGTTTATGCCGGCTGGGGGCTAAGCCAGGCGTTCTATCGCGAGGAGATCTGGCGCAAGATCGGCTTCTCCTCGCTGGAGGACTTCCTGATCGGCAGCTGGGAGGCCAATTTCCGTCGCCGCGACGCTAACGACCTGTTGGCGATGCTGTGGACTTGGCAGCACGCCGACATCAGCGCCAACGAGCTATACGGCGGCGACCTCGACAAGGCATTGGGCGCGATCACTGCCGACGCGATCGTAATGCCCTGTGAAACCGATCTCTATTTCACCGTCGAAGACAGCCGGCGCGAGGTCGCCCGTATGCCGAAAGCCGAACTGCGGTCGATCCCGTCGATCTGGGGTCATCGCGCCGGCAACCCGGTGCTCAGCCCGGAAGATGCTGGCTTCATCGATCGAGCGGTATTCGAATTGCTGGCGCGCTGAGACGTTCAGCCCATCGACGCTGGCGGCAGGGCTCAAGACGCACTCGGAAATGATTTCGCACCTGATGTGTGCAAGGGAGCCGCTTATGTGCCCGACTGCAGTGTCGGCGTCATCGAACCGCTCAAACAAATGACCGAGGATTTCATGCGCGCCTATGGACGACGGTCGATTTCTGGGCCGAGGATTTCAAGATGAAACCACTGGTTGCGGCCGACGTGAAGGAAGTGTTCGACCGGCTCGCGCCCGGCCCTTTTCGCCGGGCCCAACGGCGCGCTATCGTCCAGCACCCAAATCAGGCAGGCAGCTCATGACCGACCTCCCAAAACACGTCGATATTCACGAGGAAGGCCCCCGAGAAGGCTTTCAGATCGAGCCCGGCCCGATCAGCACCGCCGACAAGATCAAGCTGATCGAGGCGCTTGCCGAGACCGGGTTGCACTACATCCAGGCGGCATCGTTTGTCAGCCCGAAGATCGTGCCGGGCTGGGCCGATGCCGAGGACGTCGTCGCCGGGTTCACCCGGAAGGAGGGCGTACATTATACCGGGCTGTGGTTCAATGCGAACGGGCTCAACCGTGCGCTGGTGTTCCGCAACAAGCTGACGATCACCGGCTCGATCTCGCTGACCGCCTCGGAAGGCTTCACGCAGAAGAACCTGCACCGCAGCCACGCCGAGAATGTCGAGGCGATGAAAAAGCAGACCGCGCTGCATCTCGAAAGCGGGGTCGACGTGCCGCGCATCGGCGTCATGGCCGCATTCGGCTGCAACTACCAGGGCGATATCGCGCCGGGGCAGGTCATCTCGACCCTGCAAGACGGGCTGGCGATCGCCGAGGAAGCTGGCGCCAACATTAAGTATTTCTCGCTCGCCGATACAATGGGCTGGGCGACACCGATGCGCATCGAGCGTGTGCTCGGCGAGGTACGCGACCGCTGGCCCGACACGCCGATCTCGCTGCACCTGCACGATACGCGCGGGCTCGCGGTCGCCAACGCTCATGCCGGGCTCAAGATGGGCGTGACGCAGTTTGACTCCACGGTCGGCGGCCTCGGCGGCTGCCCCTTCGCCGGCCAGCCCAAGGCCGCCGGCAATGTCTGCACCGAGGAACTGGTTCTGCTCTGCGAGGAAATGGGCATTGACACAGGTGTCGATCTCGACGCGCTGATCGAGGTCGGGCGCATGGCCGAGGAGATCGTCGGCCACCAGCTCCCTGGCGAGCTGATCCACGCCGGCAGCCTCAACGCGTTCCGCCGGCGGGCCGCCGCCTGATGGAGCACCGCACCCCCTCCCCCGCAAGCGGCGCAAATGGCGCAAGTGGGGGAGGGTTGGAGCTGGCCGCCGACCCGCGTCTCGCGACCAACGTGATGCGGTTGGCGGAACGCTCATGGCTGATCCCGGCCTTGCAGGAAGTGCTGGCGGCGATCCCGCAGGACGAGGTCGCACGGCGCTGCGAGCGAGCCAACGTCTCCTGGGCGCCGGTCGGGCAGCCCGGCGACCTGTTTACCGACGAGCATCTGTTGGCGACCGGCGGTCTGATCGATGTGTTTATCTCCCGCTTTGGCGGCGGCGACGGCAAGATGGCCGGATTGCCCGCCCTGCCGATCGAGTTCGGCACCGATCGGCGCCGCCCGGGTCTTAGCCGTCAGCCACCGGGTATGGGCGAGCACAATGCCGAGGTGCTGGGCGAAGCAGGATTTGCTGCGACCGAGATCGACGAACTCGCGAATGCCGGGGTGATCGCTTCCCGCGGGGGCGAAGGCTGATGACCGAGCACCGCGGTGGCTGTCACTGCGGCAATCTGCAGGTGACCCTGCGCCTCACGCAGGAACCCGCCGAGATGCGGCTGCGCGCCTGCGGTTGCTCGTTCTGCCGCGCCCACAACACGCGCACCGCGAGCGATCCACACGGCTCGGTCGACATCCGGGCTGGAAATTGGGCACAGGTGGCGTTCTACCGCTTCGGCACCGGCACCGCCGAGTTCGTCATTTGCCGGAATTGCGGCGTCTATATCGGAGCGGTCGGCGAGACCGGGTCGGGCAACCGCGCCGTCATCAACACCACCTGCCTCGACGATCGGGCGCTGTTCACCCGCGATCCTATCCCGACCGACCATGATGGCGAGACCACCGAGAGCCGGCTCGCGCGCCGCGCTGCCAACTGGACGCCGGCGACAATCCACCGCTGATCGTCGCCTTCTCCAACGTCCCTGGCACGCGGCTGTGCCGGCTACCGGGCAAAAATCAAGGTCTAGAAAGGGGCCTGAACAGCAGTTCCCGCTGCGAAGGCTGAGTGCCCGCTGTCCGTCCAGTCAGGGGAGCTTCGCTAGGATGCGGGGCAACAGGCGAGACGCGCCGAAACCGATCGTTCGCATCCAAGGATGGGCAGGTTGCGGCATTCACTATGTCTGCGGCCTTTTCGCCGATCATGATCGACAGCGTTTTGGTATTGCCCGATGTCAGCGTTGGCATGATCGAGGCACCGGCGACCCGCAGGCCCGCGATGCCATGGACGCGAAGCTTGGGCATCGACGACTGCCGTCGGGTCGGACCCCATCTTGCAGGTGCCGACCGGGTCGTACGTGGTTTCTGCCGCCTTCTTCACCCAGTCGAGGATTTCGTCATCGGTGGTCCGATCGGTCCGTGATCGCATCGGCCGCCGCGACGCGCTAGGATTAGGCGGGTAAGCGGGCGGCAAGTCCGAGGCTACAGAAGGGGGACGCCGTGGGCATCAGGTTCAGCAACCCGTGGTGGGTGGTCGGCGGTGCGGTCATTGGGCTCTTCGTCTGCAACGGCCCGGTTCTTGCCTTCACCTTTGGCGTGTTTCTGAAGCCGCTGATGGCCGATATGGGCTGGCAGCGCGGCACCGCCTCTTTTGCGCTATCGTTCGGTGGCATCTTCAGCGCTGTGATGGTGCCGGTGATCGGCTGGATGATGGATCGCTGGGGGATACGCCGTGTCGCGCTGCCCGGGATCGTGATCTACTCGCTGACAGTGGGACTGCTGGCGCTCAGCCCGCGGTCGCTCTTGTTCTTCACGCTGCTGTTCGCACTTGCCGAGGGCGCCAGCGCGATCCAGACCCCGATCGGCTATGCCAAGGCAATTGCCGCCTGGTTCGACCGACGCCGCGGCCTGGCACTCGGCATCGCAATGTCTGGTGTGGGGCTCGGCGGTTTCGTCATGCCGCAGCTGGCCGAGGCGCTGATCGAACGGGTGGGCTGGCGCGGCGCCTATGCGAGCCTCGGCCTCTTGACATTGCTGGTCGCCTTCCCGGCGGTGGCGCTGTGGATCCGGGAGCCCTTGGCGGGTGAGGGCGAGTTTCGTGGGGCGAGCGTGGCGACATCCAAGCTGCCCGGACTGACGGTGCGCGAGGCGGCCGCGACAGGCCGGTTCTGGATCCTGCTGGCAAGCTTCTTCCTTGTCGCGATCGCCTTAAATGGCACCGTTGCGCATGTCGTGCCGTTATTGACCGATGCCGGACTGTCGCCGGCCAAGGCGGCGGCGACGCTGGGCCTTTTTGGGTTGGCCACGATGACCGGCCGCCTGCTCGCTGGCTACCTGGTTGACCGTTTCTTCGCAGCGCACGTCGCGAGCGTCCTGTTTCTCTTGCCGATCGCCGGTTTTGCTTTGCTGGCCACTGCGGCGGGGGCGCTGCCGGCACTCGGAGTGATCCTGATCGGGCTCGGGCTGGGCACCGAGATCGACCTGATCGCCTTTTTGACCTCCCGCTACTTCGGGCAGCGCGCCTTCGGCCAGCTCTACGGCTTTTGCTTCATGCTGTTCGGCCTGGGTTCGAGCTTCGGCCGCTACATCGGCGGGGCCCTCTACGACCTGGCGGGCTCATACAACCCGGCGCTGGTCGGCGCCGCCATTGCCTTGGCACTAGCGGTGGTGCTGGTGTATCGCCTCGGGCCATACGTCTACCCGGTGCAGCCGCGGTTTGAACCGGAATTGACGCCACAACCAGCCGTGTCATGAGCGGGCGTTGGGGGCACGACCGCGATATGGCGCCGCTACCGGCCATTCGGGCGATCATTCGTGGCTACCGCACCTGAAGGCGCCGCCGGGGGCCGACGGCAGTGGTCAGCTCCCGCCGGTGCGGCCAAACCAGACGCCGAGTAGCGCGGCGAGCGCCACTAGCGCGAGGAACCGTTCAACGCGAACAGCGGTGCCCGCGGGAGGCGGCGATCTCTTCCGGCTCGCCCATGCGCGCAGCAGGATAAGCGGTATCACCACCTCGGCATGATAGCACTGTCTCGCGCCGGAATTATGGCGAGGTGCCCTGCCCTGGCGTCCAGGCGCGTCGCGGTGAGCTCGACGGGCTGGCCTTCGAGCATTGCCGTATTATTTCCCGTAATCTATTCCGCCGGAGTGCTGGCCAAGCTGATGACGGCGTCCGCGAGCAGTCGATATTTGACTTGGGTGATGTTAACGTCGCGGAAATAGTTGACGAGGTCGCCCCAGGGATCTTTGATCCGCCCGATTCCGGAAATAAACGCCACGACGCCGCCGATTTCGAGATGATTCACATAGACCCACCAGCCCCCGACCAGCAGTGCCGATACGATCTGCAGGTGATTACACAGGTTCATCAGGAAATTCATGGTAAATTTTATTTTGAAGATGCCCATATCAAGCGCGAAAGCCCGCTCGATCCGGCGATCGTCCTCGGTGTCGTCATTGCGGTCGATCATCGCGATGCCGAGCCGGCGCAGCACCTGGATGCGCGCTCGGGTGCGGCGGTTCACCACGGATTGCAGCGCCGGCACAAAAATCAACTGTGGGATGAAGAGCGCGATAGCGGCGAGCGCCATCCACGGGTCGATGTGTATCAGATACGCCAATACTGACGTCATGATGCCGGTCTGCAGCAGCGGCTCGGACACGCTCTGCCCGACAAAGCCGCCGATCGGCTCGACCTCGGCAACGATCATAGAGATCGTGATGCCTTGCGCCTCGGCGGCAGGTGAGGCGGCCGCCGGCGCCTCTACGACGGTATGCACCCGACGACGCAAGTCGCGCTTTGCCCGCTCCCCGACCCACCCACGGTAGATGTTGAGGGCGAGCTTGGTGCTGCCTTGGACGAGCACGACGCCGGCATAGAGCATGCACAGCCATATCACCCAGGAATAGGGATGGCGCTTGACGAGATCATTGACGATCTGGCGCTGCAATTCGAGCGGGGCGACTTCGAGCAAGGCGACGCCGGCCGTCAGCGCCAGTAGGGCCAGCTGATGCAGCCCGCTCGTCCCAAGCACATAGCGATATATGTTGCGCGGCAATGCCCCCGACCGGACGGCGGCGAAATCTTTCAGCCAAGTCGCGACACTGGTCACGAAAGAAAACGTATAGTTCGCCCCACCTCGGTGAATCACCCTCTGCTGACGGGTGGTTGATAAATCTTGCTTATGGCCCCGATCATCCGTCATTCGCGGCGCAAAGATAGTGCCATACCTCGTCCCGCCTCACAGCGAGAAGTAAAATCGCCTGTCCCGTTTTTTGTCGACCTGCTCGCGAATGCGCAAGAGCCTGGGGGTCGACCTGCCTGAAACAGGGTCAAGCAGAGGGCGAGGGCATCTGTGCCGACCCGTTTTGCTTGCCGGCTCCACACTCCGCCCGAGCTGTCCAAACCCAGGCGGCGCCGGGGGAGGAAAGGGCGAGGGTTCGGATAATCGCGAAGAAACGTCGGTCCAAGGCCCGCCCACGATCGCGGTATTCCCGTCGGCGGAGATAGACCCGGACCAGCCATGTAATCCGTTTGGCGGAACGCTTGTATCGACCAGGATCGCCTGCTGCTCCCATAGCCCGCACGCGAGCAAACACTCAGGCACCTCGGCTTTGTCGCTTGCGTCAGCCTTATTCCGGAGATGGCATTGAGCCCAGAAACCCATGGTAAGGAGTTGGTGCCAGATCTTTTACTCGCCCGAGCGGACGGGCTTCGGGCTCCATTGGCGTGAGCCGCAGGGGTCGGTTTCTTCGCAAGGCTAAAATTGTGATTGGGGGAACGCCGAAGCTCTTTGCGGCGGACGTGCCTGGTCAAACAGGATGGGAGCTACGCGTATCTCGCGCACAAATGGGTGTGCCCTGATGGCCTCTTCCGACTGTGATAAGCGTAGCCGCTCTTATGGTCGTGGGCAGCGGTCAATCCGGCTGGCGTATAGCCGCTGAGCAAGCCAGCAGAAGGGCGGATAAAGCCACAGAAATCCAAATTGCCGCTGCCCCGATCTGCGTGAAAGCAGCGCTGCCGACCGTTGCTCCGGCGATCAGCCCGAACCAGGGCACCACCTGCGCAAGCCACTTCCATTCGCTCGAACGTCGCGTCAGGAAATCGCCTAACCCCTGGCCGAAACGCACCAGCACCCCGGTCACGAAAGTCAAGCTGACCGGGATGTTTCCCGCGCGGTGCATCGACGCGTTCAAAGTGCCCATGGCAAACACCATCGGCTCGGGAGCGGAAGTCGAAAGAGCGGCAATTGTCAGCAAGATAGTGACGCCGGCGAGCACCCAGCTCATGTGCCACTCTCCGGTGGATCCGGCGAGCACCTGGCCGGCCGCAGCTCCGGTCACGAACAGCAAGACCAGCTTAGTAATCAACCCGGCCTGGCCGAAATGGCCTTGACCGAGGGCAGCGGCGAGCTGCGTGCTGTTGCCGCTCATGTATGAGACGAAGAGGCCGTTGAGATGCAGGTAGCCGATCACGTCGACCATACCGGCAAGCGCGGCCAAGAGCCCTGCGAGCACGAGCCCCCGCGCCTCAACCAGCATATCGTCCTCCCGCTTCGTCGGGTTGGCAACGCCCCCGGCCGGTTCGGTCATGGTTCCCTCGAGAAAAGCGCCGCGGCGCTCGCGTTCAATGATTAGATCTGCCGATTATCGGTCCTCTACCACGGGTGCGGCTGCCACGGATTTCAAAACGCCGAGCGGATCTCCTCGGGCACCTTTCCGTGCCGGAACTCTCGCCGTGCCGCAGCACGAGCCAAGCCAGAGGACGAGATCACGATGTGCTGCCCGCCTTGCCCTATCCTCGGATGGGAATAACGAGAAAGGATGTCGTCGCGGTGGCCATGACCAGGGCGGCGGGCGAGAGGTCGTAGCCGGTCTACCGGATCGTAGTGGCTCTTGCGGCCCACGAGAACGAAATCCGCCGAAAGCAGTCAGTTAGCAGAGGCAGATCACAAGTTGCCGCAGGGTTCCCCGTCGGACCTCCGCCGGTTATTCCCGCTCCCACGAACAATACGGCCGGCCGCAAGAACCGCGATGTCCCCGACAAATGGGACGTGGGCATCCGAGGACTCACCACTCCGACAGAATACCGATGCCGATTTCTGTCAAGGGATTGCCAAGATAGACACCTATTAGGTACGCGACGGCTCATAAAAGAGAGTTTCCGATGGACATCCGGCCAATCGGCCCGGCGCGATGACGGTCGCCGATGTGGCTGGGCGCAACCAAGTCCCGCTCGGGATCGCCTACATGGTGGGCTCGACCGTCATGTTCGCCGGCGGCAATGCTGTCGTGAAATGGCAACTTGCCAACTATCCACTGGGCGAGGTTGCGTTCGGGCGCACCCTGTTCGCGTTCCTGACCGCCGCGGCGATCGTATTGCCGCGCGCCGGGTGGAGCGTCTTGCGGACGCGACGCTACCGCGAGCACCTGCAGCGCGGCCTCTCGCAGTTCGGCTCGATGCTATGCTGGTTTCTCGCGGTCAGCGTGCTGTCGCTCGGCTCGGCGACGGCGCTCGGCTTTGCGGCGCCATTATTTACGACCCTGCTGTCGATCGTGATCCTGAAGGAGAAGGTCGGCATCCACCGCTGGTCGGCGCTGATCGTCGGGTTTGTCGGCGTCCTGATCATCACCGAGCCCGGCGCCAGCACGCTGAGTTACGGCGCGCTGTTCGCGCTCGGCAACGCGGTCTTGATCTCGACCGTGGCGATCGCGATCCGCCGCATGAGCATGACCGAGTCGACCGAGACGCTGACGCTCTACCAGATGAGCATTATGACATTGTGCACCGCCGGCCTGCTGACGTTGGGGTTCCGAGCCCCACACTGGGGCGACGTGCTGATGCTCGCGCTTGCCGGGGTCGGCAACGGCATCGCCCAGTTCTGGTGGACGCGCTCGCTGTCTTTGGCGTCCCCCTCGGCAGTGGTCCCGTTCAACTACCTGTCGCTGGTATGGGCAACGATCCTCGGCTTCGCGGTGTGGGGGGACGTACCGACCCCGGGTCTGCTCGTCGGTTCCGCGATCGTTGTCGCCTCGGGCCTTTACATCCTGTGGCGAGAGACCTTACGCCGCCGACGCCCGGCGGTCCAAGCGCCGCAGCGCGGGTAGTCGCACCGAGCGGGTTGCGAAGGGCCTTTTGGGTGGTCGAGGTCTTCATCGACGAACTGGGCTCGAATTTCGCCGGCTGCAGGACCGACAGATCGGCCGAATGCTGATCCGATATTCGTGGAACGAAGACACGCCGTTGATGGCACGTCCTCGCCGCCGTTAGCTACCGGCCACGATGCTGATACCACATGCATGCCGGGGCGCGATCGGTCATCGAGCTGCACCCGCGGGGCAATTGGCCGCTACCAGGAGCGCGTTGCCGCTCTATCTGACGCTCCGCGCGACGGAAATCACAAACGCGAGACGGCCGTTACAATTCTTCGTAGCCTCGTAGCGCGCATCGACTCACGCCGCTGGCGCAGCGCAGGTTGCGCTGACGGCTCACGGCTTGATCGGCGGGCTAGTCCATTACGCGACCCGCAAACAAGCCGTGAACGACAGCACTGTAATGGTGGTAGCGGGAGAGGGATTTGAACCCCCGACCTTGGGATTATGATTCCCCTGCTCTAACCAGCTGAGCTATCCCGCCACACGGCGACAGTTACGCGGCGGTGGGATATAGGCAATGGGCGAACACGGGTCAAGCTGCGGCGACGGTGCGGTACGCCGGCGGATCCACCCGCCGCCGACCAGCCGCTCGCCATCATAGAACACCGCGGCTTGGCCCGGCGCGACCGCACCGGCGGGATCGTCAAGAGCGAGCTCGGCCTCGCCCGGCTCGGCGCCGCAATAGACTGTCGCGGCGGCCGGCGGTTGCGCGGAGCGAAGCTTGGCCGTCACCCTCATGCCGGCAGCGGCAGGAGCCGCCAGCCAGTTGACCTCCCCGAGCAGAAGGCGGGTCTCGGCCAATGCGGATCGCGGACCGACGACGATTCGACGCTGCTCGGCATCGATCCGCAACACATAGAGCGGCTCGTCGGCAGCGATCCCCAATCCCCTGCGCTGGCCGACAGTGAAATGGGCGATGCCGCGATGGCGGCCGACAACACGCCCGTTGCGATCCACAATGTCGCCCGGCTCGCCGGCCTCGGGCCGCAGCCGCTCGACAAGACCGGCATAGGATCCGTTGGGGACAAAGCAGATGTCCTGGCTGTCGGCCTTCTCGGCGACGGGGAGGCCGAAGCGCCGCGCCGCGGCGCGGGTCTCGTCCTTGGTGAAGCCGCCCAAGGGAAAGCGCAGAAACTGAAGCTCCTCCCTCGTGGTCGCAAAGAGAAAATAGCTCTGGTCGCGCCCGACATCGCGCGCCCGGTGCAGTTCGGGTCCGCTCCGGCCCGCGATGCGGCGCGCATAATGACCGGTGGCCAGCGCCGCGGCGCCGAGATCGCGGGAAGCTGTCAGAAGGTCGCGGAACTTGACCCGCTGATTGCAGCGGATGCACGGAACAGGCGTCTCGCCGCGGGCATAGCTGTCGACAAAATCATCGATCACGGCTGTGCGAAACCGGCTCTCGTAATCGAGCACATAATGCGCGATGCCGAGGCGCTCGGCGACGCGTGCGGCATCATAAATGTCGCGACCGGCGCAGCAGGCGCCCCGCCGCCCCGCCACGGCTCCGTGGTCGTAGAGCTGCAGAGTGATCCCGACGACGTCGAAGCCTTGTTCGACCAAGAGGGCGGCGGCGACCGACGAGTCGACCCCGCCCGACATCGCGACGACGACGCGATGATCGGCCGGGTCGCCGGGTAGATCGAGATCCTGTGGGTTCACTGCTTAGCCTCGAGGCCCATCTGCCAAAAATCGGCCTCCAGCCGGGCGGCAGTCGCAAAAGCGGCCGCCAACGAGGGAAACCTCCCTTCCCCGCCGCGCCGCGCAAACTGTTCGTCGAGCGCCGCCGCCGCCTCGCGGGCCAGGTCCTGGTATTCCGGTCCGGCATACATTTCGAGCCACTCGCGGTAGCGGTTGCCGGCAAGCCGCGTCGCCGCATCGTCCACCCGCTCTGCTGCGATCTCGGCATAACCGATGATGCAAGGCGCGAGCGCCACTTCGAGGTCGAGCCGGTCGCCGGCGAGACCGCGATCGAGCACAAAGCGGGTATAGGCGATGGTCGCCGGCGCCTCCGGCTCGCTCGCCATCGACGCCTCCGACAGACCCCAACCCCGGCAATATTCGATGTGCAGCCCGATCTCGACATCGAGGGTCGCAGCGACCAGGCGTTGGGCGCGGCGCATCTCGTCGATCCCGTCGGATTTGTAGACCGCCAACCCCCAGGCCCGGGCGAAATGGATCAGGAACAGATAATCCTGCACCAGATAAAGCCGGAAACACGCCTCGGGGAGGTTGCCGCTCGCCAGCTGCAGCACGAAAGGGTGCCGTGTATAGGCGCGCCAAACCTCGCCCGCCGCCCCGGCCAGTCGCGGAAAAAGGGCCGGCTGGCCTATCATGCCACCGGATCAGCCGAGCAGGAGGTTGCGGGTGGCTGCGGGCAGTTCCACCGTCAGCCCGTCTAGCTCCTCGGTGATGACGATCTGGCAGCCAAGCCGCGACGTCCGGGTCAGGTTGAAGGCGAGATCGAGCATATCCTCCTCGTCCTCGCTTGCCTCCTTGAGCAGCTCATACCACTCCGGGTCCACGATGACATGGCAGGTCGAGCAGGCGAGCGAGCCCTCGCAGGCCCCTTCGATGTCGATGTCGTGCCGATGGGCAATTTCGAGCACCGAAGATCCAACGGGCGCATCGACCTCACGCCGGGTGCCGTCGCGCTCGATAAACGTGATCTTCGGCATTAGCCGCCGGGCTCCTGTCGTGGGGCCAAATCCTCGGCGATCAACGCCGCAGCGAGCACCGGGACAGAGCCGGGCGGCAGCTCGTTTGCGGCGAGGATGCGCAAGACTTCGAGACCAGCTTCTCGCGCTGCGTCGCGCAGTCGATCCGTATCCTTGGCCGATCCGGGAGCGACCACGACCACAGCATGGGTCACCGGACGGGCGAGCGCACGTTCGGCGCGGATTTTCGCATTGCCGAACAGCTCCTGCCATTCCAGGCCGACTGCTGTGGCGCCGGGAACCGACAGCACTTGTTCAAAGCCCTCGCGATCGGAAAGGACCAGCGCGTTGCCGCCGACCGAGAAGGCCGCCTCCGCCAGCCGGCCACTGGCGTCGATACCGATCGCGGCTCCCGCGGCATTCGGATCCGCCGGGCCGCCCTCCGGCTCCTCGATTTGAAACAGCTTCACCCCAACCCACCCACGATCGCTAGACGTGGAAGGATTCACCGCAGCCGCAACGGCCTTTCTCGTTAGGATTGTGGAAGGTGAAGCCGCTCTGCAGCTTTTCCTCGACGTAGTCCATCTCGGTCCCGAGAATGAACATGACCGCCTTGGGGTCGATCAATATCGTCACGCCCTTATCTTCGACGACTTCGTCGAATTTGCCCTTCTCATCGGCATATTCGAGCGTGTAGCTGAGTCCCGAGCAGCCGCGTGAGCGCACACCGATACGCACTCCGACCGACGGCTTGCTGCGCCCGGCGAGGAGCGCCTGGATGCGCTGCGCCGCAGCGTCCGTCACTGATAAAGCCTGCTTTCTCACCATCACCCGATCTCCAAGCGCGAATTCTATACCACCGCCGGCGGAATACATCAGCTGGTTATGTGGGTGTACTCCCCCGCCCTTTCAGCCGGTTTACGGCATCGGTCAGGACATCGGCGGCGAAATCGACCTCGGCGGCCGTCGTGAAACGTCCGAGGCCGATGCGAATCGCCGAATTCGCGAACGCGTCGGGAAGACCCAGCGCGCGCAGGACATATGACGGTTCCACTTCTGCCGAGGTGCAAGCAGATCCAGTCGAGATCGCGATGCTCGGAGCGGCTTCGATCAGCTGCTGCGCCGAAACCCCGGGGAACGTCAGATTGACACTGCCCGGCAGCCGCCGGTCGGCGTCGCCGTTGAGGCGCAGCTCAGGGAAGCCCCGCGTCAAGTTTTGCAGCAAGCGCGTTCTCAGCAGCAACAGCCGTTCCGCTTCCCCGGCCATCTCTGCACCGGCGATCGTCGCTGCCCGGCCGAGCCCGACGCAGAGCGGCGTCGGCAGGGTTCCTGATCTCACCCCCCGCTCCTGCCCGCCGCCATCGATCAGCGGCGTCAGGCGGACCCGGGGCCGACGCCTGACGTAGAGCGCGCCGACACCCTTCGGACCGTAGACCTTATGGCCGGAGATCGACAACAGATCGATCTTCATCGCCTCGACGTCGAGCGGGATCTTCCCGACCGCCTGCGCCGCATCCGTGTGGAACAGCACATTCCTGGAACGGCACAACGCGCCGATGTCGGCGAGCGGCTGGACCACGCCGATTTCGTTGTGCGCGGCCATGACCGACAAGAGCAAAGTCCGCTCGGAAAGCGCTTCGGCCAGGACAGTCGGCGACACGAGGCCGTTCGCCTCAACCGGCAGGTAAGTCACCTCAAAGCCTTCTTCCTCGAGCGCCTTGCAGCTCTCGAGCACGCATTTATGCTCGGTTTGCAGGGTTATGACGTGATCGCGGGGCTGCCCGCCCCGAGAATGGGCGCGAGCAAAATGCGCCGCGCCCTTTATCGCCAGATTGTTCGACTCGGTTGCCCCCGACGTAAAAATAATCTCGCGCGGATCCGCGTGGATCAGCGCGGCGATCTCGCCTCGGGCCCGCTCGATGGCTTCCGCGGCAATGCGCCCGTAAGGATGGCTGGTGCTGGACGGGTTGCCGAACTGTTCGGTGAAATACGGCAGCATCGTTTCCAGCACGCGCGGGTCGACGCGGGTCGACGACTGGTTGTCGAGATAGATCGGCGGTGCGTTGGCGGCCGGGCGAGATGCCGGAGCCTGGGGCGTGTGGGCGAGATGCATCATGCTGCGCGCATGCCTCCAAGGTAGCCGCGGCGGCGATGGTAAAGGGTGGTCCAGGCCTTCAGAAAATGCGCGACGTCAGCCTCCGACGAGTTCCAGCCGAGACTGACCCGGATCGTGGAGCCGGCGAGATCGGGGTCTACCCCCATTGCGGCGAGCACATGGCTCGGGCCGACCTTGCCCGCGGAGCAGGCAGCCCCGGCGCTGACCATGACCCCTTCGAGGTCGAAGGCGATCACCTGCGTCTCCGCCGCGACGCCACGCATCGCGATGGCTGATGTGTTCGGCAAACGCGGTACCGCGGCGCCAATCACGACCGCATCGGAAGCCGCCGCGGCAATGCCGGCCTCCAATGTGTCGCGCAGCATGCGGATGCGATCATAATCCGGGAGGCTCTCCACGGCGACAGCGGCGGCGGCGGCGAAACCAGCGATCCCCAGAAGATTTTCGGTCCCGGCGCGGCGTCCTCGCTCTTGGCCGCCGCCGCGAAACAGTGGCGTCAAAGCGAGCTGATCGGTCACGACCAGTGCACCGATCCCCGGCGGGCCGCCGAGCTTGTGAGCCGACAAGGTGATCAGATCGGCGCCGATCGCGGCGGCATCGAGCGCAATCTTTCCTGCCGCCTGCACCGCGTCGCAATGAAAGAGCGCACCGTATTTCCGCGCCAGCGCAGCAATTTCGGCGACGGGCTGGATGATTCCGGTCTCGTTGTTCGCCAGCATTGCCGAAACAAGAGCGGGGCGCGCATCCATGGCGAGCAGTCGGTCGAGCGCATCGAGGAGGATGACGCCGTTCCCGTCGACCGGGATCGCTTCGGCATCGGCCACGGCGTCGAGAACCGAATGGTGCTCGACGGCCGAGACGAGTACGCGCTCGCGCCCGGCCCCCAACAAAGCAAGATGGTTCGCCTCGGTGCCGCCGCTGACAAAAATGATCCCGCTCGGCTCGACACTGCCACCGAGCATGGCCGCAACGGTTTCACGCGCCCGCTCGATCGCTTGTCGGGCTGCCCGGCCCCGGCGGTGAACCGAGGAGGGATTGCCGCAGTTCGCGAGGACAGCCGATATCGCCGTCGCGGCTTCCGGCCGGAGCGGCGCGGTCGCATTCCAGTCGAGATAGGTTTCGGCGCAGACATTGCGGCGGCGCATGCTGCCGCCGGCACCCTTACCGGCGGTCATCGCGTTCCCGCTGCGGCGACGGCAAAGGTTTCACAGTGCAGGCGACCGGCGGTGCCGAGCACGCGGCGCTCGCACACATCTGCGAGGGATACCGAGCTCAAATAAAGATGGATCTGATTGCCGAGCTCTTCCCAAAGATCGTGGGTGGCGCAGCGTGTGCGGTTGCCGCGACAGCCGACGGGAGCGCCGGGTGTGCAGCGCGTCGCCCGGATCGGCTCGTCGACCGCCAAGATGATGTCCGCGATGCGGGTTTCGCCGCGGTCATGGGCGAGCAGATAGCCGCCGCCCGGACCCCGCACGCTCTTGACGAGCCCGCTCTTGCGCAACATGGCAAAGAGCTGCTCGAGATAGGAGAGGGAGATTTCCTGCCGTTCGGCGATTTCGGCGAGCGAGACGGGCTCGCCCCCGCTGTGCTGGGCGAGATCGACCATTGCCATCACGGCGTACCGTCCCTTTGTGCTCAGCCTCATACTTCAGCCCTCAGGAGGTTCGCGCGCCCTTTTGATTGTCGTCGGCGCCATTGCCGCCGGAGCCGGCGACGAGCCGCAGCGCCGGCGGCTCAGTTGTCGCACCGGCGGGACTCGGCACTGCCTTTTCGCTCTCAAGATCCGCGACCCGGGCTCTGAGGTTCGCAACTTCGTCGAGCAGTCCGTTGAGCGCACGGGCGATCGGATCTGGGATGTCCTCGCCAGGAATGCCGTAAGCCTGGAACACGGACTCGGATTGCTTCTCTGCCCCGCGCCTGGCGATGGGGCGGCCGGGTGGACCGACCATGGTCACCCCATCGGGCACTTCCGACAGCACAACGGCCTGGGCCGCGATCCGCGCACCGTCGCCGACTCGGAAGGGACCGAGGATCTGTGCGCCGGAACCGACGATGACGCCGTTGCCGAGGGTCGGATGTCGCTTTCTGCCGTGTTCGCCGCGTTGAGGTGCCCGGCCGCCCAACGTTACGTCATGATAGAGCGTGCAGTCGTCGCCGATCTCGGCCGTCTCGCCGATGACGACGCCCATCCCATGATCGATGAACAGGCGCTTTCCGATGCGCGCCCCGGGGTGAATCTCGATCCCCGTCATCACCCGGCCGACATGCGACACAAAACGCCCGAGGAGCAGCCATTGATGCTGCCACAGCCAGTGGGCGAAGCGGTGGAACAGGAGCGCTTGAAAGCCGGGATAGCACAGCACCACTTCGAGGCGCGACCGCGCGGCGGGATCGCGGGCTAGCGTTGCATCTATTTCTTCGCGAAGGTTTTTCAAAAGCATCGCTGTCACTATCTGTGTTAGACTTAGCGTTGCTGAGCGAGAGCGCGCCGCCTGGTGCGGCCGTCGAAGCGAATATAATTGTCCGACGAAAATGATCAAGAATTGGGGACGCATCGTAGTAGGCCGCGCCTGGCAATGTCCGACCGGCTCAGTGGGACTTTAGCTGGATCGAACATGCCCGACGTAATCATCAACGGCCCGGACGGCCGCATCGAGGCCCGTTATCACCACGCCCGGGCTTCGGCCGCGCCGATGGCGCTCGTCCTGCACCCGCATCCGCAACATGGCGGCACGATGAACAACAAGGTCGTGTTCGCCCTCTATCAGTGCTTTGTGCGGCGAGGCTTCTCGACCTTGCGGTTCAACTTCCGTGGTGTCGGGCGCAGCCAAGGCAGCTTTGACCGCGGCGAGGGCGAGCTCTCCGATGCCGCCTCGGCGCTCGATTGGCTGCAGACTTACAATCCTAACGCCGGCTCCTGTTGGGTCGCCGGCTTCTCGTTCGGCGCCTGGATCGGCATGCAGTTGCTGATGCGGCGGCCCGAGATCGAAAGCTTTATCTCGATCGCGCCGCCAGCCAACATGTACGACTTTACCTTTCTTGCTCCCTGCCCTTCATCGGGCCTCATCCTGCAAGGCGACCACGACACCGTGGTGCCAGTCGAATCGGTGCAGAAGCTGGTGACCAAATTGTCCCATCAGCGCGACATCAAGATCGATTTTCGCAAGGTTCCCGGAGCTGACCATTATTTTGCGGATCGCTTGGAGACTCTCGTGACGCAAGTCGACGGTTATATCGGCGATCACCTCGGCCGAGGTGGAAAAACCCCGAGCCCTTCCCAGTCACGCGCCGCCCGCTGAAGCCCGTCAATCGGCGAAAGGGTCGCGAACCAGCACAGTGTCGTCGCGTTCGGGGCTCGTCGACAACAGGGCGACGGGAGCGCCGATCAGCTCTTCGATCCGTCGGATATATTTGATCGCGGTCGCCGGCAGGTCGGCCCAGGACCGCGCCCCCCGGGTGCTTTGCCCCCACCCCTCGGCGCTCTCATAGACCGGCTCCACCTCGGCTTGGGCGGTCGTTCCGGAGGGAAAATAATCGTAGGTTTGGCTGCCGCGCCGATATGCGGTGCAGAATTTGACCTCGTCGAAGCCGTCGAGCACATCGAGCTTGGTCAGCGCGATTCCATTGATCCCGCCGAGCCTGATGGCCTGCCGCACCGCCACCGCGTCAAACCAGCCGCAGCGCCGCGCTCTGCCGGTTACGACGCCGAATTCGCGACCACGCTCGCCGAGGGCGCGACCGATCTTGTCCCTCAGCTCGGTTGGGAAGGGTCCGCTGCCGACCCGGGTCGTATAGGCCTTGGTGATGCCGAGGACGAAGCCGACAGCCGCCGGCGCAATGCCGGATCCTGCCGCCGCTTGTCCCGCCAGCGTGTTCGATGAGGTGACGTAAGGGTAGGTGCCGTGGTCGACATCGAGCATGGCGCCCTGTGCGCCTTCGAACAGAATACGGCGGCCCCGTCGCCGGGCGTCATCGAGCACCCGCCACACTGGTTCGGCAAAGGGCAGGATATGCGGCGCGACCGCACGTAGCCGATCCACCACTTCTTTGCGGTCGATCTCGGGCTTATCGAGCCCGCGCAAGAGCGCATTGTGGTGCAAGAGGAGCTGATCAACCCGCTCTTCGAGTGCCTTCGGGTCGGCCAGATCACAGACTCTGAGCGCGCGCCGCCCGACCTTGTCCTCATACGCCGGACCGATGCCACGGCCCGTCGTGCCGATCTTGCTGTCGCTCAATCGCTCCTCGCGGGCGCGGTCGAGAGCGCCATGCGAGGGCAGGATCAGGGCCGCGTTGTCAGCGAGCTTCAAATTCCCGGGATTGACGTCGACGCCTTTGGCGCGGATCGCGTTGATCTCATCGATGAGCGCCCAAGGATCGACGACGACCCCATTGCCGATGATCGACAGCTTGCCCGGCCGCACCACCCCCGACGGCAGGAGACTGAGCTTATACTCGACGTTCCCGATGACGAGGGTGTGGCCGGCGTTGTGGCCGCCTTGAAAACGCACTACGACGTCGGCTCGCTCGGATAGCCAGTCGACAATCTTGCCCTTGCCTTCGTCGCCCCACTGAGCGCCGACGACCGGGACGTTGCCCATCTCGCGCCTGCCTAATCCACCGCTACCGGCTCGTTGTTCTCCAGAATGTGGCTGCAGCGCAGCCGTTGCGCTTCGGCCCGCCGATCGTCTACGGGTTCGAGCGCAGCCACCGTGACCCAGCCCGCTTGGCGCAGCGCCCGACCGCGTGCTCGATCTGCGCCAAAGGGCAGCAAGAGTCGACGAGGACCGACCGTCTGCGGCAATGTCTGCAATATCGTATCGGTGTAGAGCGTGAAACCGGTTGACGGCTCGGGTGCGGCAGGATCGCCGGCTTCATAGCGGCCGCCGCGTCCGAGTTCGCCCACTGGACCCGGGATAGCGGCGCCCCCTGAGAAGAAGGTGAAGCTTATCCCGGTATGGTATTCGAACCCGCGGTTCTCGACCGGATCAGCGGTTACCTTGAGGTCGGGCGCCGCCGCAGACAGTCCATCGAGCACATCGGCGAGCCGCATCCGCTCCGCGCGAGCCCGATCGGGCAATTCGAGCCGTTCGAGGGCGCCCAATGTCGAGGCGCCCGGCCCCGCAGCCGCCAACAGATATTCGAGGAGCTTGCCCGTCTCGCCGGCCACCGCCGTGACCGCAGCGGCGTCCTTGTGGTCGAGCGCCGCGCGCAGCGCCGCCGCCTGCGAACCAACTATCCCATAGGCTTCCTCGATGGCCGGCACCAATGTCGGCAGAGTGATGTCGACCGAGAGATGGGGTACGCCGATCGCCGCGAGAGCCTCGGCCGCCACCGCGATCACCTCGACGTCCGCCGCCACCGTCGCGGGGCCGATCAGCTCGGCGCCAACTTGACCGACTTGGCGCTCGGGGCGGATCTCGGAACCGGTCACGCGCAGCACCTGGCCGGCATAGCTGAGCCGTAACGGCCGCGGAACATCGCCCAGACGCGCGGCGGCGATACGCGCGATCTGCGGGGTCATGTCGGCGCGCACGCCGATCATGCGGTGCGATGCGGGGTCCATCAGCCGGAAGGTCGCGCCTGCCATCGCTGCTCCGGCGCCCGCAAACAATGTTTCCTCAAATTCGACGAGCGGCGGCTTGACGCGCTCATATCCATGCGCGGCCAATGTCTTCATCAGCTGCGTCACGATCTCCGCCTCGACCTCCGCCTCGGGCGGCAGGAGATCGTGCATGCCGGTCGGCAGCAGAGCCGGATGTAGGACGTCGTTCATAGCCAAATCAGAGGATGCACCACGGCAGCACAGACGGCACGGAGAAAAACGGCTTCGAGTTGTTTGTTCCGCGTTTCCGCGATCCGGATCAGAACCGCAAGGCCTTGACCTGGATAACGTTGGGAAGCGCGCGCACCGTGTCGAGCAGTGCCTGGGTCAGAGCCTGGTCGACCTCGACGAGGGCGATGGCGTCCTGTCCCGGACCGGTACGCCCGAGGTGGAATGTGGCAATATTCACTTCGGCAGCGCCAAGCGCGTTGCCAAGCGCGCCAATGAAGCCCGGCTTGTCGTAATTCCGCACGAACAACATGTTGCCGCCGAGCTCGGCTTCGAGCGCGATCCCCTCGACCGACACGATGCGCGGCTTGTCGCCGGCGAACAGGGTACCGGAGACCTCCCGGGTGCGCCGTTCGGTCGTCACGACAACGCGGACTAAAGTCTGGTAGTCGACCGGCTCGGCCCGCCGCGTCTCGCTGACCCGGATGTCCCGTTCCCGGCAGATTACCGGCGCATTGACCATGTTTACCGCGGCGAGCTGCGGCGCCAGCAACCCGGTCAGCGCAATCGCGGTCAGCGGCTTGACATTGAGGTCAGCCACCGTACCTTCGTATTCGATAGCGACCGAGGTGATGCCGGTCTCGGTCAGCTGTCCGGCAAAGCTCCCGAGCTGCTCGGCAAGTTTCATATAAGGGCTGAGGCGCTTCGCCTCTTCGGCGGTCAGCGAGGGAACGTTGACTGCATTGGTGACGGCGCCGGTCAATAGAAAACCGGTCATTTGCTCGGCAATCTCCAGGGCCACGTTCTCTTGCGCCTCGGCGGTGGCCGCCCCGAGATGAGGCGTGGCGACGACATTATCGCGGCCGAACAGCGGGTTCTTTAAGGCCGGCTCATCAACAAAGACATCGACCGCGGCGCCCGCGACGTGACCGCTGTCAAGGGCGGCGGCGAGGTCGTTCTCGACGACTAGACCTCCGCGGGCGCAGTTGATGAGGCGCACGCCGCGCTTCATCTTGGCGATCGCGCGCGCGTCGATCAGGTTTCTCGTGGTATCGGTCAGCGGGGTGTGCAGGGTAATAAAATCAGCCCGGGCGAGCAGCGCGTCGAGCTGTACCTTCTCGATGCCAAGCGCGACCGCGCGTTCGGGCGACAGAAACGGATCAAAGGCGATCACCTTCATCCTCAGGCCCAATGCGCGCTCGGCAACGATCGAGCCGACATTGCCGCAGCCGATGATGCCGAGCGTCTTGCCAGTCAGCTCCACACCCATGAAGCGGGCCTTCTCCCATTTTCCCGCCTGGGTTGAGCGGTCGGCTGCCGGAATCTGTCGGCACAGGGCAAACAGCATGGCGAGCGTGTGCTCGGCGGCGGTGATCGAGTTGCCGTAGGGCGTGTTCATGACCACAATGCCGCGCTCCGTCGCCGCAGGGACATCGATGTTGTCGACCCCGATCCCGGCGCGGCCGATCACCCGGAGCTTCTTGGCGCGCGCGAGGAGATCACTTGTGACCCTCGTGGCCGAGCGCACGGCGAGCCCGTCATAGCCGCCGATGCGATCCTTCAGTTGGTCGGCGGGCAGGCCGGGTGAAAAGTCAACTTCGATCCCGCGGGCCGTAAAGATCTCTGCCGCACGCGGGCTCAAAGCGTCGGAAATCAACACTTTCGCCATTCAAAACTCCCGGACCTTTCGTGACGCGGAGCACGGTCGCCGGACAGAGGGTGGAGCGCGCCTTCCTCGTCCTCTTTTTAGTGAGCTCGTGGCTGATATTCAGGCAGCCCTAGCCGTGCGGCACTGTTCATCCCACGCCCAGTCGAGCCATGGCGTCAGCGCTTCGACATCACCCGTCTCGACCGTGGGACCCGTCCAGATGCGCAGGCCCGGGGGAGAGGCACGGTGGCTCGCGATGTCGTAAGCGGCCCCCTCCTGCTCGAGCCGTCGGGTCATCGCCCGCACATTCTGGAACCGCTCCTCGGGCGACAAGGCGGTGAACCACGGATCGGTGACTTTGAATTGCGGCGCCGTGCAGGAGATGGTGGCCGGGTTTTCTGCCAGAAATTCGGCCCAGGGGCAGTTCTTAACCCAGGTGCTGAGCACGGCCAGATTGCGTTCCGAGCGGGCTATGAGCCCATCGAGGCCGCCGACCGATTCCGCCCATTTCAGCGAGTCGAGCGCATCCTCGACGCACACCATCGACGGCGTGTTGATGGTCTCCCCGCGGAACACCCCTTCGATCAGCTTGCCTTTCGAGGTCAGCCGGAAAAGCTTTGGCAGCGGCCAGGGCGGGGTATAGCCTTCGAGGCGCTCGACGGCGCGCGGCGATAATGCCAGCATGCCGTGCCCCGCTTCGCCGCCCAGCGACTTCTGCCACGACCACGTCACGACATCGAGCTTCTCCCAGGGCAGGCGCATGGCAAAGATGGCCGAGGTGGCATCGCAAATCGCCAGCCCGCGGCGGTCAGCGGCGATCCAGTTGCCGTTGGGTACCCGCACACCCGAGGTCGTGCCGTTCCACGTGAAGACGACATCGCGGGCAGGATCCACACGGGAGAGATCGGGAAGCCGCCCATAAGGCGCTTGCATCACGCGGACATCGTCCAGCTTCAACTGCTCCACATCTGTGACCCAGCCCTCGCCGAAATTCTCCCAGGCGAGCATATCGACGCCGCGCGCGCCGAGCAGCGACCACATCGCGATTTCGATCGCGCCGGTGTCGGACCCGGCGACGATGCCGACCCGCCAATCGGGCGGGATGCCGAGGATCGCGCGGGACCGGTCGATCACTTCGACGAGCCGCGCGAGACCCACACCCGAGCGATGCGAGCGTCCGACAAGTGCTTGGTCGAGAACAGCAGGCGACCACCCCGGCCGCTTTGCGCAAGGGCCGGAGGAGAAGCAAGGATTGGCCGGACGCCGGCTCGGCTTCATGGGGTTTCCTTACAGTATGCCGCAGCCGGTCTAAGCCGCGTCGCGCGCCGATACTTATGGGCGAGCCCGGGGCGCGTCAATGCGATGCGGCGTCGCCGTGCCCCGCATCCGTGCTCATATCAGTGCCGCAACGATGTTGATGGTCAGGGCAACATTACGACGTTAAAGAAAATGCCAACACTCTATGGGCGAGCACTACGCGCCTTAGGTTGTGGTCCTCGATCTGACGTCGGAGACCTGAAAAGTCATGCCGACGACAAACGAAAAATATAGAAAATCCCAATAATCGGGATCGGGGGTTGCGGGAAAGACGAGGCCGCCCGTGCGCTTATACTCGCTCGATGGATCGGAATCGCCATAATATCCGTGGGCGTAATGCAGCGCGAACATCGTGTTCATGAAAACCAAGAGAGCAGGATGGTGGCAGCCGCCAGCGCGACCCTGAACCCGGCTTGATCTGGCGGCAGATCCTTTATGCCGTGAAGCTCGAACACGATTGCCAGCAAGATCGCCGTCGCGGCGGCGGCGCTGAAAATCAGAACCGCATATCGGCCTTCATCTTCGATCTGCGCGCGCCGCCGCATGCCGGCAGGCGTCGCCCGCGCCATCATGACCCACACGGCCGTGAGAAATACGATCGCGCCGCCATCGAAGGCGATCGGGAATCCCGTCCCGGCGCCAGTCACACCCGCCAGCAGCCAGTACAGAAAGACTGCCATGGCCCCCGATGCGAGCAGTCTTGGATGGCTGCGCAGGTGCGAATGACGCACAAGCCTGTCGCCCACGACCCGCCAGACGACTGAGGCCGCGCGTGTTTGCTTTCGCGCGGAATTGGCCCCTCCATAATGCGTGTTCGATTTTGGAGCGTGATGGCCCACTATGTGACCTAGCCGGCGGGATTCGGGGAAGTCGAACAGGGGAACATGACGGATTCTAAGCCGAACTTTTTGTTCATATTGGCCGATGACCTCGGCTACGCCGATGTCTCGTGCTACGGGCGGCGGGATTTCGCGACCGCCAATATCGACCGTCTTGCCGCGGAGGGGCTGCGCTTCACTCAGGCCTACGCCAACTCCGCGGTATGCACGGCCTCGCGCGTCGCGCTGATGACCGGGCGCTACCAGTACCGGCTGGCGGTGGGGTTGGAGGAGCCGCTCAGGACAGCCGCGCCGCGCAAGCTGGGTCTACCTCCGGATCACCCCTCCTTGCCGTCGATCCTGAAGAAGAGCGGCTATCATACCGCGCTGATCGGCAAGTGGCATTTGGGTATGCCTCCCGATTATGGCCCTTTGCAGA
>JBJMQW010000501.1:0-3332 GCA_045802495.1 Allostellaceae bacterium | reverse complement strand
CCGCTGGCGCGAGAATTCGATCGCCTTCTGGGACAATCGCTGCGTGCAACACCATGCGATGTGGGACTACTGGCCCCACACACGCTCCGGCCACCGGGTCACGGTCAAGGGCGACCGGCCGTTCTACCGCGCCTAAGGCGTCCCCTGGATGCGGCGGTGGGATGCGAGGGTGAGGTAAACCCCTATTCCGTCATCAGCTGCTGCTTCGCTTGTTGAGCGAAGTGATCGAGTTCGAACCGTATGCGATCTGGAGTGAGGGTCGGGTCCTTGGCGCGCAGATCGTCGGAAACCTTGGCGAGGACATGCTTGTCGCCGCCCGGTTCGAACTGGGCGGCGACCACCCTCTTGGCATACTCTTCGGCGGCGTCGCCGAGCAGCCCCAGACGCTGCGCCGCCCAGAGCCCGAGCAATCGGTTGCGTCGGGCGGTGGCCTTGAATTTGAACTCCTGATCGTGCTTGAACCGAGCCTCGAATTCCTTCTCGCGGTCAGCCAAAGTAGGCATGGCGTTACCATTTCACGGATGCACAGGATCCGACGATACCATATCCGCCGGGCTTCGACGCCAGCATACGAATGTGCACCCTGGTAATCCTGCGCCGTCCGGGTCACCGTTGGCCGGTGCTGATCGGCGCCAATCGTGACGAGATGATCGACCGACCGTGGAAACCGCCGGGGCGGCATTGGGCCGACCGGCCGGAGGTGGTCGCCGGGCTTGATATTCTCGCCGGAGGTTCGTGGCTGGGGATCAATGATTGGGGTGTCGCAGCCGCCGTCCTCAATCGGCACGGCTCGCTCGGGCCATCGCCCGATCGGCGCTCGCGCGGCGAACTCGTGCTCGAGGCGCTCGACCACGCCGATGCGGCGACGGCCGCCGAGGCCTTGTCATACCTTGACCCGACAGCCTATCGGACGTTCAACCTCATCATTGCCGACGACCGCGATGGGTTTTGGCTCCGCCATACGGGCGGCAAGCCGGTCGAGAAGCGTCCGCTGAAGGATGGGTTGTCGATGATCGCCGCAGGCGAGATCGATGACCTCGCGACGCGCCGCATCGAACTGGCGCTGCCCGCGTTTCGCGAGTGGCCCGTACCGGAGCCGGATAGCGAAGATTGGACGGCGTGGGAATCACTGCTGGCCAGCACGCGAGCGCCGCGCGGCGAGCCCGCGACAGCCGCCATGCGGTTTCGGACCGACGGCTACGGCACTGTATCGAGCGCGCTGATCGCGCTTCCGACGCGCAACGAGCCGGATCGCAGGCCGATCTTCCGCTTCGCCGCCTGGCAGCCGGAGAGCACGCCTTGGCAAACTATCCCGATCGACGCGGTGTGACCGGACGCGGGGAACGAAATGAAGGCCCGAGTGCATGTATCGCTGAAGCCCGGGGTGCTGGATCCGCAGGGCAAGGCGATTGGCAATGCGTTGGCAGGTTTGGGCTTTACGGGAGTGGACGAGGTCCGCCAGGGCAAGCTGATCGAGCTCGATCTCGTCGAGGAAGATCCGGCTCGCGCACGCGCCCAGGTCGAAGCGATGTGCCGGGGTCTCCTCGCGAATCCGGTGATCGAAGATTACACGATCGAACTCGTCGCCTAGCGCAAGCCGCTTACTGCAGCAGGGTTCGCCGCACGCGCCTTGAACGCTCTCAATGCTCGGAGTATCTGGAGGTCAGCCCCGATGAGAGCGGTTGTCATTATCTTTCCCGGCTCGAACCGCGAGCGTGATGTCTGCGCGGCGCTGGCCGGTGCGACCGGGCAGGAGCCGCGGCGCGTCTGGCACCGTGATGCGGCGTTGCCGAAAACCGATCTGATCGTGCTTCCCGGGGGCTTTGCCTACGGCGATTACCTCCGTTGCGGAGCGATGGCGGCGCATTCCCCGATCATGCGCGAGGTTCGCCACAAGGCCGCCCAGGGCACCCCGGTGCTCGGCATCTGCAACGGCTTCCAGATCCTGACCGAAGCCGGCATGCTGCCCGGCGCCTTGCTGCCGAACCGGTCGCTGCGCTTCACCTGCCGCGACCTCCATCTGCGCGTCGAGAACAGCCAGACGATTTTTACTTGCGGCTACCAGGCGGGCCAGACGATCCGGGTGCCGGTCGCTCATCACGACGGCAACTACACCGCTGATGCCGACACTCTCGACCGGCTCGAAGAGGAGGGGCGCGTTGCCTTCCGCTATTGCGGCCCGAACGGCGAGATTTCTGACACGCAGAACGTCAACGGCTCGGCACGCGCAATCGCCGGCATCCTGAGCGACAGCCGCACCGTCCTGGGACTGATGCCGCATCCCGAAAACGCAACTGATCCGCTGCTCGGCAGCACCGATGGGAGGGCGTTCTTTGCCGGTCTGGTAAGCGCGTTGCAGTAAACGATGCCGGTCGCCCAGACATCCCCCTCTGTCCGTGCCCGCATCGAAGTTTTTCCCTCACACGTTCGCGGGGGAAGAAGGCAGGGTGAGCGGGGTGTCCGTCACGTGCTCCCCAGAGGGGCGTCCTTTTTCTTGCGTTTGCGCAACTCATTCTGGGCGCCAGCGGGCCTGGCGAGATTCAGCGGATCCAATGCGCGGCGCGCCAGCATTGTGGCTGCTGTGCCGGCCCCCCTCACCCCGATCCTCTCCCCCCGGTCAGCGGGGGGAGAGGGAGATGTTTGCGGGGCCGCGTGAGCGGCGGCAGCAATGTCACTGCCGCCCTCGCCGCCGAGCACGGGCTGGCAAAAGAGGAATTCGAGCGCGCCGTCGCAATCCTCGGCCGCACGCCCAACTTGACCGAGCTCGGGATCTTCTCGGTGATGTGGAGCGAGCATTGCTCCTATAAATCCTCCCGCCTCTGGCTGAGGCGGCTGCCGACCAAGGCGCCGTGGGTCATCCAGGGCCCGGGCGAGAATGCCGGCGTGATCGACATCGGCGACGGCCAGGCCGCCATCTTCAAGATGGAGAGCCACAACCATCCGTCCTACATCGAGCCCTACCAGGGCGCGGCGACCGGTGTGGGCGGCATCATGCGCGACGTCTTCACCATGGGCGCGCGCCCGGTGGCGAACCTCAATGCGCTCCGTTTCGGCGATCCATCGCATCCCAAGACCCGGCACCTGGTGTCGGGCGTGGTCGCCGGCATCGGCGGCTATGGCAACTCCTTCGGCGTGCCGACCGTCGGCGGGGCCGTCGGCTTCCACTCCGCTTTTGACGGCAACATCCTCGTCAACGCCATGGCGGTCGGGCTGATCGAGACCAGCAAGATCTTTTACGCCAAGGCGACCGGGGTGGGAAAACCGGTCGTGTATCTCGGCTCGAAAACCGGCCGCGACGGCATCCACGGCGCCACCATGGCATCCGCCGAATT
>JBJMQW010000500.1:0-3907 GCA_045802495.1 Allostellaceae bacterium | reverse complement strand
TTGCGGGTTTGGCGACCCCGCCTATTTTAACCGACGGTTTCGTCGCCACTACAGCGCAGCGCCTTCGGAGGTCAGGAGAAGCGCGACGGCGTGGGTCTGACCCGGTCAAGCGGTCTGGATCGGGCCTGCAGAGAAACAGTCGTCCTCAAATTGCCAAATTCGCATTGCATAATTCGCCTGATAATCCGTCTCTATCACCTATCGGGCGGACAAAGGGATGGCGACGGTTAATGGCGTTTATCAGATCTTCGGGTAGCCTTTTCGCGGAACCAAGTCCACAACCAAACGGAGAGTTTCGCTGCTGATTCGCTGCAGAAGCAGCGGGACATAAAACGATGAACAAGTCTTGGTTGTAATCCCGGGCGAGCGCCAGGCCGTCGCACTAACGCGGCCCGAATGATTTCTGGCCGGTCGACGGAACGACGGAATATGATAAACCTCGACGGCGCATCGACATGGAGGAAGCAGTGGCTGATCGGCTGATCTCGTGCGACGACCATATGGATCTGGGGCAATTGCCGGCGGATTTATGGCTGACGCGGCTGCCTGCCTCGCTGCGCGATCGGGCGCCGCGCATCGAGGAGCGGGACGGCCAGGCGGTTTGGATCTGCGACAACAAGGTCTGGGGCAGCTGGTCCGGAAAGCAGTCTGCGACGGACGGCACGCGCCCAGTCAAGCCGATCTACAACGCCTTCGACCGTGCCCAACTCTACGATCAGAGCGCCAGGCGGCCGGCGGTCGCCGAATTGCGGCTTGCCGATATGGACCGCGACGGGGTCGAGACGCAGGTCATCTTCGGCCCGATCTTCCAGATCTCGACCGACGACCCGGTGCTGCATGTCGCTTGCTACCAGGTCTACAACGACTGGCTCCTCGACTTCTGCGCGGCGGCGCCGGACCGGCTGATCGGCGTGCCGATGCTGCCGGAAACTCCGGAGACGGCGCTTGCCGAATTGCAGCGGCTGATTGCCAAGGGCGGCGTGCGTCAAGTCAATCTGATGATCGCGCAGATCAAGCCGAAGCTCGATGATCCGAGCTGGGAACCGCTGTGGCAGGCGCTGGAGGAGAGCGGCATCATCCTGTCCTGGCACATCACCGTGTTCCTGCCGGTGCCGGGCAGCCGCGCCGCCGGCAAGGCCGCCAGCGTGTTCGAGAATACCAAGGGCTTCCTCAACAATTTCCTCGAACCGTTTGTCGACCTGTTCGCCTGGGGCATTCTCGAGCGCCATCCGCGGCTGAAGATGGTCATGGCAGAGGCTGGCACCGGCTGGCTCCCCTGGCTCGTGCAGGAGCTCGACTACCGGCATTGGCGGCTGTGGGAGGCGAAGGAATTCTGGGCCGACAAGGGCGGCAGCGCGCTCGAAACCAAACCCAGCGAATTGTTCAAACGGCAGATTTACGCGACGTTCCAGGAAGACGCGGCGGCGATGTCATTGATCCCGTTCTTTGGCGAAGGCCACCTCCTATGGGCGTCGGATTATCCGCATCCCGACAGCGTGTGGCCGAACTCGCGCGCGGCTATCGAACGGCAGATGAAGAACCTGCCGCCTGATATGCGAACAAAGCTTACCCGCGACAACGCGGCAACACTGTACGGGCTTTCCTGAAACGACCGTCGCCGCGAATCTGGCTTTAGCGCAGGTTTCGACCAAATTGACACGCGTCATTGCGAGGAGCGCCTTGCGCGACGAAGCAATCCCGACTAATCGAGCGCTCAGCGGCCCGAGATTGCTTCGCTTTCGCTCGCAATGACGATTGAAGTCGCTGGTGCAATCTGATCGGAATTTGGTCTAGTAGGGGCCGAGCAGCGCGGCGCGGAAGCGGTTGCGGCAGGCTGACGGGTCCATGTTGCGCTTGAAGGCGGGCGGGTCGGTCGGCTTCACGCGCAACAGAACAAAGGCCGTGCCGTTGCCTTGACGCAGCAGGCGAGCGCCGTCGGCGAGCTCGGGCTCGGCCGCGATCGTGCGCGTAGCCTTTATGCCCGAAGCGGCGGCGATCTTTTCGAGATCGACCCCGAGGCTGGTGTGACTTTTCTGGTAGCCGGTCTCGCCGTAATGACCGTTGTCGACGCAGAGGATTGCGAGATTGGGCGGGTTCATCACCCCGATCGTCGCGAGGGCGCCGAGATTCATCAACAGCTCGCCGTCGCCGGTCACGATCAGAACCCGCTTGTCGGGCCGGGCGAGCGCGAGGCCGAGGCCAATCATTGCGGCCCCGCCCATCGCGCCCGCCATCGTGTAAGTGTGCGCCCCGTCGCCGGTCAGCGCCGCGACATCGCGGCTCGTCCCGGCAAGACCGCTGACGATCAGAAAATCCTCATGCCGCCCGACCAACGCCGGCACCGCGTCGCGCCGGTCGAGGATGAAATCCGGTGCAGCGGCTTGTGGTGCCGGCATCGCCTGCTCCCTCAGAATTGCTTTGCGCCGAGCAGTTTCTGGGTCAGCAGCACGGCAACCGCGTGACCGCTTTGAAAAACCATGGTCAGAGCGGCGCCGACGGTCGGCACTACCTCCTCCGGGTGCTCGATCCGCAGACAGATGACCCCCATCGCCTCGAGGACCGGCTGGACCGCCTGGCCCATCGGGAACTGCCAGGGATTACCCTCGCCGAAATCTCCGCGCATGCTGACTAACGTCAGCAACGGAAAACGGCCGCCTTTGATCAGCGACAGCATGTTGACGCAATTCCCCGCTCCACTGCTCTGCATCAACAGGACGCCGCGCGCGCCGCCGAGATCGGCGCCGGCAAGCAAAGCCACACCTTCTTCCTCGGTCGTCAGCGCGATCGAATGCGCTCCGGGATCGGCCAGCGAACGGTCGATCAGGATGCGGTGGCCGGCATCCGGCACATAAGCGAATTGGGTGATTCCGTTCCGCCGCAACAGATCGTAGAGCTCGTCCTGCCATTTCACCGGCGTCTCGTGTTCTACTTCCATTGGAATGCCCGTCCTCAGCTGCCGATCATCCGACTTGTATAGACCAACTACTTCGGAGGCGAACCCTACGACCGTCGTGCCGGCGCCATCGACAGCGATGCATTTCTCGCGATCGGAGATCGTGTCGATCCTGTCCGGTCTCATGCTGGCGATGTTTCTCGCCAGCCTCGATCAAACCATCGTTGCGACCTCGTTGTCGACGATGGCCAGCGACCTGAATGGCTGGGAGCTGATGTCTTGGGTGGTCTCGGCCTATCTCGTGGCCTCGACCGTCACGACGCCGATCTACGGCCGGCTCAGCGATCTCTACGGCCGTCGGCCGATCCTGCTCGCCGGGATCGCGCTCTTTCTCGGCGCCTCCGTGTTGTGCGCCCTGTCCCAGACGATGGCGCAGCTGATCGGGGCTCGGGTGCTGCAAGGGATCGGCGGCGGCGGGTTGCGCTCGGTGTCGCAGGCGGCAATCGCCGACGTCATTCCGCCGCGCGAGCGGGGCCGCTACCAGGGCTATTTTTCGAGTGTCATGGCGGTCTCGAGCCTGCTCGGGCCGGTGCTCGGCGGCTTTTTTGCAGACTATTTGACCTGGCATTGGATCTTCTGGATCAACATTCCCTTCGGCGCACTCGCGCTCTTTCTGTGCAACCGCAATCTACGGCGGCTTCCAAAGCCCCGCAGAAAGCCGGTAATCGACTGGATCGGGGCTGCCCTGATCCTCGGCTCGACAACGCCGATCCTGATCGCCGTGGGTCAAGCGGAATCGGCCGGCGGATGGGCGCGTGTCGATGTCCTGCTCCCGCTGGCGATCGGTTTGGTACTTCTGGCGGCGCTGGTCGTATGGGAACGCGAGGCGCGCGAGCCGATGATACCGCTGCGGCTCTTCGCCAACCGGATCTTCGCCGTCGCCAGCGTCATCAGCTTTTTGATGTCGATGGTCATGATCGCGATGATCATCGTGGTGCCGCTCGATTTCGAGCT
>JBJMQW010000029.1:0-4403 GCA_045802495.1 Allostellaceae bacterium | reverse complement strand
CGAGGCCGCGAACAGCCAGCGCGTCGAGAACACGCGGGTCAACCAACCCGACAGCGGGATCACGATGATCTCGGCGATCAGATAGGCGGTCTGCACCCAGCTGATGTCGTCCTGTGCGGCCGACAGCCCGCCGCCGATATCCTGCAAGGACGACGCGACGATCTGGATGTCGAGCAACGCCGCGAACATGCCGACGCACATGACCGCAAACGGAAAGATGCTGGGAGCGGCGGCCGCGGCCGGCGGTTGAGTTGCGGGCGTGGTCATTCGCCGTTTTCCGCGGAGGCGCGCGTATCGACGCTGACTGTCGTCGACAGGCCGGGACGCAGCAGTCCCAGAATCCCGTCCCCGTCGTCGACTTCGATGCGCACGGGGACGCGCTGCACGATCTTGGTGAAATTACCGGTCGCGTTTTCGGGCGGGATCACGCTGAAGATGGCGCCAGTTGCCGGCGCGAGGCTCAACACGTTGCCGGTGAAGATGCGGCCCGGCAGCACGTCGGCGGTAAAGCTCGCCCTTTGCCCCGGCCGCATCCGCGCCAGCTGGTCTTCCTTGAAATTGGCATCGACCCAGAGGCCGTGCGCGGGGACAATCGACAGCAGCGCCGCGCCGATAGTCGTATAGGCACCTATTTGGGCCGCGCGATTGCCGATATAGCCGTCGATCGGCGAACGGATCTGGGTATAGCCGAGGTTGAGCTGCGCGGTGCGCAGGTCGGCCTGCGCCTGGGCGAGGCTGGCTTGGGTTTCGGCGATTTGGGTGTCGATGACCGCCAGCTGCTGCTTTGCGGCGTCCAGGTTGGCCCCGCCCGCGCGCACCGCGGCTGCCGCCTTGCGGTCGGCGGCGGACGCCTTCTGGTCGTTCTGCACCGTGCCAAAGGTTGTCAACGCCAGCGCGTGATAGCGGGCGGCATCGGCGCGGGCCCAGCCGGCGTCGGCCTGCTTCGCCGCCAGCTCCGCTTCGGCCTGTGCGATCATCGACTGCTGCAGCGTGTACTTCGCATGCAGATTGGCGAGCGCCGCGGTCTGGTTCTGAACGACCGCTTCGGCATGCGCGAGCGCGGCCTTGTAGTCGCGGTCGTCAAGCTCGATCACCAGCTGGCCGGCTTTGACGAGCTGATTGTCGCCGGCCAGGATCTGCGAGACGAAGCCGGCGACGTGCGGCGACAAAGTGGTCACGTTACCGCCGACATAGGCGTCATCGGTGGTCTTGATAAACCGCCCGAGATTCCACCAGTAGCGGCCGTATCCGCCGCCCAGCATGATCGCGAGTGCAAGGCCGGCAACCGCCAGACGCCTGCGCCCGATGCGCAGCCGGCGCTTTGCCGGGGCAGAGGCCGCCACTCGTTCGAGGACGATGGTATCCATTGCGGTCTCCATCGCACTTCCTATGGCGCCGACCTGTCTGGCGATTGAACGGAAGCGCTCTCCTCTGCTTTTGCTTGCTGCTCGGCGAGATAGCGGCGCCGGGTGCGCGCGTCGGCGGCCGGTCCTGCTGCCGAACGGAAAGCCGGCTCGGTCAGCAGGCGGCCGCTGTTGCGATCCACCACCACGGGGTCGGCTTGCTCTCCGGTCTGGCTGTCGACGATCACGACACTGGCGCCCTCGGGGGCGAAATGCTTGTTGCCCCAGGCGAGCAACGCCCAGAGCACCGGCCGAAAGTCGCGGCCGGCTTGCGTCAGCACGTAGTCGTCGCGCGGCGGCCTCGCGCTGTAGCGGCGGCGTTCGAGCAGGCCCGCTTCGACCAGAGTCTTGAGCCGCCGCGTCAGGATATTGGGTGCAATGCCCAGGCTTTCCTGAAACTGGTCGAACCGTGTCAGCCCGAGGAATGCGTCGCGCAGGATGAGGATGCTCCACCACTCTCCGACCCGCTCCAGGCTGCGGGCGATCGGGCACTGCATGTTGCCGAAGCTTTTGTGGCGCATGAGGTCCACTTACTTGCATCATGAAAGCCATATAGCGAGAAACTATCATTATGCAAGTAAGATTCGCGGGCAGGGAGGGCTGACCCTCGACCCGGTCGCGACGAGCCTCTTCACTGTGGATCTTCAATGTCGGGGAGATCCGTGCTGCCACCCGCGTGGCGGACGACCTCGTGTTGTGCGCGGCAATTCCCGGGGTTGCGTCGCAGCCCATAGCGTCGTTATTGCGTTAGGGATTTGCCCTCGACGAAGTCTTTCAAATGTTGCAACTGCTCGTCGGGCATTCGGTCGACCTGGGCGCCCATTGCCCCATGCGGTTGCGGATGCAGCCGCCAATGACATACACTCTGGATCACGCTCCCGCCCTCGGCTGGCCTCAGCCCGGAGATTGGCGGTGTCGCGCGAGAAGGTACGAGCGCTTCCTCTTCTCAGGCGGCGGCCGCCACGCGCTCGAGCAGCCTGGGCTGATTGAAGCGTGGCGCTACGACGCGATTGCGTGTGATCCGCACTGAAACCGAAATGGCGCTGGTTGCGCTCTCAGACCCGACACGGCGGCTGGTTTTCGAGTGCATCCGAACAGGCCAAGATCGCCGGCGGCAACACCGCCCGCATGTGCCGTTTTGACGCGGCGAGGCTGACCGCCCCTGCTTGAAGAGCCAACCTACGCGGATCGACGAGTTCGGCGTGCCGGCCTGCTGAGGGAAAGGCGCACCTTTCACCGCCGACCTTGATTGGCCGGCGGAGAATTAGTCAGCTAAATTCCGGCTAATGACGGAGAGCTGTCGGTCATGGCCAAGGACCCTGCCGAAAAGACACGGGCAACGCTGGGCGACGTGCTATATGCCAAGTCCAAGGCTCCGGTGCCGGAGCAGGACTGGACGACACTCGTCCAATCGATTGCCGCGGGCGACCAGCTCGCCCTGCATGCGCTCTACGAGATGGCTCACCGCCTTGTCTTCACTTTGATCATGCGAATTACGGCCAACCGGGAAACCGCTGAAGAACTCACCATCGACGTCTTCCATGACGTCTGGCGCCGCGCGGCGCGTTACGATGCCGCGAACGGCACGGTGCTCGGCTGGATCATGAACCAAGCTCGCTCGCGGGCGATCGACCGCCTGCGCTTCGAGAGTCGAAAAAAGCGCAGCCATGGCGAGGATGTCCAGCCGCAGGCCGAGGTGGCCGCCGATCCGCATGACGTGCTGGAGCTGCGCGAGCAGGGCGAGTCGCTGCGCGCGTCATTGGCGATGCTCACGCCTGACGAGCGCCAGGCAATCGAAGCGACGTTCTTGGCCGGGCTTACGCATGCCGAAGCCGCGGCTCGGCTGAATCAGCCGCTCGGCACCATCAAGACGCGCATTCGTTCGGGACTGCATAAGCTGCGGCAGACGCTGATTGCAGAAGCGGAGAAGCCATGAGTACTTATCACGGGAACCGCTGCGAGCAGAGCGAGGTAACGTGCGCCTACGCCCTGCAGGTTCTGTCGGCGAACGAGGTCGCCGCGGCCGAAGCCCATATCGCCTCGTGCCCGGATTGCCGGCGCGAGTTGGAGAGCCTCCGCCCGGTGCTCAATAGGTTCGTCTCGTGGCCCACCGATGTGCTGCGTCCGACGACCTCGCTGCAGGCGCGCCTTGCGCTTCGCATCGCCGAGGAGACCGGGAAGGAACCGGTGCTGCCGCCGGCGCGAAGGTGGTCCGAGCCGGAATGGGAACAGGTCGCGTCCGGGATCGAATGCAAGCTGCTGGCGACCGATACGGAAAGGCACCGGATCAGCATGCTGGTACGCCTTGCGCCTAATGCGAGTTACCCGGCGCATACTCATGCTGGTGTAGAAGAACTCCATCTCCTCGACGGTGAGCTGTGGATCGACGAGCGCAAGCTCGTCCCGGGCGACTACAACTATGGTGCGCCCGGAGCGGGCGACGAGCGCGTCTGGAGCGAGACCGGCTGCACCTGCGTTCTCGTCACCAGCACCAAAGATACCCTTCGCTGAAGCGCCTCGGGTGCATGATGCGCCCACGCGGCTAGCACCCCTGCGCGCCGGCCGTCGAGATGTGTGCCGACGCGCAGAAAATATTTCGGCATTCTCGATATCGAGAACGGCGCCGACTGGCTGAGGGTACTCCTTTCGCCCCGCCACCTCCTCGGAGCAATCCAAAAGCTCGCGTTTGACGTATTGGGGGTATGCGGACCTCGCTTCCCTCCAGCGTCGGGCACTCAGGCCCAAACGAAGACCCTTGCGAGAGCGCCGAGCTGGCGTGCGCCTACGCCCTGCAGGTTCTGTCGGCGAACGAGGTCGCCGCGGCCGAAGCCCATATCGCCTCGTGCCCGGATTGCCGGCGCGAGTTGGAGAGCCTCCGCCCGGTGCTCAATAGGTTCGTCTCGTGGCCCACCGATGTGCTGCGTCCGACGACCTCGCTGCAGGCGCGCCTTGCGCTTCGCATCGCCGAGGAGACCGGGAAGGAACCGGTGCTGCCGCCGG
>JBJMQW010000499.1:0-5718 GCA_045802495.1 Allostellaceae bacterium | reverse complement strand
GCAATCCCGGCGAGAATGCCCCGGCGCCCTGCAGCCCAACGCCGAGCTCCGAGGGCAGGCCCATGGGGATGAACGACATCTGCGCGACCTGCCCGATCGGCATCGCCCGGTCGGTGCCGGCGATCGTGAACGCGCCGTCGGCAAAAGCGATGTCGGCGGCATCGGCCTCCATGAAATGCGCTGCCAAGCGCTTGCCGCGCTCGATGACCTCGTCGGCGGCTCCGCGCAGCGCGCTGCCGCCCATAATCATGCTGCGCGAGGCGTAGGTGCCGCGGCCGATGGCCACCTCGTCGGTGTCCGCCTGCAAAAGATGGATCTTGTCTTCGGGCAGGCCGAGCCAGTCGGCAACCATCTGCGCATAGCTCGTCTCATGCCCTTGCCCGTGCGACAAGGTGCCGGCGACAATCGTCAATTCGCCGCTCGGGTCGAAGCGCAGCTCCATGCGCTCGTTGAAGACGCCGGTGTTCTCGACGTAATAGACGATGCCCCGGCCGCGCCGTTTGCCCGCGGCTTCACTGCCGGCGCGGCGCCCGGCATAGCCGTCCCAATCCGCCAAGGCCTGGCATTTAGCCAGCGCTGCGTCGTAGTTCCCGGTGTCATAGCTCCAGCCCGTGCGCGTTTGATACGGAAAGGCATCGGGCCGGATCAGGTTCTTTTTCCGCAGCTCGGCGGGATCGATGCGCATCTCGCGGGCCGCTTGATCCACAAGGCGCTCGATGATGTAGACCGCCTCGGGGCGGCCGGCGCCGCGATAGGGCACGGTCGGTGCGGTGTTGGTGAAGACGAGGCTGCTCGTCACCGCCAGAGCGGGGATGTCGTAGGCATTGGGGGCGAGCTGCAGCGAGAGGAGGATCGGGATGCACCCCGCGCCCTCGATATAGGCGCCGACATTGTGCAAGCCGGTCCAGCGCAACGCTAGGAATTTGCCGTCGGCGGCGAGCGCCAGCTCGGCGCTGACCTCCTGGTCGCGCGCCTGATAGTCGCCGAGCAATGCCTCGTAGCGCGACGGGATCCATTTGACCGGCCGCCCGACGCGACGGGCGGCCCAGATGACGACGGCTTCCTCGGGATAGGCACCGCCCTTCATGCCAAAGCCGCCGCCGACATCGCGCGCAATGACGCGAATGCGGCTTTCGGGAATGTGCAGAATCTGATGCGCCAAGATCTGGCGGATCCCGTGCACGTTCTGCGTGCTGCTGTAGAGCGTATAGCGGCGGGTGCCCGGATCATATTCGCCGATGCAGCCGCGCGGCTCCATTGTGAAGGCGGTGAGGCGGTTGTTGTACAGCGGCAATCTGGTGATGTGATGCGCTCTCGCGAAGGCGGGCTCGACCATATCGGCGTTGCCCAGGTGCATCGTGAAGGAAATGTTGTTGGCAGCGCCGTCATGGAGCGGCGGTGCGCCAGGACGGACCGCGTCTTCGGCCCGCATCACCGCGGGCTGCACCTCGTAATCGACCGACACCAGCTCCGCCGCATCGCGCGCCACCGCCTCCGTCACGGCGACGACGACGGCGACGCGCTCACCGACATAGCGCACGCGATCGATCGCCAGCGGCGGCCGCTTGGTGCGGTAGCCCGGCGGGCCGCCGAAATCCTCGGCCATCGCCTCGGGATCCAGCGTGCCGAGCCCGTCGGCCTTCCAGTCCTCACCGGTGAGCACGGCGTAGACACCCGGCAGCTGCTCCGCCGCGCTGTTGTCGACGGCGCGGATCAGCGCATGGGCATGCGGCGAGAAGACAAAGACCGCGTATGCCTGGCGAACGAGATCGATGTCCGCGACATAGCGCCCTTGCCCGGTCAGAAACCGGTGATCTTCCTTGCGCCTGACCGGTTGTCCAATGCCGAAGCGCATACCCTCACCTCCCGTGATTCGCGCGGATCTGCGCGAGGTTTGCCGGGGCGCCGCCGAGCAGCCGATTCGTCGCCGCAGCTTCCACGAAGCCGCCGCGGATTGCCAGATCGATACGCCAGCCCAGAGGTTTTATGGCGACGCTTCGCCTCGGCGCGTTGCCATTATCATCGGCCAGATTGCGGTGAGGGGAAGGCATTGAGGGTTGGCGGGCATTTGCAGGTCGGTGATCTCGATCGGCAGCTGAAAGCCCTCGATCTCGCGGCGCCCGTCTTTGTGCGGGTCAGCCCCCGGGCGCGGCGGATCGGGCTGCGGATCGATGCGGCCGAGCGAAAAATCGAACTGGTTTTGCCCCGCGGTGTTCCGGCCACCCAAGGCATGCGCTTTCTCGCCGCGAAGCGCGGGTGGGTCGCCGCCCGTCTTGACGCCCTGCCAAAGCCGGTACCGTTCGCCGAAGGTGCGATCGTTCCGGTGCTGGGCGTACCGCATCGCATCTGCCGGGTGGTCGACATCGCGGCGCGGCCGGTCGCTATTGCCGATGGCGAAATCAGAGTGCGCGGCGATCCGGCGCATTTGCCGCGCCGCGTTCGCGATCACCTGGTGGCGCTGGCCGGCAGCGAGCTAGCCCGCCGAGCGCGCCGCCTTGCCCCGGAGATCGGGTGCAAGGTGGCGCGTGTCACCGTTCGCGACACAAAGAGCCGGTGGGGCAGCTGCTCGGGACAGGGGAGCCTCTCCTTCAGCTGGCGATTGATCCTGGCTCCCGATGCGGTCATCGACTACGTCGTCGCCCATGAAGTCGCTCATCTCGCCGAGATGAACCACGGGCCGCGCTTTTGGCGCCTCGTGGAGCGCCTGTCGCCCGGCAGCGCCGCGCCGCGGGCGTGGCTCAAGCAGCACCGCAGCCGGCTGTTCTCCTACGGCTGAGGGTCACCGATGCCACGCCCCACGGTATGCGCTCGACCTTCTCCGACTGGGCGATCGAGCATGGTTTTGACCCCCGGCTGGTCGAGTGCACCCTGGCCCACAAGCTGAAGGATGGCGTCGAGGCAGCCTACAACCGGACCAACCGCGTGACCGAGCGCAACCCGTTGATGTGAGCCTGGGGCGAGTACTCCACCACCGGGATCGACCCTGGATGTTTGATGGCTACACCACGACTGGCTCTGGCCCCCACACTGTAGGTATTATTCCAAAAAAGACCAGTGAGAGGCGCGCTATGGCAGACGGTGAAGTGCATCGTTTTTTCTCCAAACTGCATGTACGAGGCTCGATCCTAGTCATTGTCGGCCTCGCCGTTCTTTGGATATTCAGGACGCACCTTAAGGAGCTTGGTTCTGTCCTCTGGCCAATGGTCGTGGCAGGCGGTATTTATGGATTTCGGACCGAGCTAAGCACGTTGCTGACACGTATTAGGCGCGTCGGCAAAGAGGGCGCAGAATTTGGTGAGGCGCGTATTGCCGCGCAGATTATGGCGCAGCCCGTTGATGTAGCCTTGAAAGATGTCGTGCCCGATGAGACCCCTGCGCGCCACATCATTCAGAGAGTTGACGCGCTTCGCGTCGAGCTAAACGCCAGAATACCCGAGGACGCGCAGAAACGAGAATACCTATTGATGCTCCGATTAGCGGAGGCTCAACAGGTCATACACTTTGTGTTCACATGGCTGACCATTTTTAATTCGCAGCTTGAGGCGTTGATTAAGATGGCAGGCGAGGAAGGCCCCATAGATTTGACCCCTTATTATGAATTGCACACATCCCGCACAGCCGCTGCAGGCACAGCGGAAAATCCCGTAACCAGTCTTTCCTTTGACGTTTGGGCGATTTTTTTCGGTCAAAGGCAAATCGCTACGATTTCGGGAAGACAGGCCACCATCACGCAACAAGGCCGTGACCTGTTGGCGCTAGCTACCCAGCACAATTTTCCGCGGTTCCAAATTCTTTAAGGGTCAGAGCGTGCGTTCGTTGGCAGCAAAATCGACAAACCGACCCAAGAGGAGAATGCCATGACAGCACAGGTGATCCGACCGGATCCCTTCCGCGATGACCCGAGGCCGAGGAGCGGGACCGGGACGAAGCCATCCGGTTCGAGCACTCTGCGGGGTTGCCAATCTCAGTGATCGGCCATGACTACGGGCTGAGCCGGGCCGAGATACGGCGGATTTTGGACGCCGGCTGAGGTCCCCGCGAGCGATTTAGCGTTTGAGTGACACGTTGCGGGTTCTGTCAGACGAAAGTGGCGGGCCAAATTTCGCCCACGCTGTGTCCGACGGGGCAGGGCGTGACCAATGGTGGATACGTTCCTTGGTGGTTTCCAGCCATAGGCGCGCGCTCCAGCTCCAGAGTGTGACCATTAGCGTTTGATCCTGGCGACGCGGGCCTGGTGGCGCTGAACATCTCGGCCGAAAGCGGCGAGGACCCGCAATGACTGCACGTCCGCGGCGTAGATGTCCTGCCATTCGTCTGGCTTAAAACCTTGCTTGGCGTCGGCAACCATTCTGTCATAGACTGACTTGCCACCGACCTCGGCAATGGTGGCACTGATGGCCACTGGTACGTCTTCAATCGCGTTGAGCTTGATGTCCAACATGGCCATCAAGCTGGCGTCGATCGTCGGGAACTCGTGGTCGAGGGGCTGCCAGTGCTAGGTCGGTGGCATTTGGGCAACTCGGGCCGCTGGCCATATTGAGCAATGAGCTTTGCTTCCGCTTCGACGCTCTGTCGTGGGTTCGGATAGGCTCCTTGGGCCACGAGCTGTTCGTGGGTTCCCAAACGCCGATGGCAAGTTCATTCGTGAGATCGGACGGATCAACCAAGCGGGTGACGCTCCGGCCCTCTTGATCCGTGGTGTAGACCACCTTCTTGTTTGCGGCCTCGGTCATTGCCTTCGAATTTCTCGTTGAAGATCGCCGCGTTTTCCTTGTCCTGCCAATAGCCGCCGCCTCACAAGTCGTCGAACGGTCAACTGGCGGCGCGCTGCATTGCCTCGGCACGGGCCTGCATTTCCCGCGCATAGGCTTCGAGGCCGTCGGCGTCTAGCTTCGTGATATCGACAGGGCAAGTAAATTGGCCAAGGTCATCAGGCATTGTGGTATGGACTTTCCTAAAATGTGCTGTGGGGTTGGACCGGCTGGTGACGATCGGGTGATCCGTGAGTTACGCTGGGCCAGCGATACGGACGCGGGGGAGCTGGGGGTACATGGCCGACGGCGAGTCGGTCACGGTGAGCTGATGCTGGCCATCGGGCAGGTAGGGCGGCTGCACCGTGCCATTGGCATTGACCGGAGCTCAGGTCGGGGCGCGCAATCCGATCGTCCGCCGCCGCATGATCCACAGCAGCAGCAAGAGCGCGGGAATGCACAGCACCGTGCTCAACAGGAAAAACGGCGTCCAGCCAAGCAACGAGGCGAGCTTGCCGCCCCACGCCGAGAGGATCGTCCGGCCCGCCGCGGCCAGCGAGGTAAGCAGCGCATACTGGGTCGCGGTAAACTCGACGCTGCACAGACCCGAAAGATAGGTGACAAAGGCCGCCGAACCCATCCCGTTGGTCAGATTCTCGACGCCGATGGTCAGCGCGAGAGCCACCAAATCGTGGCCGGCCCAAGCCTGAACAACGTACATCAGGTTCGACAGCATCTGGAGCACGCCGCTGACGAGCAGCGCGCCGAACACCCCGATACGGGCCACGACAACGCCGCCCAGGGCGAGCCCGGCGAGCGTGGCGGCCAGACCGTATATCTTGCCGATATTGGCGACCTCGACTTTGGCAAAACCCAAGGACACGTAAAGCGGGGTCGCCATTGTCCCGGCGAGCGCCTCGCCGAATTTGTAGAGTTTTGTGAAGAGCTTGTTGTAGGGAATGAGTGT
>JBJMQW010000498.1:0-3717 GCA_045802495.1 Allostellaceae bacterium | reverse complement strand
GGGATAGCCCGCCTCGGCCAGCAATTTCTTGGCCTTGGCGGGGTCATACACGGCCGCCGGCGGCTGCCAATAGAAATCGAACGTGTACGGGATAATGCTGTCGGTGATCTTGCAATAACCGAGGAACAGCGCCTGGCTCATTCCCTCGCGGTCGATCGCGAGATTGGCGGCCTGCCTGACACGCAGATCGTGCCACGGAGACTTCGCGTCCCACTGTTCGGGAAAATAGAGCCAGTTGGGCGCCTGCAGCACCACGGGCTTCAGCGTGAGATTGGGTGTGCGCCTCAACTCCTCGGCGAGTTCGCTGCGGATCGAATAGGCAATGTCAACCTCGCCGCTCTTCAGAGCGGCGAGCCGCGTCGCTTCGTCCGGAATCACCTTCATCACCAGCCGCTTCACGCTGGGTGGCTTGCGCCAATATCCGTCGAAAGCCTCGAGCACGAGCTCAACGCCGGGTTTGAAGGAGACGAATTTGTAAGGACCAGCACCGATCGGTGCGTTCTTGAAGCCGTCATTACCGACCTGCTCGACATATTTTTTGGGCACAATCCAGCCAGAACCGCTGGCGCTCGAGTAGAATGTAATAAAATCGGGCCATGGCTTTTTGAGCTTGAACCGAACGTGCTGCGGATCGGGCGTCTCGATTGCCGCAACATTTTCCTTCATCAGCTCGTGCGCCGCGCCGTGGTAGCGCTCGAACGAGAACTTCACGTCGTCCGCGGTGACCGGCTCGTTGTTGTGGAATTTGGCGCCCTTACGCACGACAAAATCATAGATGAGGCCGTCTTCGGAGGCTGACCAGGACTCGGCGAGGCATGGTGCCTGCGGCTGGCCCGGCATGGCCTTTACCATCGCGTCGTGCAGCGCGTAGAGCACCATGTAGGGAGTGATGATCCCCTGCGTTTCGGCCGGGTCGAACCATGCCGGGGCCAGCGAGACATGAATGCCCCAGGTGAGCTGACCGCTCGGCGCTGCCGCCGGAGCCATGCTCGGAGCGCCGGCGACAAGGCCGAGAGCAGTCGCAGCCAAGAGTTCGCGACGCGTCAGGCCAGTTTCGTTTGAGCCGCTGTGTTGACGCCCGCGGCTGCTGGAAGACGAACCCATAAAATTCCTCCGGGGTGGCGGCTGCTTGAGAGAGCCTTGCGGCCAAGGTAGGCCACCCCTGCAGAATTGTCTCCTCTTTTCCAGACCGCCGGCGTCCCGGTGCGCGAGCAGCGCCGGGGAAGCATTCCCGGTTCCACGGCGACGATCGCAAGCCGAGCCTAGGCGGCTTTGATCGTGATGTCCTCGTAGGGCGCGGTGTAGGCGTAGCCCGGCATCAAGCCAAACCCCGATTCACCGACCCGCGGCCCGATGCCGTTGATAAAGCCCAGCTGCCAAATCGGGGCGTAGATGGCTTTTTCCGCGAGGAGCTGCTGCATTTTTTCGAGGATCGCGGCGCGCTTTTTGTGGTCGAGCTCGGCCGCTTGCTGCGGAAAGAGAGCGTCGATATCGGGATAGCTGCCATAGCTGTAGATGCCGCCCTTGACGACAAAAGCTTCGAGGCGTGTCGCCGCATTGCCGAAAGCACCGCTGCCGCTCAGCAGCAGGTTCTTTAGCTTTCTGTGGGAATATGAATCAAAGAACGCGGCGCGCTCGAGCGGTCGCAGCTTGCAGCGGATGCCGGCCGTCACAAAATTGTCGAGCACCGCCTCAGTCACATTCGAATACGAGGCATCACAATAGAACTCGCCGGCGTCAAAACCGCCTGGATAGCCGGCCTCGGCGAGGAGCTGCTTGGCCTTCGCCGGGTCATAGGCGGGCATTGGCGGCTGCCAATAGAAGTCGAAGGTTTCCGGAATGGTGCTGCCGGTAATCTTCGAGTAACCAAGCGTGATCGCGTCGTTTATACCCTTGCGGTCGATGGCGAGATTGGCGGCCTGCCGGACGCGCAGATCGTGCCATGGCGATTTCGGGTCCCACTGATCCGGGAAATAAACATAAAACGGAGCTTGGACGACGGCCGGCTTCAGGGTTAGGCCGGGCGTGCGGCGCAGCTCCTCACCGAGCTCGCCGCGGATCGAGTAGACGATATCGATTTCGCCCGCCTTGAGTGCAGCAAGTCGCGTCGCCTCGTCGGGAATCATCTTGAACACCAGACGCTTGACCCTCGGGGTTTTGCGCCAGAACTGCTCGAACGCCTCGAACACCACATCGATGCCAGGGCTGGAGGAGACGAATTTATAGGGCCCCGCGCCGATAGGTGCATTCTTGAACCCATCCTCGCCGACCTTTTCGACGTAACTCTTCGGCACAACCCAACTCGCCCCGGTTGCCGTCGCATAGAATGTCATGAAATCCGGCCAGGGCGATTTGAGCTTAAAGCGCACATGCTGCGGATCGGGGGTTTCGACCGTGGCCACCCGATTGTGCAGCAAATCTTTTGAGCTGCCGCGGTAGCGCTCGAACGAGAACTTGACATCCTCGGCAGTAACCGGCTCACCGTTGTGAAACCTCGTGCCCTTGCGCAGGACGAAGTCGTACGTCATCCCATCCTCTGATGCCGACCATGATTCGGCCAAGCACGGCGCCATGGGTTCTCCGGGCATCGGCTTGACGACCGCATCGTGCAGCGCATAGAGCTCCATGAACGGAGTAATGAAACCCGGAGTCTCCGCCGGGTCGAGCCACGCCGGCGCCAGGGTCGTGTGGATGCCCCAGATCAGCTGCCCCTCGGGACCGGCAGCATTGGCAAATCGAGGCACGCCGGCGCACAGGCCGAGTGCGGCAAGAGCGAAAACATCCCGCCGCGTCACCTGAGCTTTGTTGGTGTCGCTCTCGGCTTTTTCGCGGCTGGAAAGAGACGGACCCATCAAGTACCTCCGTTCAAACGGCCTCTATGCGCGGGCCTTGACGTTGTTCAGAACCAGCTGACGCCGGCTCGCGGCAATGTCATGCTTCCTTCATCGTTATGTCCTCGTAGGGTGCGGTATACGCATACCCCGAGATCAAACCAAATCCCGATTCCCCGACCCTGGGCCCAACGCCATTGATGAAACCCAGTTGCCAGATCGGCGCAAATATTGCCCGCTCACTGACGAGCTGCTGGATTTTGTGAAGAAGCGCCTCGCGCCGGTGGCGGTCCAGCTCGGTGGCCTGTTGCTCGAACAGCGCGTCGATATCGGGATAGCTGCCGGAGACGTAGGTGCCGCCCTTGGCGACGAATGCCTCAAGGCGGGTCGCAGCGTTGCCGAACGCGCCGCTGCCTGCCTCGATGATGCCGTGGAACTTCTTGCTGGCGTGTCCCTCAAAAAAGGCCGCCCGCTCGAGCGGTCGAAGCTTGGCACGGATGCCCACTGTGCGGAAATTGTCGATCAGCGCTTCGGCGACGTTGGCGTAGGCCGCGTCCACATAGTGTTCACCGGCATCGAAGCCATTGGGATAGCCGGCCTCGGCCAGCAGCTGCTTGGCCTTGGCCGGATCGTAGACTGGCTCCGGCGGTTGCCAATAGAAGTCGAACGTATCGGGGACGATGCTGTTGGTGAGCTTGGAATAGCCGAGGGTCAGGGCATCGTTGATGCCCACGCGGTTCATCGCCAGATTGGCCGCCCGGCGCACGCGTTCGTCATGCCATGGCGACTTTGGATCCCACTGCTCGGAGAATTCCAGCCACTGGGTGCCCTGCAGCAAGACCGGCTTGAGGGTGAGCCCAGGCGTCTGCCGCAGATCTTCGGCCAG
>JBJMQW010000497.1:0-58901 GCA_045802495.1 Allostellaceae bacterium | reverse complement strand
TCATTACCAGGCAGCATAACCCAGCCTTCGCCGACGCAGAAGACACAGACGCGAGCGATGCTTGCCGAGCGGCCAATAAAGCGAGATCGTGACCTCAAATCACAGCGGAGCTCCGCCATGCGCCTTGAAGGCAAAGTCGCAGTGATCATCGGCGCCGGTCAAAGTCCCGGGCAAGGGATCGGCAACGGCCGAGCGACAACACTTCGGTTTGCGCAAGAAGGCGCGAGGATCTTGGCCGTCGATCGCTTTATGGCGTCGGCCGAGGAAACTGCGGCGATGGTCGCTAAGGCGGGCGGCGAATGTGTGCCGCTGATGGCAGACTTCACGCAGGAAGAGACGCTCGCCGCAGCCATGACCGCGGCCGAGGCGCGGTGGGGGCGCATCGACATTCTGCACAACAATGTCGGGGTCAGCATCGCAGGCGGTGACAAACCGCTCGACGAACTTACCGAGGAAGCCTTCGATCTGGTCTGCGCGATAAATCTGCGCGGCACGATTATGGCGTGCAAGCACGTGCTCCCGATCATGCGGCGGCAACGCTCCGGTACGATCATCAACATCTCCTCGGTGGCGGCGCGCGAGAACAGCTACCCGCTCGTAGCGTACAAGGCGACGAAGGCGGCGATGATCGCCTTTACCGAGCAGCTGGCGCTGCAGAACGCCGCCTACGGAATCCGCGCCAACTGCATCCTTCCGGGGCTGATGGACACGCCGATGGCGGTCGATACAAGGGCTCGCGCCAGCAACCGCAGCCGCGCCGAGGTCGCCGCCGAGCGCGACGCCAAAGTGCCGTTGCGCGGCCGCATGGGAACTGCATGGGATGTCGCCAACGCCGCGCTCTTCCTCGCCTCGGACGAGGCCAATTTCATCACCGGCGTGGCGCTTCCCGTCGATGGCGGCGCGCTCGTGCGGGTCGGATGAGCACGCGTTCGTCTTGGCAGCGCGCACGCGCATCTACGGCTTGACGTTCATGACGTGAACGCGGTATCTGATCCTCGGCGTCGGGAAAGGCTGCCGGGGTGGGGGACGAGAGTCGGCTTCAGGAGACGGACAATCCGGGCATCATGCTGAGCGTGCTCGCCTCGATCGAGCGCGACAGCACGATCACCCAACGGAAGCTCGCAGGCGAACTCGGCATCGCGCTCGGCCTTGCCAATGCGTATCTGCGGCGCTGCGTGCGCAAGGGCCTCATCAAGATGCGGCAAGTGCCGCTCAATCGCTACGCCTATTACCTGACCCCGCAGGGTTTTGCCGAGAAGAGCCGCTTGACCGCCGAATACCTTACCGTCTCGCTCGATTTCTTCCGCCGCGCGCGCAGTGATTGCGTGGCCTTGCTCCGACAATGCGAGGCGCTGGGGTGGCGAAAAGTGGCGCTTTACGGCGCAGGAGACCTCGCCGAGATCGCCATTCTGAGCGCCGGCGAGACCACCATCGACGTGATCTGTGTGATCGATTCGCGCTCGGCGAGCCGGCGCTGCGGCGGTCTGCCGGTAGTTCCGGACCTCGCAGCGGCATTGATGCGTGTCGACGCTCTCGGCCTCGACGGCATCATCGTGACCGACACGCAATCGCCGCAGGCGAGTTTCGATTCTCTGTCTTCCTTGGCGCCATTGAGCGGTTTTGCGAATTGTTCGGTGGTGGCCCCGAGCCTGCTGCGCATCACGCAACCCGCGGCAGCCGCGATCGACGAGCCAATGCCGTGATGAATTGGTACGCGGTCTACACGCAGCCGCATGCCGAGCCTAAGGCGCTCGAGCACCTGCTGCGCCAAGGATACTGCGCCTATCTACCGCGCTTCCGCGCCAAGGTGAGCCACGCGCGCCGTCGCCAAACGGTGCTGCGGCCGCTGTTCCCGCGCTATCTCTTTGCTGGGGTCGACCGGGCCACAATGCCGTGGCGCCCGATCCTGTCCACGGTTGGAGTTTCTCACATCGTGGGCACGCGCGAAGAGCCGACATCGGTGCCTGCCGAGATCATCGCGGCGATTCGGGAGCGGGAGGACAGTGGAGCCTTCGACCGGTTCGATTGCCGGCAGAATCTGCGGCTCGGCGATCTGGTGCGCGTGACCGCCGGCGCGTTCGAGGACATGCTCGGCAGGTTGGTCGAGTTGCGTGATCAGGACCGCGTCGTGCTGCTGCTCGAAATGCTCGGTCGCACGGTACGGGCGCAGTTCCGCGCCGAGATCGTCGAGGCGGCCTGATCCTCGGCGGGCCATCGACGCCGCGAATTATGGCGGCGTCACTATCGGTGCAGTTCGTTCGGGCGACGTCCCCGTCACCCGAACTGCGGTAGCATGGGGGATAAAGGAATTGCCGAAGGACACATTGGCGACAGGCCGTGGGGTGCATCACCCGGTGCGGGTGGCGGCAATCGGCTGCGGCTATTGGGGCAAGAACCTGGTTCGCAACTTTGCGGAACTCGGATCCTTGGCCGCGATCTGCGACCCCGACCGCAACACGGCGCGCCAGCTTGCCGAGCGATACCACACGCGGGTCGCTGAATTGGACGAGGTACTGGGTGACGATGACATCCCCGGCGTCGCGATCGCGGCACCCGCGGCGCTTCATGCGGAGCTCGCATCGCGCGCGCTCGAAGCCGGCAAGCACGTCTTTGTCGAGAAGCCGCTGGCATTGACCGCCGCTGAGGCGGAGCGGTTATGCGCGCTGGCCGAGCGCCGGGATCGCCGGCTGATGGTCGGTCATCTGATGCAATACCATCCTGCGTTCATCAAGCTGCGGGAGATGGTCGGCGACGGCGCGCTCGGGCGTCTGGAATACATTTCTTCGACCCGCCTGAATCTGGGGAAAGTACGGCGCGAGGAGGACATCCTCTGGTCCTTCGCGCCCCATGATCTTTCGATGATTTTGTCACTCGTCGGGCAGGAGCCGTCGGAGGTCACCGCACAGGGAGGGTATTACCTGCACAAGACGATCGCCGATGTCACGACCACACTCCTCGCCTTTCCGGGCGGCGAGCAGGCGCATGTCTTCGTGTCCTGGCTGCACCCCTATAAGGAGCAAAAACTGGTGGTCATCGGCGATCGGGGGATGGTGGTCTTTGACGACGGGCAGCCCTGGAGCCGGAAGCTGCTGCTCTATCCGCACCAAATCGAATGGCGCGAAGCGATGCCGGTGCCGCAAAAGGCAGAAGCCGACCCGGTTGCGCTCGATGAGGGGGAGCCGCTGAACCTCGAATGCCGCCACTTCCTGGATTGCGTGGCGAGCGGCGGCAGGCCGCGGACGGACGGCCGCGAAGGCTTGCGTGTTCTGCGGGTATTGGCACGGGCCAGCGAAGCGCTGCGCGGGGGCTCCGGGCCAGGCACAGGGCCGAAAGCGCGTCCCCATTCTGATGCACAGATCCATGAATCGGCTTATGTCGACGAGCCCTGTGAAATCGGCTCGGGCACCAAAATCTGGCATTTCGTTCACATCATGCCGCGCACGCGCATTGGCCGGAATTGCTCGCTCGGCCAAAATGTCATGGCGGGCCCCGACGTCACCATCGGCAATGAGTGCAAGATCCAGAACAATGTCTCGATCTACAAGGGCGTCACTCTCGAGGACGGCGTGTTCTGCGGTCCTTCCTGCGTGTTCACCAACGTGGACAATCCGCGCGCCGAGATCGAACGGAAGGACGAGTTCCACGCCACTTTGGTAAAGCGCGGCGCTACGATCGGCGCAAACGCGACGATCGTCTGCGGCCACACCATCGGTGAGTATGCCTTTGTTGCCGCCGGCGCGGTTGTAACCAGGGATGTGCCGGCCTTCGCGTTGATGGCCGGCGTGCCCGCGCGTCGCATCGGTTGGATGAGCCACGACGGCGAGCGGCTGGGGGCCGATCTCGTCTGTCCCCGCTCAGGGCGGCGCTATCGCGAAGCTGGCGCCGATCGGATCGAGGAGATCCTGTAATGGCCAACCCGACCACCTTGCGGTCCACAGACGCGCCGATCGAATTCATAGATCTTGGCGCGCAACGTCGGCGTCTTGGCCGCCGCATCGACGACGCGATTCTGCGCGTCGTCGAGCACGGCCGGTTTATCATGGGACCCGAGGTCGGCGCGCTCGAGAAAGAGCTCGCCGAATTTTGCGGCGCAAAGCACGTGCTGAGCTGCGCCAACGGCACCGATGCGCTGGGGCTCGCGCTGATGGCCAAAGAGCTCAAGGCCGGCCAGGCGGTGCTGGTGCCGTCCTTCACTTTTGCCGCCACCGCCGAGGTCGTAGCCTGGTTCGGCGCAATCCCGGTCTTTGTCGATGTGCACGAGGACACCTTCAACATGGATCCGGCGAGCTTAGAGGCCGGTATTTCCACCGCCGAGCGGCTTGGTTTCGAGCCTGTGGGCATCATTCCGGTGGACCTCTTTGGCCTCCCCGCCGCCTACGACGAGATCCTCGCGATCGCAGCCGCGCACGGGCAATGGGTGATTTGCGACGCGGCGCAGAGTTTTGGCGCCACCTATAAAGGCCGAAATGTCGGGACGATCGGGGACATCACGACGACAAGCTTTTTCCCGGCCAAGCCGCTCGGCTGCTACGGCGACGGCGGCGCGATCTTTACCGACGACGACACGGTCGCCGGGATCTTGAAGAGCTTGCGAGTGCACGGCCAGGGCAGCGACAAATACGACAATGTACGGATCGGCATGAACGCTCGACTCGACACTATCCAGGCGGCCGTATTGAGCGAGAAATTGGCGATCTTTGCCGACGAGATCGAGGCGCGCAACCGCATCGCCGCACGGTATGGTGGTCTCCTTGGTGATATAGCCGAGGTGCCGAACGTGCCGGCGGCATCGACCAGTGTCTGGGCGCAGTACACGGTGCGGTTGGTCGGTCGCGAACGCGACACGATTGCCGCGACGCTCAAAGCCTCCGGTGTCCCGACGGCTGTGTATTATGCAAAGCCGCTGCATCATCAGACGGCTTATCGAGACTACCCCATCGCCGGAAACGGGCTGCCGGTGTCGGATCGCCTGGCCGCAGAGGTGCTGAGCCTGCCGATGCATCCATATCTCGACGATCTGACGCAGGATCGCATTGTCGAAGCGGTGCGCAAGGCGCTGCAGTGAGTGGGGCCGGCGCGGCACGCGACTGGCTGGGAAAGGTCCGACCCGAAGGATGAGTGAAATCGAAAGTCCCGCAATACCCGCATTCCGTCGCGGGCTGCCGGAGGCGGTGCGGGGATCGGGCATCGTAGTGCTGCTGCGCTCCGTTTGGGCTCATCGCGCTCTCGTCAAGGAGCTGGCTCGGCGCGAGATGACCGATGTTCATGTGGGTCAGGCAGGCGGCGCGTTGTGGGTGATCGTCCATCCGATCGTCTTGTTCGCGGTCTATGCATTCCTGTTCACCACGGTTTTCAAGGTCCGCATCGGGGAACGCGGCCCGTCGGATTACATGGTCTATCTTTTTGCGGGGCTGGCGCCTTGGCTGATGACGCAGGACGTGTTGAGCCGGGCCACCGGCATCATGTTCGCCAATTCAACCATCGTCAAAAAGGTGATGTTTCCCGTTGAAGCACTGGTCGCAAAAACGATCTTTGCCGCCCTCAAGGTTCAGGGCGTGCTTTTTGTCATTGTCATTGCTTATGTCATCATAGTGCGGGAGGAGGTGCCATGGACCATGGCCCTGCTGCCGGTCTTTTTTCTCCAGCATGTGGTATTGCTGTGGGGGCTGGCGCTATTTCTCAGCGTGATGGCTCCGTATTTCCGTGATCTATCGGAGTTCATGCGCATCTTTCTGGTGATCAACATCTATTTGATCCCAGTGATGTACGTTCCAAATATGGTGCCGGAGGCATTGCGGTTCGTCCTTGTGGTCAATCCATTCAGTCATCTGATCTGGTGTTATCAGGATTTGATCTATTTCCAGTCGATCGCGCACCCCGTGTCCTGGGGCGTGGTCGCCTTTATCTCCGGCGGCGCCGTGCTGCTGGGATCCTACGTCTTCATTCGCCTGCGCAGCCATCTTGCAAGCGTCGTCTGAGGGTTGTTCGGTGAAGGACATCGCAATCCGAGTCCGGAACATCACCAAGGACTTCCATATCTATGACAAGCCGCTCGATCTCGCCCTCGAAATTCTGACCCGGAAAAAGCGGCACCGCGTGTTCCGTGCCCTCGACAATGTGACCTTCGAGGTCGAACGCGGGCAGGTGCTCGGCATCATCGGGGCGAACGGGGCGGGGAAGAGCACCCTGCTCAAGATCATCACCGGCGTGCTTGACGCCAGCGGCGGCACGGTCGATGTGTGGGGGCGCGTCACTGCGATCCTCGAACTCGGACTGGGCTTCAACCCGGAGCACAGCGGTCGAGACAATATCTACCTGAGCGGAATGCTCTATGGCATGAGCCGCGACGAGATCGATCGCAAACTTGAATCGATCATTCATTTCAGCGGCTTGCGTCCATTCATGGAACAGCCGGTCAAGACGTATTCGAGCGGTATGTATGCCCGTCTTGCCTTTTCGATCGCCACCGCAGTCGATCCCGACATCCTGATCATCGACGAGGCGCTAGCGGCCGGCGACGCGATGTTCGTGCAGAAATCCATGCGCCGTATCCGCGAACTCTGCGCCGGCGGGCGAACAGTGCTTCTCGTATCGCATGGCACCGGTATCCTGGCCCAGCTCTGTCGCGATGTGATGTGGATCGAAGCCGGCTGCATCAAGATGAACGGCCCCGCTTTGCAGGTCGTGCAGGCTTACGATCTCCAAGCGCATCAGGGCGCCGATGAAGAAAGCTGGATCGAGGCGGTAGAAAACGCGGCGCTTTCCGATATCGTCGAGCCTTTGCAAGGCGCGGCCCCGGCGGTGTCTAACGGCGTCGCTGCGCTTCATGTTGCTGCGGCAAACGGGGGGCAGGCCGGTCAATGCGACAACTCGACACTTATTGCGAGACGTCCGGCTACCGCCTTTACCGTTACGCGGCATGCCGAAGTCGAGCAGGGCCGACAGATCGAGACTGGCAAATACGTCTTTCGGCGCGGGCCGGTCTTTATTGATTTCGTCGCGATGCTGGACCACAGCGGGCTGCTTTCGACTCATCTCACGACGATGCGCCCGTTCACATTGAAGATTGCCTATTACTGCAAGGATGCCGTCCCGGAAGAGACACTGGGGATTGCGCTCGCGGTCAATCGGCTCGCTGATCTGGAACCGGTATTTCAGTGGTACAGCCAGTTCATTCGACCCGACGAGAGCCCGGACCTTTATCTGAAGGCGCCGTTTCGGGTGAGACCTTCCCGCCGCGGGACAATCGAACTCGCCTTCGCCTACGCGCCGTTTCGGCAAGGCGACTATATCCTGTCGGTCGGCCTGCTGCCCAATGTACCAGGAACCTGGGAATTCTACGAATATCGGCACTTGTTCTATTCGTTCCATGTGGCCGACGCATTCCTCGGAGTTGGCGCGCCGATCTTCTTCGAGCCAAGCGCCGTGAAATTCGTCGATTTTGAGATGACGGCAGACAGCAGCGACGCCGCGCGCGCCTGACGATGCGAGTATTGCCGCCCAGACCGCAAGCCCACATGCGGTCTGCCCGCTTTGCGCTGGTCGCGTAACATCCCCGGTGAGCGCGTGACGGTGTAATTCGCGTTGATGTCCTGAAGACATCGCAACCGATGGCCCATGAAGCTGTACGAATGATACGGGGGAACTAGAAACGGACGGTCCCATGTCGGAGGTGGACAAGAGGAACATTGCGTTTTGGGATGAGCTTTGCGGAACGAATCTAGCCAAAGCAATCGGCGTTACTGATAACACGGCGGCATCGCTCCGGAGATTCGATGATTGGTTTTTCGAGTTTTACCCGTACCTCTTCGAGCACGTAGGGTTGGGGGAGCTCTCAGGACAAGAGGTTCTGGAAGTCGGTTTGGGCTATGGATCGCTGGCGCAGAAAATTGCCGAGACCGGTGCGCGGTACACCGGCCTTGATATTGCCAGAGGCCCGGTCGAGATGGTGCGACATCGCCTGAGACAAGCTGGATTGTCGGGCACTGCTGTCCAGGGCAGCATCCTGGCCGCTCCATTCGCCGAGCGAAGCTTTGACCGTATAATCACGATCGGTTGCCTTCATCACACTGGAGAAATGGGCAGGGCGGTCAACGAGTGTCGACGACTGCTGCGACCGGGTGGTTCGCTTACTGTGATGGTGTATTACGCCTATTCGTATCGCCGTTGGGCACAGGCAAGGATGCAAACCCTGAAATATCTTTGCGCGGAGCTCTTTGGCTATCGCGGTACCGTCGCACCGTTATCGGAGGCCGAAACGTGGAGCTACGACCACGATAAAAATGGCGCAGTCGCTCCTCACACTGATTTCATCTCCGTTAAATCACTGCGCGAGCTGTGCCGGCCGTTTACCAGCTTCGAATGGAAATTGCGCAATATCGCACAAGAGGTCCCCTTCAAAAATCGAACCCGGGACGAGCTCCTGAACACACGGTGGCCAGATTTTTTCGGTCTTGAAATTTACGCGACGGCGAAAAAGTGAACTCAGCGGGCGCTCCCGTGTTTGCTGATGTCCCGATTAAAGACAGATGGCTGATGGTATGAGCAGTGCGGATCAGGTAGCGGCGCCCGGCCCATGCGCCGAACAAAGTTCGGCCTCCCTTCTTACTCTGAATGCCGAGGTATATCGAATTTGCATGACCGATGGTGGCTACCCGGCCGAGTGGCCCCAGCACCCGAATTGCCCGTGCTGCGGAATAGGGCAGCTGAAAAATTTGTTTACGAAACACCAATTCAGCCACCGTCAGTGCACAAACTGTGGTTTTGTTTGCGTCGATCCATATCCGCCGGAAGACATCCTCAAAAAGCTCTACGCCGGATCGTATTACACCAATTTCCGCGAATTCTACGAGGCCCGACACCTGCGCGAAGTCGGGGGGTACAGCATGACGGCCGCACCCCTCGAATTGCTCGAGAAAATGATCGAAACCGCAACGCGGGGACGCGCGGCGGGGGAGTGGCTCGATGTCGGCGGCGGCCTTGGAACCGTTGCCGATTTGGTTCGCCGGCGCCATCCCAGATGGGCAGTCACGCTGAACGAATTCAATCCGCGTTCGCTTCAACTGGCGCGTGAGATTTATGGGCTCGATGCCATCGACAGCGATGCGCACCAGCTCCGAAATATGGAAAGGCGCTTCGACGTCATTTCCGCCGTTGCGGTGCTCGAACACATTCCCGACCCTTTCTCCTTCCTGCACTCCTATGCCGAATTGCTCAAACCGGACGGCATCTTAGTGCTGATTGTACCGCAATTTACCCGCCTGAATGCGGCGGTCTCGAAGGCTGCTTCTGCCAATGCAGCGCCGCCCTTCCATGTCTCGCTGTTCGAGGAGCATTGTCTGCGGACGATTCTCGAACGTATCGGCGCCTTCAAATATATCGAAGTGTCGCAATATGGGCCGCCGGCGTTCAGCCTCCTGCATCACTACGACACCAGTGAATATTGGGACATCGCGATACCTTCGCTGCAGGAACCCGTACCGAAAGGTTTGCAAATCAAGGAATATCCGACAGAAATCGCCGCCGGCCTTAATGCGCTGGCAGAGGCTGAAGCTGTCGTGAAAGATCATTTCGCCAAGGTCGATGGACGGCTTTTTTTGATGGCGATCGGTTCCAAAGCAGCTAAAGGCGCGGATCGAGATAACAGCCGGTCTAAATGGCTCGTCGTCAGGGAGGCGCTGCGAACGATATCCTCGGTCGGCAAGAGGCCTCGACATCGGCAAGCGCCGACATGCATGCCGGCGCCGGCAACACCGAAACGCGAAGAGACGTAGTTCCAGGGAGCAAACCGCCATCCGTTGCTGCCCGGCGGGCGGTTTTCTCCTCCTCCTGATCCCGAACCCGGACCGCCCGATCGCGCGTGCACTCGGAAGCTGCGGTGCTGTGACAAGCATGAGGATACGATCGGTAGCCCTGCGATGAACGGACGCCTTCTCGTAGCCTATTGCAATGCATCAAACTTTGTTTCGACGACGGCGGAATATCTTGAGAATATCGCCCGCTACTCCGATTTGGACGTTCGTTTCGTTCATGTCACACATGGCGCGGAACTCGCCTTCGACTTGGCCGAGTTCGATGCGGTGTTCCATAGCTACTGCGCGCGCCTGTCCTTCGCCGACTACGTCGGCCCCGACTATCTCGCCAAGCTTAAAACATTCCGCGGCGTCAAGATCCTAGCGGTACAGGATGAGTACGATCACACGGACAGACTTCGCCGCGCGATCCGGGATATCGGGTTTCATGTGGTCTTGACCTGCGTGCCTCCGGGGATGCTGCAGACGATCTATCCGCGAGCGATGTTCCCGCAGACCGAATTCATCACGGTCCTCACCGGCTACGTTCCTGAACACCTCCCGCAACAGGCGAAGTCGGCGCGGCCGTTGCGCGATCGTGCGATCGGCATCGGCTATCGCGGACGCGATATTGGCGGGCGCTACGGCCGGCTCGCCTTCGAGAAACTCGAAATCGGCCGGCGCATGCGTGAAATCTGCGCTGCCCGCGGGATATCCCACGATATCGAATGGACCGATGACAAACGGCTCTACGGACCAGACTGGTACAATTTCATAGCATCATGCCGAGCCAATCTCGGCTCGGAGAGCGGGTCGAACGTATTCGATTTCGACGGCGCGATCGAAGCCAAGTACAAGGAACTGGAAGCAGCCCGAGGCGGGCCGGTTCCGTACGAGGAATTCCGTATTTATACCGACCCGATCGAAACCAAATACGATATGGGGCAAATTTCGCCTCGGGTTTTCGAGGCTGCGGCGATGCGAACCCCGATGATCCTATATACGGGTCGGTATTCGGGGGTGATCGAACCAGACGTGCACTACATCGAATTGAAGAAAGACTTCTCGAATATTGAGGGTGTATTGTCTCGTCTCGACGACCTCGAGGCGCTCGAGCGCATGGCTGATCGCGCGTATGAGCGACTCGTTGGATCAGATGACTTCAGCTACCGCCGCTTTGTTGCGCTGGTCGACGGTACGATCCGCCGCAAGGCAGGGGAGATTGGGCTGGAGCTTCGCTCGCCGCGGGCGTCGTCGCGTCAGGACGAGATCTCTCCCGCGATTACCGGCCTTCAGGAGGTACCGACGCGGATGCCGCGTCACCCTCTCCTCTTCAAGTGTGCACAGCTGGAGCGCCTCAATACGACTTATGGAACTGAGATTGCTCGCCTGAATCAGGTCTACACGGAAGAGATTTCTCGCCTTAATCGGATTTATACAGAAGAGATTGCACGCTTGAACGCGACAATCGTCGATATACAAAAGAGTGCTCTGCGTAATTTTCGCAGCCAAATCGTCCAAGCGGTATCGTCACTATCACGCATCCAGAACGTCCGCCGTCGCCTTGCAAAGTTTCGCGAGTTCAGAAAACTGCCTCACAAGAGCTAGTGTGTCCACCAGCTGGTGCTCAGCTTCAATCATATGATGCACGGGGCAGGCGGACTCCATCCCACTAAATCGCAACAACGATCTTGTCACACCGGCGAAGGCCGGCGCCCATCTCGGATCTAAACGGAAGCATCTGAATGTGTCTGAGCATCGGCCTGTTCTTTGCTCGAAATTCAAATTGGCATGAATGATATTCCAGCCGCCTGCCAATATGGCGGCAGCGTGAATTCGCGCCGCCATTGCGTCGGGTTTTTGTGATGGAGGCTCACGCGCATGCGACGCTCGTCGACACGACGGTCGGCGACATTTCTGGCCAAGCGCTCGCGCCGGCTGTGTTGGACGAGCGGCCGACGATCTGCGTTCTGGCTTTGTCGCCGATCGCCGATGACCCGCGGGTAAGGCGGCAGGCGGAAGCTTTCCATCGCGCCGGCTGGAACGTGATTGCCGTCGGGCTGCCGGGCGCACGCTCGGCCGAACCCGAGTGGCGGGTATTGACGCGTGATGATTTGCCTGCGCCATCAGTCGTTGATGCGCCGGCCGATTCATCAGCCGCCATGCTGCCGGGTTCGGCACCCTCCGGACGCCATGCGCCGCTTCGCGAAATGTATGGCCTAAAGGACCGCTTGCCCTGCGGCTTGCGGCGCCTGCTGACATTTCCGATCCGCCTCACCCGCAACGCACTGGTTTATTGTTATTATCGCACCCGCCAGCTGTTGAATGGCCGGATCCGCTACGCCCTCCGATTGCTTGGCGTGCGCGTTCGACCAGTCTTCGCGCAGGACATCTACTGGTCCTTTTCCGAGAACATCCAGCATATCTACAGCGTCGCGCGACAAGAGGCTGCCGCCGTGTGGCTCGCCAATGACTGGACGATGTTGCCGCTCGCGGCCCGGCTGGCGCGCGAGCGAGGCGGCGTTTACGGCTACGATACGCACGAGTTTGCGGCAGAGGAGTACGGCGACCAGCGCAAGTGGCGCTTGTGGCACCGCCCGATGGTCTGCGCGCTCGAGCAGGAATTCATCTGCGGCGCGGCGGTGGTCTCTGCGGTGTCGAGCAAGATCGCCGAGCGGCTGCAAACGCTTTACCGGCTGCCAAACCCCGGCATCACCATCCGCAATACTCCGCCCTTCGAAGCAGTCTCGTTTCGCCCGACGGCGCATGATCGCGTAAAGGTGCTTTATCACGGCATTGTGACGCCCGGCCGCGGGCTCGAGGCGACGATCGACAGCGTCGCCGCGTGGCGGCCCGCGTTTGAGCTGACGATTCGCGGCCCCGGCGATGAAGGCTATCTCGACGGCCTGAGGCGGCGCATCGCCGAACGTGGCCTCGCAGAGCGCATCATCATAGCGCCGCCGGTGCCGATGACCGCGCTAGTGCGCGAAGCGGCCGCCTATGATGTCGGTTTCTTCGCATTGCCGGGGAGTTCCCGGCATAATGAATTCGCACTCCCGAATAAATTCTTTGAGTATCTGATGGCCGGCCTCGCGTTGTGCGTCACGGACCTGCCGGAGATGGCAAGGCTGCTGCGCGAGCACGATCTCGGCGTGACCTTTCCGCGTGTCGACCCCGAGATGATTGCGGCGGCAATCAACGACCTCCATCCCGCCGCCATCGACCGCTACAAGCGCAATGCGCTGAGGGCGGCGCGCGAGCTGTGCTGGGAGCGGGAATCGGAGCGCCTCGTCGCCGCCTACGGCGCCGCGCTCGCTCGCCCGAAGCCCGAGGCTGCATAGGACCATGTGCGGCATCTGGTTCTCTCTCGGCTTCGCGCCCAACCCTACCCACATCGATGCGGTGGCGCATCGCGGGCCGGACGGCAGCGGCTGGAGGGTGTTCGAAAGCACGGTCGGGCCGGTGGCGCTCGGTCACCGCCGGCTCAGCATCATCGACCTCTCTGACGCCGCTCTGCAGCCGATGTCCTACGCCGACGGCCGTTATTGGGTGGTCTACAACGGCGAGATCTACAATTACCTCGAACTGCGCGAGGAGCTTCAGGCAGCAGGGCATCCGTTTCGGACAGAGTCCGATACGGAAGTGCTGCTTGCCGCCTACGCAGAGTGGGGCGAGGCGGCGCTCGACCGGCTGGTCGGCATGTTTGCTTTTGTCCTGTGGGACCAGCAGGAGCGGATTGCCTTTGCCGCGCGCGACCATTTCGGCATCAAGCCGCTCTATCTCTTTGTCACGTCCGTGGGTCTCGCTTTTGCCTCCGAGATCAAACAGTTTCTCGATCTACCGGGCTTCGCGGCACGTCTGAACGTCGCCCGGGCCTACGACTTTTTGTCCTCCGGCATCATGGAGCATACCGACGAGACCCTCTTTGACGGGGTGCGTCAGCTGCGCGGCGGCGAATGCGTGCGCGTCGATCCGCAGCACTGGCGTGTCGGCGCGGCGCTGCCGGTGCGTCGTTGGTACGGTATCCTGGAGCCGGGGACGATTGCCGTCGACGAACGCGAGGCGGGCGCCCGATTCCGCTCGCTGTTGGCTGAATCGGTGCGCATTCACCTGCGTTCGGATGTCCCTGTGGGCAGTTGCCTCTCGGGCGGACTCGACAGCTCGTCGATCGTGTGTCTGATGGCGCGTGAGCTCGAGAATGGAGGCAACGGCGCCAAAGTGAACAGCGTCAGCGCCTGCTATGACATAAAGAGCGTCGATGAACGCCCGTTTATGGAGTCGGTCGTCGAGCAGGCGCAGTGCATCCCGCATTGGTGCTACCCGCGCGTCGAGGACGCCTTTGCGCTGGCCGAGCGGATTACCTGGCATCAAGACGAGCCCTACGGCAGCACCAGCATCTTTGCCCAATGGTGTGTGTTCGAAGCCGCGCGGCGGGCCGGCCTCAAGGTGATGCTCGATGGACAAGGCGCCGATGAGCAGCTCGCCGGCTACCATGGCGGTTTCTCCTATTATTTCGCCAATCTGATCAGGCAGCGGCGGTTCGTGACCCTTCTCTGCGCCATGCTGCAGCGTCAAGCATGGCATGGCGTCCCGCTCGCCGAACAAGCTCGGACTTTTCTGTTGCCGCTGCTCCCCGCCAAGCTCGCCCGCTGGCTGCGGCGCGAGCGACAGGCCTTGGTGCAGCACAATTGGCTCGATGGGGAGGCGCTCCGCCCGCATCTCGGCAGAAGCCCGTTCGAAACCGCTCGCGAAAGCATCGGCCGCCCGCCGGTCGCCGATCTCGGCGATCTTTGCGTGGTGCTGACCCAATCGTCAAACCTGGCGATGTTGTTGCACTGGGAAGACCGCAACAGCATGGCGCATGGCATCGAGGCGCGGGTGCCGTTTCTCGATCATCGCCTGGTGGAATTCGCGATCGCGCTCGGCGACCGGCACAAGATCGTCGGCGGCGATACCAAGCGGGTGTTGCGCAGGGCGATGGGCGGCATTCTTCCGGAAATGGTCTGCAACCGGCGCGACAAGCTCGGCTTCACGACACCCGAGGAGGAATGGTTTCGTGGGCCGCTGCGCGAACTGGTCTTGGCCGGTGTCGAGCAGACGCTCACCCGCTATCCCTGGCTGCTGAACGCCAAGGGCGTTCGGGCACACGCTGCCGACATGCTCGAAGGACGACGACCGGTCGATTTCTCGCTGTGGCGGATCATCAGCCTCGGCATCTGGGGCCGCGTCTTCGCGGTGACGGCATGATGAGGGATGAGCCGGGCCAGGCAACCGCCGTCTCGTTGACACCGGTATCGCTCGATGCCGACAGTCGCGCGTTTCGCATTGCGCGCAGCCTCGCTGATGCGGGCTTCCGTTCTCTGGTGATCGAGGGCCGGGCGAGCGAGCGGCCGTTCTGGGGGCCGGAGATCGAGGTAAGATCGACCGCAAATTCCAGCACCGCGACCACTCCACTCAAGAGGTCTGGTGCGCCGTTGCGGAACACGCTCAACGCCTTGCGCCGCGGAAGGCTGGGCAAAGCAGGGGAACTGGCGCTCTATTCCGGATTTCGTGGCTACGATTGGTGGCGGCATTGTCGTCAACCGGGTCATCTGCTCCCGCCAGCTGACCTCTATTATTTGCATTCCTTCGAGCTTCATCGGATCGTCGCACCGGCCGCCTCGCGGCTGAGTGCCAAGGTGATCTATGACGCACACGACTTTTACCGAGGCATCGAGCCAGCCGAGCGGCAGTCGTCATTCGACCGCAATTGGATGCGTCCGTTCTTGAACAAGCTCGAAGACCGGCTCGTCGCCGATGCCGATGCGGTGGTCACGGTAAGCGATGGGGTCGCCGATCTGATGACGGGCGCTTTCGGACGACGACCGATCGTGATCCGCAATTGCCATGACGAGCGGTTGGATCGCGCTGTTGCGCATGATCTGCGGACGCAATTGGGGCTCATGCCGGAGGACAAGCTTTGTGTCGTGGTCGGCAACTGGAAGCCCGGTATGGCGCTCACGGTTGCGGTGGAAGCGCTCGCTCGCTTGCCGGAGCGGTTTCACCTCGCCTTCCTGGGACGCGGCTACGACAAGCCGGCGCAAATCCTGGCGAACGCGCCTGTCGGCCGGCGGCTTCACTTCGGCCGCTTCGCTGCCCCGGACGAGGTGGTCCCGGTTATCGGGACGGCCGATATCGGATTGGTTATTTACGAGCCTTACTCTGACAACTACCGCAGCGCATTGCCCAACGGCTTCTTCCAAATCATTGCGGCAGGTCTGCCGTTCGTTCGCGCACCGCTTCCGGAGATCGAGGCCATCATTGGTGATTTCCGGGTCGGGGTCTGCTTGACACGGCTCGACCCGACGGCATTGGCTCGAGCAATTGAACTGTGTGCCGGTGATAGTGAATCACTGCGCATTAATACCGCTGTACTCGCGCGAAAGCTGCGCTGGCAGACCGAGGCAACCCGATTGCGGAGCCTGGTGGCCGGGTTGCTCGATGCTCCGGTGACAGCGATGCCGATACCGGCGAATGCGTGAGGATCGCAGGCGTCTGCCGATGGAGAAGAATAAAACATGTGCGGGATAGCTGGCGTCGTGTCGATCAGCGGGACGCCGATCCCGCGGCTCAACGCCTCCCTCGAGCTGCTCAGCCAGCTGATTGCGCATCGCGGGCCGGATGGCGAAGGCGCCTGGATTGCCGCATCTCGACAGGCTGGGCTCGCGCATCGCCGTCTGGCAATCATCGATTTGACTGCGGCGGCGAAGCAGCCGATGATTGCGTCGGGTCCGACTGCCATTACTTACAATGGAGAAATCTACAACTACCTCGAGCTGCGTGCTGCTCTATCCGCAAAATGGCCGTTTTTCTCGGCTTCGGACACCGAATGCATTCTCGCCGCCTATGATCGGTACGATATCGACTGCCTCGGTCATCTGCGCGGGATGTTTGCCTTCGCAATCTGGGATGATCGGCGAAAGCGCCTGTTCTGCGCGCGCGACCGTTTCGGAATAAAGCCGTTCTATTACACCATCGTCGGCAACTTGCTCGCGTTCGCCTCGGAGGCGAAGGCGCTACTGCCGTTCGTGCCCGAGATTGCCAGTGACCCGGAGGCGCTCGCCGAGTATTTGACCTTCCAATACCCGATCGGCGAAGCGACGCTGTTTCGCGGCATCAAACAGTTGCTGCCTGGTCATTTGCTTCTCGTCGAGAACGGGCGGGTCCAGGTGCGGCGTTATTGGGACGTCCGGTACGAGATCGACTACGATCACAGTCCACGCTATTTCGAAAACCGGCTCGTCGAATTGCTCGGGGAATCGGTCTGCTTGCATCTGCGCAGCGACGTGCCGGTCGGCTCCTATGTTTCCGGCGGCCTCGATTCGAGCCTGATCGCGATTCTCGCCGGCCAGACCGAGCACGGCATCGGCAACTGTTTTCACGGGCGCTTTACTGAATTCCCGGGCTACGACGAAAGCAATTATGCCGCAGTGGCCGCCGAGCGCGCAGGCAGCAAGCTGCAGGTCGTCGACATCACCGCTCGGCACTTCCGCGACCACATCGGAGACGTGCTCTATCACCTCGATTTTCCGGTGGCCGGGCCTGGCTCGTTCCCGCAATTCATTGTCTCGCAACTGGCCGCGCAACATTTGAAAGTGGTGCTCGGGGGCCAAGGCGGCGACGAGATCTTCGGCGGCTATGCGCGCTACCTGCTTGCCTATTTCGAGCAATGCATCAAGGCAGCGCTCGATGGGACCTACAAAAACGGCAATTTTGTCGTCACCATAGAATCGATTGTTCCAAACCTCGGGCTACTGCGCGAATACAAGCCGCTGATGAGCGAGTTCTGGCGCGAGGGCCTCTTTGGCGGGCTTGATGAGCGCTATTTCCGGCTCGTCGACCGCTCAACCGATATGGAGGACGAGGTCGACTGGACGCTGCTCGACAAGGCCCGCGTCCGCGACAGTTTTCTCGCAATCTTCAACAATCAGAGCAACGTCCACAAGGAAGCCTATTTTGACAAGATGACCCATTTCGATTTCAAATGCCTGCTTCCGGCCCTGCTGCAAGTCGAAGACCGGATGAGCATGGCGCATGGGCTGGAGAGCCGGGTGCCTCTGCTCGACCATCCGCTGATCGAATTCGCCGCGACGATACCCGCCGATGTCAAGTTCAAAGGCGGCCGGATGAAGCATTTGCTCAAGCTGGCCTACGATCAGCACCTTCCTCCCGAGATTTCAGGGCGGCGCGACAAGATGGGCTTTCCGGTCCCGCTGAAGGAGTGGTTTTCGGGCGAGTTGCGCGATCTTGTCCAGGACACGTTCCGCAGCCGCAACGCTCGCCAGCGCCCTTATCTGAATGCCGAGGCGGTGCTTGCCAATTTCGAAAGCGCGGGGCGCTTCTCGCGCAAGACCTGGGGCTTGTTGAGCCTCGAATTGTGGCATCAGACATTCCACGACCGGTCTGCGCGATATCGCCAAATGTTGGCCGAGATGCCCGGGGACGAGTTGCCTCTGGTCGCCGGCGCAGCGCGCTGACGCCCGCTGCAGATCCAACGAGGAGAGACGTCAAGAATGAAAGTGCTTGTAACCGGCGGCTCGGGTCTGGTCGGCTCAACCGTGGTCGATTTGCTGCTCGGCCGCGGCGACGAGGTCGTCGCGATCGACAATTTTGCGACTGGCCGTCGAGACAATCTTTCGCCGCACCCCAATCTCCGCCTCATCGAGGACAGTATTACGGATGCGCGGGTGATAGACGGCCTTATCGGCGATTTCCGTCCCGACGTGGTCGTCCACACCGCCGCTTCCTACAAGGATCCGGACGCCTGGGAGGCCGACGCTTTGACCAACTGCGTCGGCAGCGCCAACGTGGCGCGTGCCTGCAAGGACCACAAGGTTGGCCGCCTCGTCTACTTTCAGACTGCGCTGTGCTACGGTACTCACCCGGCCGAGCAGCCGATTACGCTGAACCACCCGGTCAATCCCGCGAGAAACAGCTACGCGATTTCGAAGACCGCCGGTGAGAACTACATTCAGCTCAGCGGCGTCGACTGGATCACCTTCCGTCTCGCCAATGTCATTGGGCCGCGCAACGTCAGCGGGCCATTGCCGATATTTTTCGAACGGCTGTCGCAGGGGAAGCCCTGCTTCGTTACCGAAGCACGGCGTGACTTCGTCTTTGTGCGCGACCTCGCCCGTGTAGTGCTGAGGGCAGCCGACGGCATTGGGAACGGCACCTATCATTTCTCCTCAGGACGCGATGTCGCGATCAAGGAGCTCTACGACGCCGTCGTGCGCGCGATGAAGCTCAACGATTATCCGCAGCCCGAGATGCGGCCGCTCGGGGAAGACGATGCGCCGACTATCCTCTTGGATCCCTCGCGCACCTTCCACGATTTTGGCGACATGACCTTCACACCTCTCAACGAGATCGTCGATACCACCGTCGCCTATTACCGGGATCACGGGGTGCAGGGTGGCTATACGCACCTTCGCGCCGCGAGGAATTTGTGAGAATCCTGATAACCGGCGGCGCCGGCTGCCTCGGTTCGAACCTGATCGAGACCTATCTGCCGCAAGGCCATGAAATTCTGGTCATCGACAATTTTGCGACCGCTCGGCGCGAAGTGCTGCCCGATGTCCCAGGGCTCACGGTGGTTTGCGGTACGATCGCCGACCGGGATCTCGTCGACGGCGCCTTTACGCGTTTCGCTCCCACGCATGTTATCCACAGTGCCGCTGCCTACAAGGATCCCGGTAACTGGCGCGAGGACGCGGCCACCAACATCGACGGGACTATCAATATTATCGATGCGGCGCGGCGCGCCGAGGTGAAACGCTTTGTCAATTTTCAGACCGCGCTGTGCTATGGGCGACCCGAGCGGATCCCCATCCCGGTCGACCACCCGACCCGGCCGATCACGAGTTATGGAATTACCAAAACGGCCGGAGAGGCTTATGTCGCCATCAGCGAGCTTTCTTGGGTCTCACTGCGCCTCGCCAATATTTCGGGACCACGGCTGGCGATCGGCCCGATCCCGACGTTTTATCAGCGGCTAAAGGCTGGCCAGAAATGCTTCTGCACCGATGCAGTGCGCGACTTCCTCGACATGGCCGATTTTCTCGATCTCATGGACAAGGTCCTGCATGACGGCGCGCCGACCGGCATTTTTAACGTCTCCACAGGTATCGGCCATTCGATCAGGGAGGTCCTTGAAGCAGTGACGGCGCATTTGGGCATCGAGCAGACAATGCCGGTCCCGGTGGTTCCGTTCGGCGCCGACGACATCCCCGCCGTGGTGCTGGATCCCGGCCGCACTCGCTCTCTGCTCGGCTGGGAAGCAGAGGTCGATTTCTCCGAAACGGTCCGGCGGATGCTGTGCTGGTACGATGCTCACGGCGTTTCCGTGACTTACAGCCACCTGCGCCCTGCGCCCGGTGCGCGGCCATAACCATGCCGACCTTCAACGGTCGTTCGATCCTCGTGGTGGGCGGTGCAGGATTTGTCGGCGGCAATCTCGTGCGCCGGCTTTTACAGTATGACCTCCGCCGGCTGTTGATCGTCGACAATCTGCTATCGGCGGACATCGGCAATGTGCCGAAACGTCCCGCAATCGAGTTCGTGCTCGGTTCGATAGCCGATGACAGGGTGCTCGATCAGCTGCCGGGCGATCTCGATTTCGTCTTTCACCTCGCCTGCTATCATGGCAACCAATCCTCGATCCACGACCCGCTCGCTGACCATCAAAACAACACGCTGACGACACTAAAGCTGTTCGAACGGCTGCGGCGTTTCGGTTCGCTCCACAAGGTCGTCTATGCTTCAGCCGGTTGCGCGGCGGCGGCCAAGACTTTTGACGAGGCCACAGCCACCACCGAGGACGCTTCGATCTCGCTGTATCACGACAGCCCCTATTCGATCTCGAAGCTGATCGGCGAGATGTACGGCAACTATTACTTCCTGCAATACGGCTTGCCCTTGGTGAAAGCCCGATTTCAAAATGTCTATGGGCCGGGCGAAATCCTCGGCGCCGGACGATGGCGCGGCACCCCGCATACGGTCTGGCGCAATGTCACGCCGAGCTTCATCTGGAGGGCGTTGCATCGCGAGCAGCTGCCGGTCGACAACGGCGGCATTGCCTCCCGCGACTTTATTTTCGTTGATGACATTGTGCGCGGCCTTCTCGCCTGCGCGTTGCACGGAAAATCGGGCGAAGTCTACAATCTTGCCTCTGGAATCGAGACGTCGATCCTCGATCTCGCCCATTCGGTCAATGAACTGACCGGCAACCCGGCGCCGTTGGCGCTTGCACCGGCGCGCTCTTGGGACCGCTCGGGCAGGCGCTTTGGCGCTACGGAGAAGGCCTGCGCCCAGCTGAAATTTGCCGCCACGACGCCCTTGCGCGACGGCCTCGTCCGCACGATCGAGTGGACGCAAGCCAATCGCGACCTGATCGCGTCACGCATGTTGCAGCATGAGCGCTTTATGCCTGAACTGCGCGCCGCTTACGGGTGAGCGCATTACGTATTCTTACGGTCGTCGGTGCTCGCCCGCAATTTGTCAAGGCGGCGGGCATTTCTCGAGCTATCGCCGCTCGCGACGACCTCAGCGAGGTTCTGGTTCACACCGGCCAGCACCACGATCCGGCGCTGTCTCGGGTCTTCTTTGACGAACTGCAAATCCCGGAGCCCAGTATCAATCTCGGAATTCACGGCGGCCACCACGGCGAGATGACCGGCAGAATGCTGCAGGCGCTCGAACACGTAATGATGGCGGAAATGCCGGACCTCGTTCTGGTGCCGGGCGACACGAATTCGACATTGGCCGGCGCGCTCGCAGCCGGCAAGCTTCACATACCAATCGCCCACCTCGAGGCGGGGCTGCGGTCCTTCAACCGACGCATGCCGGAAGAAATAAACCGAGTGCTTACTGACCATGTCAGCACCCTACTCCTCTGCCCAACTCAAACCGCGGTCGAGAATCTCCGCCGCGAGGGGATCGTCGCCGGGGTGCACGACATCGGCGATGTCATGTACGATGCCGTCCGCTTCGCAGCGGCCAACTTCAACCAGTCCGAGGTGCTTCAACGATTTGGGATCGACGGGCGGACCTACGCTGTCGCCACACTGCATCGCGCCGAGAACACTGACGAGCCAGAAGCATTAAACGCAGTCTTCACCTTTCTCAACGATCGAGCCCGTGACTATCCGATCGTCTTTCCGATCCATCCTCGAACCCGAAAGCAGCTTGCGGAATGGCATATCGATCCCGGCCGGCTGACCCTTTGCGACCCGCTCGGGTATCTCGATATGCATCGATTGATCCAATCCGCCGTCACTGTGTTCACTGATTCGGGCGGACTGCAAAAGGAGGCTTATTTTCACCGCGTTCCATGTGTTACCCTGCGCAGCGAAACCGAATGGGTGGAAACCATTGCTGCCGGTTGGAACCGCTTGTGGAGGGGGCCGGACTACGCCGCGCGCCGCGAGATCACCGACTATGGCGATGGGCATGCCGCAGTGAAGGCGGTGGAAATTATGGCAGACTACCTCCAATGCTGCGCGAAAGCCGCATCCAGACCGTCGTCTTGACGGTCCAGTACAGCACGCGATCCTCCTATTACATCGATTGGCTGGATGCTTTCCGCTTTGCCTCGCAGTTCGAGGCAAGGTCGTTCAACGTCTTTAAGCGATCCGAGCGCAGGGCAGCCGCGGGGGCTATCGAAAAGGCGGAGCTGATTGTCGCGCTGCACGCCTGTTCGGCCGACACGCTCGACTATATCAAACCTCTGAGCGGCGCGCTCAATTCACGGCGCGGCAAGTTCTTGATGCTGGTCGGCAACGAGTACAACCTGCCTTGGGCCGGGCTCGCCGAAAAGCGTGCATTCCTGCGGCAGGTCCGCGCCGATTTTATTGGGACCCAGCTGCCGGTCGAGGCTGGACGCTGGCTCTACGGCGATATCGGGGCGACTGTCCTTCCTCTGCCGCATGCGTTGAACGAACGGGTATTCCGGCGCGACAAGCCCGACACCGCGCGCGCCACCGACATCGGCGGACGGAGCGCCCGATATCCGGTTTTCCTGGGCGATGACGAGCGCAACCGCGTCTACGATACCTTTGCGGAAGTCGGACCGAAGGCCGGCCTGCGCGTTGACATCGATACGATGGGCCGGCTCGACAGGCCGCGATGGGCGGCGTTTCTCAACGATTGCCGCGGCACGATCGGCAACGAGGCCGGCTCGTGGTATCTTGAGCGGGACGATCGGACCGCTCGGGAGATCCGCGAATATATCGCCGGGAAGGCCGGCCGCGGGACCCTGCGTGCCGACGGCTTGCTCCACACGGCGAGCCGACGCCTGCCCTTTCATCTGAAGGAAGCGCTGAAGCATTTGCTCAAGAGATCGCCGCTGCGGCATGAGGCGATCAACCAGGACGTTGTCAGCTTCGAGGAGATCTGGGCGCGGTTTTTCGCCGGCCGGCCGCGCTGTCCGGCCTACTCCAAATGCATTTCGTCGCGCCATTTCGACGCGGCGGGGACCGGAACCTGCCAGATCCTGCTTCGTGGCCGGTATAACGATATCATGCAAGCCGACCGGCACTATATCGCGCTCGATCCCGATCTCGGGAATCTGAGAGAGGTGATCGAACGCTTTCGCGAAGCGGCGGAGCGCTCGCGGGTGGCCGAGGCGGCTTACACCATGGTGCACGACGGCCACACCTATCGCCATCGGCTTGCCGCCCTTCACAGCATGGTTTCTGCGGCGTGACCTCATCTTTCCGAAACTCGTGATGTGCGGCATTGCGGGTTTTCTGACGGCCGGCGCGCCGAGGCCGAGGGGCGAAATCGAGGCGCAGTTGTGGCGGATGATTGCGACGGTGCGGCATCGAGGACCGGACGATGAAGGCGTTTGGACCGACGGCCAGGCCGGGCTCGCCCACGCCCGTTTGTCGATCATCGACCCGACGCCCGCCGGCCATCAGCCGATGGCAAGCGCGGACGGGACGGTTTGGATAAGCTACAATGGCGAAATCTACAATTTCGCGGAGATTCGGCGGGAGCTCGGTGCCCTCGGCTATTCTTTCCGCAGCCGCAGCGACACCGAGGTCATCGTCAACGGCTGGCATGCCTGGGGCCCCAAGATCTTTTCTCGGCTGCGCGGGATGTTTGCGCTGGCTGTTTGGGACCAGCGATCGCGGCGGCTAATCCTCGCTCGCGACCGGCTCGGCAAGAAGCCGCTCTACTACGCAGCCACACCCGACGCGTTTCTCTTCGGCTCCGAGATCAAGGCACTGTTGGTCTGGCCGGGTTTCTCGCGCCAGCCCGACTTGTCGGCAATCGACCGCTATCTCGCCTTGTCCTATGTGCCGGCCCCGGATACCGCCTTTACCGGGATCCGGAAACTGCCGGCCGCTCATTACCTGGTGGCCAACGCCTGCTCGGACGGCAGCCTTGGCAACCCGGAGTTCGTCCAATATTGGCGCCTGCCGGAGCCGCACTCGGCGCAAAGACGTCCGGCCATCGAAGAGCTGCGCCGCGAGCTTGTCGACCGGCTCGAAGAGGCAGTGCGTCTGAGACTTGTCTCAGACGTGCCGCTCGGCGCCTTTTTGTCGGGCGGCGTGGATTCTTCCTCTGTCGTCGCAATGATGGCGCGCGCCGGTGGCGGGAGGGTCAAGACCTTCTCGATCGGCTTTGCAGCAAAGAAATACGATGAACGGCGCTACGCCCGGATGGTTGCGGATCGCTACGCAACTGATCACGAGGAGCTGGTCGTGGAGCCCGACGCCGTGTCGGTGCTGCCTAGGCTGGTATGGCATTATGGCGAGCCGTTCGCCGATCCGTCGGCAATCCCGACCTATTACGTGTCGGAACTGGCGCGGCGCCGGGTCACGGTCGCGCTCAACGGCGACGGCGGGGATGAATGCTTTCTCGGCTACGGGCGATATAGGGCGATGCACCACATCGCCGCGCTCGACAAAATGCCGGGTTGGGGTCGGACGCATCTCGAGAAGCTGCTGTTTCTGGCGCCCCGATCACTGGAACGGAGGTGCAAGATTTCCCGGATCCGTGAGGTGCTGCGAGCCCCCCGGGAGCAGCCGGCCCGGCGCTACGCCCCAACTCTCGTGACCTTCACCGATGCGGACAGGAAGGATTGCTATGGCGGTGCGATGCGCGACCAGCTCGAGCAATCGGCATTCGATCTCCTCGACCCGTATTTCGCCAAAGCCGAGGGGCTGGTCGCCGCGGCCAATTGGGCCGACATCCACACCTACCTGCCGGATGACCTGATGGTAAAGGTCGACGTCGCCAGCATGGCTCATGGCCTCGAAGCCCGCTCGCCGTTGCTCGACCATGAATTGATGGAATGGGCGGTCGGTCTTCCCGACCGGGTAAAGATGGCGGGCGGCATGACCAAGTCGCTGTTTAAATCGGCAATGAAGCCGTATCTTCCCGCCGAGCTGCTCTATCGGCGAAAAATGGGGTTCAGCTGCCCAGTCGATCAATGGCTGCGCAACGAGCTCAAGGAGCTGGCCCACGATACTCTGCTCGACCGCACTGCGCGCGAGCGTGGCCTGTTCCGCCCGGAATACATTCGCCGACTGCTCGCCGAGCATTGCAGTTTCGCCCGCGACCATCACCCGAGGCTGTGGTCCTTATTGATGCTGGAGCTGTGGTTTCGAATGTGGATCGATGGTCCGGCTGAAGCAGCGGTCTTGCGTCCGGCGGCCTAGAATAGCCTTAGCTTTTCGCGGGAAAAGCCGAGCACTACCCGGCAGTTGACGCTCGTCAGCCGTCCGCAGGTTCTTCACGGACGACGAAATAGCCTTCGGCAGCGACTGGACCGATCCTGTTATTCCGTTTGAGCAAGCGGCACCAAGGCCACAAAGAGCTATTTATTTACTGAAATATAGGGCCGCCCGATGAGCCCGCACTATGGGTCTCAGCGACCGCAAGGGTCAAATTTAGAAAATATTTAGAAGTTAGTACCCCATTGCCTTGTCGATTTCCTGGAACAGCCGGCCGCCGGCCCTGAGGCTTCGGATATTGGCGGCAATCTCGGTCACGAGCTGACGAACGGTCGGCCGCCGTGCCACGTGCGGCATCACGGTGACTTTGGGGTGCAGCCAAAGCGGGCTCTCGGCGGGCAGCGGCTCGGGCCACAGCGCGTCCAACGCAGCGTAGGACAACTGTCCCGAATCGAGCGCCTTGATCAGATCCGCGTCGACAACATGCTTGCCGCGCCCGACATTCACCAGCATCGCCCCTTTCGGCATCATCGCAAAAGTGCGGGCGCAAAAGATGCCTTCGGTTTCCTGTGTCAGCGGCAACAGGCAGACGGCGATGTCGGTCTGATTGAGAAACGGCTCGAGTCGCTCGCGGCCGTGAAAGATCGGCACCTCCTCCTTTTTTCGCGGAGACCGAACCCAGGCCGAGACCGGAAAGCCTAGCGACTTCAACACCAGCGCTGGCGCCTTCGCCATCATGCCATAGCCGAGAAACCCGACGCGCCGTTCCTCGGGCCGCACAATCCTTTTTCTCAGCCACTCCCGATTGGCCTGGGCCGCCTGATAGGCGGGCATGTCACGATGAAAGCGCAATACGTGCATGACGACATATTCGGTCATCATCGGGTCGCCGCCGGGCGGCTCCATCTTGCCGAGCGGAACCCTCGGCAGCTTGGGATGGTTGACAAACGCCTCGACCCCGGCGGAGCGGCTGAACATCGCCTTCAGGTTCGGGAAAACGGGCAACGCGTCGAAATCCGGATGCATGAAGGCGAGGTACTCGATATCCGCCGGTTCTCCCGGTTCCGGCCAAAATCGCACCTCCAGATCCGGAAGCTGTTCCGAAAAGATGTCGCGCCACGCCGCCGCGCTACCGATACGCTTGTCGAGTTCGATGATGAGCAGCGCCATGCTGTTCTCCTGACCCCCCGCTCACCGCCGTCCGGCCTGGGTGCGGGCCTTGTCGAGATCGGGGATATTGCTGGCCGAGGCCACATCGCCCAGGCGCGACCCCCTTGTCACCGACAGGGCGGCGACAGCGGCCTCGTTTTCGTTGATCTTGGCCATGATCGCTTCTTTCGCACGGTCAAAAACGCCGCGGTTGGTGGCGACGAAATGCTGAGATTGCTGCAAGCCGGCAAGATAGCCGTTGATTTGCGGGACGACATAGCGCGCGACCATGTCCCAGCTGCGCGTCGTGTTTTCCGGGTTGGCCCAGTCGTGCACAAAGCCGACGACGGTGCCAAAGCCGCCACTCATCTCGAGCACTTGCTTGAGCCGCGCAACCAAATCGTCGGGGGTGCCGATTGTCGCCGCGGCGCCGGCGCCGAATGCGGTCTTTTCGATCGCCTCGTCCGAATCCTTGAACGCGGTTGCGCCCGGCCGCTGCAAGGTGCCGACGATGTACTGGTTGTGGTGGCGCAGCAGGCCTTCGCGGGCCTCGGCGATCGCCTTCTCGCGGGTCTCGGCGATGTGCCACGAGAGCAGCACGCGCCAATCCTTGCGGTTGACGGTTTGTCCGTGCTTCTTGGCGGCGGCTTCGGCAAAACCCCATTGCGTCGGCAGCGCGTTGAGACCTTCTTCCGCCATCGAGCCGATCGAAATGACGCCGATCCCGTGTTTGCCGGCCAATGTCATGCCCGACGGGCTGATCTGCGAGGCAGTGGCGAACGGCATCTCCTCTTGCAGAGGCAGCAACTGCAAGGCTGCGTCCTGCAGCGTGAACCAGTCGCTTTTTGCAGTGACGCGCTCGCCATTGAACAGCCGGCGAATGATGCCGATCGCCTCGTCCTGGCGGTCGCGCTGGACCATCGGGTCGATCCCGAGCGTGTGGGCGTCGGAGGCGAGGGCGCCCGGGCCCGAGCCGAAGATCGCCCGCCCACGGGTCATCCAGTCGAGCTGCACCATGCGCTGCGCGACGTTGAACGGGTGGTGATAGGGCAGCGAGATGACCCCGGTGGCGAGCTTGATGCGCTTTGACCGCTCGCCCGCGGCGGCGAGGAACATCTCGGGCGAACCGATCATCTCCCAGCCGCTCGAATGGTGCTCGCCGCACCAGAATTCATCATAGCCGAGATGGTCGAGTTGCTCGACGAGGTCGAGATCGCGACGGAATTGCAGCATTGGGTGCTCGCCGACCGGATGGTGCGGGGCAAGGAAGGCGCCGAATTTCAAACGCGGCATCATGGGTCTCCTGGATGATTGTCGGGCGCAACCGAGTGAAGTGCGGCGCATGAAATGCCGCGCCCGGAATGTGATCTCTCCCGCATATTTGCATTCATCCTGATCGAGCCGGTTCGGTCAACATGGATGCCGGGAGCATCGATCCGAGACGTCAGCCCGGGGTAGGGGGCACGATGCGCGGGCGACTCGCATCGAACTCGAACGTCGCGGTGCAAAGCCGTTTCCCGCCTTATTGCTGGCCGAGGCGACCGCGCTCTATCGCACCGGGGCGACGGCTGAAGCCGATCGGACAGCGCAACTCGTCCAACGTGGCGACAATGCCGATGCCGTAGCAGGGGCCGCCTTTCTGCGCGGTCTGATCGCGGATGATAAGGGCGACGAGGTTGGGCTCGCCGGGTCCGCACAGGCCCTCAGCGGAGAGAAGACACCGCGGTTTGAAGCCGATTCGTCGGAGATCGCAGCGCGGCTCGCACTGTGGCTAGGCGATCCGGCACAAGCCCGACAGCAGGCTGCCCGCGCCGCGGAACTCGCCAGACAACCCTCGATTATCGGGGGCTTGCGCGCGCTTTGGCGATTGAAGGAGCGGCGGCCGAGCGCACAGGCGACAAAGCCGCTGCCGCCGATCTCTTTTTGCGCGCCGGACGCAGCGCCGGCGCGCAAGGCGAGAAGACCGGTGCTCGGGTGTGGCTCCGCAGGGCGGCATCCCTTGCGCCTCGCCAAGCCATTGCTCACGACGCCACCACGTTGTTGGATGGGCTCGATCGAGACCGCCACTGATCGCGCCTTTTCCCGGAAGAATAGCGGATACGAGCCGAGCGGATGGTTCGGCGCGAGGAGGCGTTGAAGCTAAGGCGGCATCGTTGGGGGCGCTACTCGACGCCCTCGACGATCCGCAAGTCGCGATCGGCGCCTTTGCCGAGGACCTTGAGCGCTTCCTGGTATGCCGGACTGTCGTGAGCGGCCGTTGCCTTCGCGACGCTGTCGAATTCGATGATCACGACGCGCTGGACGACACCGGCCTCATAGGCCTTGGCCGCCGTTCCGCGCGCCAGAAACCGCCCGCCGGCGGCCTCAATCGCCGGGCCGGCGAGCTTGGCGTAACCGGCCAGTGCCTCCGGATCCGAAATCGATCGGTACGTTGCCACCCAATACGCCTTGGCCATGGTCATCCCTTTCTGCTGATCTCGAGCGGCAGCGTAACCCGCGCCGGGCCCGCCGCCAAAGCCTCGTCTGTCGGCCCGCGTCTTCATCACGAGATGGTCACCCCGCTGTCGACCGGCAGGACCTGCCCGGTCACCATGCGGGATTCATCACTCGCGAGATAGAGGGCTGTCAGGGCGATGTCGTCGGGCTCGATCAGGCCGAGCAGATGCGAGTCGGCAAGGCGCGTCAGGGCAGCATTGCCCGCCACCAGTTTCTTGACCCGCTCGGTCATCGTCGCCGAGGGAGCGATCGCATTGACGCGAACTTTCCGGGGCGCATAAGCGACAGCGAGCGAACGGGTGATCGCGGCGATGCCGCCCTTTGCCGCAGTATAGCAATCGCGGCCGGGGACCCCCATCAGCGCGACGTTCGAGCTCATATTGATGACCGATCCGCCGCCCGCCCTGATCAGTTCAGGAATGCCGAATTTGCAGCCGAGAAACGTACCGTAGAGATCGAGCTTGATCGCCCGCCAGAATTCGTCGAGCGGCGCGTCGACCGCGGTGTCGTCCCGCGCGGTCGAGCCGCCCGCATTGTTGTGGAGCACGTCGAGGCGGCCGAACTTGTCGACGGTCGCGCGGATTGCCGATTGGAGGCTGTCCGAGTCGGTCACGTCGGCGTGGATCGCGATCGCTTCGCTGCCTGCGAGATGCGCCGTTTCCTCGCCGGCCCGGGCATCGATTTCGGCAATAGCCACCTTGGCGCCCTCGCGCGCAAACAGGATGGCGGTAGCGCGGCCGATCCCGGTGCCGGCGCCGGTGATAAAGGCTACTTTCCCTGCGAGCCGTTGCATCGATCCTTCCTTCCCAATAGGGATGCGAAAACTGCCGGAGGCCGGCGGTTCAGCTTTCGATATCGTACTGGCCTCGCGCGCTGAGGAGAATGCCATGACCGATACACGCCCGTTCGATCCCGCTCTATTCAGGGATGCGGCGATCGCCCCCGACACCGCAAAGCTGAACGCAGAGATGATCGCGCTGATGACCGGGCAGCCCGATTGGTGGATCACCGGCGCCGAGGCCTCCCGCGCGGCCCGCCGGCGCGGCGAGGGGCCGTTTCCCGCCCCGGTGATGTCGAGCCGGGCGCGAACCTTTACCATCACCGGCAAGGACGGCAACGAGATCCCATTGCGGGTGATCGCACCGGCACAGCCGCGCGGAATCTACCTGCACCTGCATGGGGGCGGCTGGGTGCTCGGCGGCGCCGACATGCAAGACCCGATGCTGGAACGGATCGCCGACAACACGGGCCAAGCCGTCGTCGGCGTCGAATATCGGCTGGCGCCGGAACACCCCTATCCGGCTGGCCCGGACGATTGCGAAGCCGCCGCTGTTTGGCTGGTGCGGAACGGCAAGAAAGAGTTTGGCGCCGACACACTGACGATTGGCGGTGAATCCGCAGGCGGACACCTGACCGCGGTAACAATCCTGCGGATGCGCGATCGTCATGGCTATACCGGGTTTCGCGGCGCCAATATCGTGTATGGCGCGTTCGATCTCAGCATGACGCCGAGCCAGCGTCAGTTCGGCGATACGCGGCTGGTATTGCGGACAATCGACATGCAGCAATTCTACAATGCGTTCTTGCCGACCGTCACGGACCGGCAAGTGCCCGACATCTCGCCCTTATATGCGGATTTGAAGAATTTGTGTCCGGCGCTGTTCACCGTCGGAACAAAGGATGCGCTGCTGGACGATACGCTGTTCATGCATGCGCGCTGGGTCGCGGCGGGCAACGAGGCGGAGCTGGCGATCTATCCGGGCGGCGCGCACGGCTTTACGCTGTTCCCAAACGATCTGTCGAGATCGGCGACAGAGAGGATGGACGCGTTCTTGAACCGCGTCCTCGACCGACCGTGAGAGGGATGGTTCCTAACCGTAGCCGCGGTCGTTTGACCGATCGCTTAGGAGATTTGGGATGCCGCTGATCCTTTACTACGCCCCCAACGCCTGTTCGTTGGTACCCTATGTGACGTTAACCGAGGCCGGCGCGCCTTTCGAGGTGCGCCCACTGAATTTCCGTAAATCGCAGCACATGTCGCACGAGTATTTGCAGCTCAATCCCAAGCACAAGGTGCCGGTGCTGGTGATTGACGGCGAGCCGCTGACCGAAAATGTTGCCATCCAAATTTGGATCGCCCGGAATTTCCCGGCGGCGAAGCTACTTCCCGCGGATCCAATGCAGGAATTGCACGCGATCTCGTTGTTGGCCTGGTGCGCCTCCGGCATCCACCCGTTCCTGTCCCGCATCAATTCACCCCCACGCGTCTGCGACCTGCCGGGCGCGGAAGAGTCGGTGCGGCGGCTCGCCGCCCAGCAGCTGTTCGAGAACTACCAGATCGCCGAGGACAAGCTCGCCGATCGCGAATGGTTCTTCGACCATTTCACCGCAGTCGATGCCCATTTCTTCTGGTGCTTCCGGCGAGGCACCCAGTTCAACCTCGATCTCTCGCAATTCAAGAACTGCATGGCGCATTTCGAGCGGATGCAGCAGCGGCCGAGCGTGCGCAAATTGCTGGCTTACGAGCAGGAGGTGCAGACCGCATTCGCCCAGGCGGCCTGAGCCTAGATCTCCCCAGCGCGGGGGGTTAGAGGATGAAGCTCAGTTTGCCGTGTGGGCGCAGCGTTTCGAGGTCGAGCACGGCGCGGCGCTCGCGGAACAAGAGGCCGGAGGGGCCGCGCACCAGCAGGTGCCGATATTGCCCGACATAGACGTCGGCCTGCTCGTGCTGGAAGCGCCAGACGGCGAAATTGGCGGTGGCGCGCGCCTCGCCGCCCTCGGCCGCGAGCAGCCGCACATTCGTGATCAGCCGGCGGGTGCGCGAGCGCGGGTTCTCGGCCCAGGTGGTGCCGCTCAAAAGCTGCCGGACGCGCGAGGAGAGCGTGCGCCGGTCGTCGGCAATCAGGAACAGGGTATCGCGGTGATTAGCGTCGGGCGCATCGAGCGGCGGCACCAGATAGCGGCCATCCGGCGCTATCAATGCCAGCCATTCCTCGAGCCGCCACTCGTCGAGGAGTGCGGCTTCGTCGATCAAGAAGCGCTCGATCTCGTCGACTGTGAACGCGGCAGCCATGGGCCGGCCTTACTCGGCCGCGGCGAACTGCTCCGGCCGGTCGGAGCAGTCGGTCGGACCGCGCATGCCCTGGATCAGCGCGTGCCAGCGCCGCCAGAAGGCGCGCATCTGCAACTCGTCCTGGCTCGACGGCTGCGCGCGCCCCATGCCGCGCGAGATGTCCGACCACGACAATTCGCGCCACGCCGCAAACCCGCGCTGGCAGCCTTCCAGCGCGTAAACATCGTCCGGCGTGCCAAACCCCGCGGGCCCCAGGAACGAGATGAAGTTCTCGAACCGTCGCTGCCGCAATTCCGGCGACTCGCCACGCGGCAGGTTGGCCCAAGCGTCGATCTCAATGTAGTCGGGCGCCAGCGGGTACCAGGTGCGGATCGTGTGCCACGACGAGATCAGGATCAGATTGGGGAAGATGAACAGGTTGCGGCTGTAGTCGGCGATGCGGTGTGCCTGCTCGGGACCGACCCGTTCCACGAGACGAGCGCGGATCTGGTCGAGCTCCTGCTTGGCGGTGCCGGTTATCGGCAATGCCCGGGCGCGGTTTTCGATCACGGCGTGGCCGCCGCCGAGCGCGAGACCGATGCCCTGGATGCGGTTGGGGCCGGCCCAGCTCGATGTGTCCATGCCGATATCGGCGAGATATTGGTTGAAGAAGCGCTGGTGGGTCGGCATCGCGTGGTAGCCGTCCATGCTGTTTTCGACCAGCAGCTTCCAGTTCGCTTTCATGCTGTAGGCTTGCGAGCCGGGGACGATCTCAACCTCCTCGCCGCCGAATTCGAGCATCAGGTCGAGATATTCACGGGCGTTGCCGAGATAGGAGACCAGGCTTTCGATCGTCCGGTCGAAGCTGACGAACATCATCCCGCGATAATTCTCGAGGCGTGGCACCGGCTGGAGGCCGAGGGCCCCACGGTCGAAGGCCGGCGTATACGCGTCGTCGCCCGGAACCGCGGCCAGCCGCCCCCCGAGGTCGAAGGCCCAGGCGTGATAAAAGCAGCGAAAGAGCCGAGTCGAGCCGGCGGGCTCGCGGCAGACGATATTGCCGCGATGCGGGCAGGTGTTGAGGAACGCGCGCGCTGCGCCGGCGCCGTCACGCACCAGGATCAGCGGACGCCCGCCGACCTTTCGGGTGACGAAGTCGCCCGGTTTGGCGATCTCCGATTCATGGCCTGCATAGAGCCAAGAGCGATCGAAGACCTCGCGCCGCTCCTCTTCCAGGATTTTCGGGTCCGTGAACACTCGCCGGTTGACGCGAAAGACGCCGCGCGCGCGATCGTCGACGATCAGGTCTTGCATTTCCGCCATATCCATCAGCCTTCCTCCCAATCACAGCATCGCGACGCCGCCGCTTGCCCCGAGATGCTGGCCGGTGACGAATGCGGCCTCGGGCGAGCCGAAAAAAGCGACCGCCGCGGCGACTTCGGTGGGATGCGCGGGGCGGCCCATGCCCACTACCCGGCCAGCGGCCATCTTCGCCATCTCCGCGAAAAACTCGGGGTCGGTCCAGCCGGGCTCACGAAAGCCGGGCGGGGTCGAGTTGTGGGCGCCATCGGCCTCGGTTTCAATCGCACCCGGCGAGACGCAGTTGACCGTGATGCCGTGCCGCACGGTCTCGCCCGCCAAGGTAATCGTAAGCCCAATCATCGAGCCTTTGCCGATACCGGCAAGCAACGTGTGATAAGGCGCGCCGGTGCGCCACGCCTCGCCGCCGATATTGACGATGCGGCCGTAGCGGCGCTCCATCATATGCGGCAACACCGCCTTGCAGCAGCGCAATGTGTTCCACACATTCCAGCGCACCGCCTTCTGCATCAGCTCCTCGGTGAAATCGATGAGCCGCAGGCGGATTAGCGCGGCGGCGTTGTTGACCAAGGTGTCGATCTGCCCGTAGGCGCCGAGCGCGCGCTCGACCATATGATCGGCGACACCCGGTTCGCTCAGGTCGCCGCCGACCGCCAAAAACGGCATGCCGGTCTCTTCTTGCGATTCGCGCGCAGCCGTTGTGAGCCGGTCCTCCTGGATGTCGCAGACGACGAGTTTCGCCCCCTCCTCTGCGAGCCGTTTGGCAATGACGCGGCCGAGCCCCTGCGCCGCGCCGGTCACGATCGCGACGCGTCCCTCGTAGCGCCGGCAATGGGTCGGCTGGGCAAAGGACAATGTCCGCAATGGTTGGCTCGTCCGCTGCTCGCTCATCTCTCACTCGCTTCGGTGCGCGTATCCGTGCGACCCCGATGTCAGGTCCATCAGCTCGAGCGCTGCGCGTCCGAGAAGACCGTAGGGATTGCCTAAGGTTTCCGGCAATTCGAAGTGGTTGTAGTGATCTCCGACCAGCAGCCGCACCTGCTTGCCCGCAGCTTCCACCACGGCGGCGAATTCGCGGTTTTGGCGCTGGAATTCGGGAGTCTCGCAAGTTCCATAGGCGACAATCAACGGCGCTCGCAATTGGTCGAGATGTCGTATCGGGCTCAGTGCCGCGACTGTCGCATCATCGAAGGCGACATAGGCGTTGCGCGCTGAAAGCCGCACTGGCGTCAGATCATACATGCCGCTGATGCACATGCCGCCTTTGATGATGTCCGCGGGCAGACCAAAGTCGCGCTGCCAGTCGGTCGTTAAGGCGACTGCAGCGAGATGCCCGCCCGAGGACTGGCCGCCGACATAGAGCCGGGTGGCGTCAATGCCGATACGGGCGGCATTCTCGCACACCCACGCGATGGCGCGGCACACCTGCTCGGCGAGCACCATCAGGCTGCCACCGACATCCTGGACCCAGGCAAAGTCGGGCACGATGTAATGCGCCCCGGCGGTGAGGAACATCTCGGCCGGTGTCGCGAACTCCTTCGAGCGGCCGCTGCGCCAGGCCCCGCCATGAATAAAGACAAAGACCGGCGCCGCGACGGATCCGCTGCGGTAGATGTCGAGCCGCTCGATTTCGGTGGGTCCATAGGCAACGCGCTGTGGCTCGCCGACGCGTCGACCTGCGAGCTCACTGTCCCTGATGCGGCGCTTGATCAACTGCTCCCGGTTCGCCGCGTAGGCCGACTGGTCATAAGCAGCGTCGAGCGCAGCCTGGTCGTAGTCGAGGAATATCGGTTTGCCTCTGGACAATGGCGACGCCCTTACCGAACCGCGGCAGCGGGATGCAGCGTCCGCATAAAATCGATCAAGTAGGGCTTCCAGAGCGCGGCGTAATAATGGGTGAAATGCCCGTGCGTCTTGTCGCTGTAGGGGATCAGCACATAGCGGCCGTCAGGGATCCGCTTCATCGCCCGCTCGACCGTGCCGAGCTCCGGCGGGTTGGCCTCGTCCTCGACCGTGTTGATCAGCAGCACCTTGGCCTTGATCTTGGGAAGGTCGCCCTCGGGGCTGTAGTCCTCGATCGACTCGATCGCCCACAGCGAGTCGTTGGCATCGCCCTTGGCAATGCGCGCGACTCGCTCGTCATAAAGCTTGTCGGCGGCGGCGCGGGTCGGCGCCATCTCCTGGACGCGTGCAGCGCTCTCGGGCATGAATGATCCCGCCGCCGCGCTGTAGATGTAATGGGTCGGGTTCTTGTCGTAATTGCCGTTGTTCCAGTCCGGGTCGTGACGGATTGCCTCGGCCGCGGCGCGGCGCATAATCCGGTTGCGGCCGCTGATCTCGACCGGCTGGCAGGAGAGCCCGACAATCGCATCCATCAGCTCGGGGTACGTCTCGGCCCACATGAAACTGTGCATGCAGCCCAGCGAACTGCCGAGGACGAGGTTCAGATGGGCCACCTTGAGCCCCTCGGTGACCAGCCGGTGTGTGCTGTCGACCATGTCGTGGTAGCGGTAATGCGGAAATTTGCCCTTGAGCCCGTCCGAGGGCTTGCTCGAGCCGCCGCGGCCGAGCGCGTCGGGAATGATGATGAAATATCGGCTCGCATCCAGAGACTGTCCGTCCCTGAACAGCTCGTCGGCCAGGGTCGGCCGCAGCCAGTTGGCGCCGGTGCCGGTATTGCCTTGCAACAGCAATACGCCATTGACGATCTCGCCGGCGGCATTGAGCTGCGCCGTGCCGAGCGTACGGTAGTGCAGCTTCAGCTGGGGAAGAGTCTCGCCGCTGGCGAATTTGTAATCCGCGATCGTGAAATCGCCCTCCCGGTAATTGGGCCAAGCGGTGTTTTCGGGGTCGGCGAGCGCGGGCGCGCCGACCCCGAACACGACGGCGGCGATGGCGGATCGAAAAAGAGACATGGCCAAAGCTCGGCCGGGTCGCACCGGATCAGGGAACCGTAATGCGGTAAACCCGCGCCGCAGTCCCGCTGTAGAGTGCCGTCTTTTCGGCCGCCGACGCGCCCGAAGTGATGCGCTTGAACGCGTTCCACAGCTCGGTGTAGCCGCCCGACTGCTTGTCCGGCGGGAAATTGCTCTCGAACATGCACCGGTTGGGGCCGAAGGCTTCGATGCAGGGCTCGATATACTGCCGCCAAGCCGCGGCGAGGTCTTCGGAGGAGGGGGGCACGTCGCGCTCATGAAAGTCGAAACCGAAGGAGGTCATGCCGACACCGCCGAGCTTGACGTTGACGTTCGGGCATTTGGCCAGTTCGGTGATGTCCTTCTTCCATCCGGCGAGGATTTCCTGGCGACGGCCGCGATAAGGGCCGACGCCGAGCACGCCGCCGACATGGTTGAGGATGATCGTCGTATTCGGGAAGGCGCGGGCAAGGTCTATCGCGTCGGGCAATTGCGGATGGTACTGCCAGGATTCGAAGCTGAGCCCCAGCGGAGCGAGCTGGGAAAAGCCTTCGCGGAATTTGGGGTCGCGCACCAGATGCGGCGGCACGACGCGTGTAGCGAATTTCTGGATCGCCTCGTGCTCGTCCCACGACACACCGTGGCGGATCCCGCGGAAGCGCCCGCCACCCACTCGGATCTCGGTCTCCAACACTTCGCGTACGCGTGCGCCCAGGGTCAGATCGGCATGGCCGACGATCGCCTCGGCGACGCGGCAGGGACCATAGCCGCCCGATGCGCTCATCGCCGCGATGCCGTTGACGAACTCGACCTCGCCGACCGGCGCCGTCTCGGCGGGACCGTCCTTGCGGTACATCGAGCGGCATTCGAGAAAGACGGTCGAGACGATGTTGTGTCCGCCGCTTATGTCGTCGAGCAACTCCGGCAGTAGATAGTGCCCGCGCTGCGGCGTGTCCCAGAAGTGATGGTGCGGGTCGATGATCGGCAGCGCCGGCTCCAGCGCCGCCTCGCATGGCCGCTTAGCGAGCCACGCTTTCAGGGCAGGATCTTCACGATAAGCAAGGCCCCGGTATTCGCCCTTCGCGTCTTCGGCCATCACGGTCTCCTTTTATTCCGCGGCCGCGCGCCTCGGCCGGCTCTCAACCGCGGAAGGCCGGTATCACCTCCTTCGCAAACCGGTCAAGGTCTTCGAGCTGGGATGCCGAGCGGCGCGGCGGAAATGACGCGGTCGAGACCGGGATGGCGCTTCTCGACCGCCTTCTGCTGGCTCGATGATGTCCTCCGGGCGGCCGGCGAGAAAAACCGCCGGCCCTTTGACGCGTCCTCGACGTGCCGACCAGCCGCTGGTCGCCCGCGATCTGCTCGTCGGTCAAGGCCCGCACGAGGCGCAATTCATCGAACATCTTCATGTTTTCTTCGTAATGCGCGGCGGCCTCGCGGATCGCCTGCTCGCGACTCGAGGCGATGTGGAACCGGTAGCCGAGCGCCAGCCGCTCGCCCAGTTCGAGTTGACGATCCGGGCGGGCATAGGCCGTCCGTCATCCGCTTCCTTGGACGTCATCTGGTGCCGGTTTCGCTACAGCCGTATTAGGGTTCTCTGGTCGTGGGCTCGCGTTCGCCTTAACAATCCCAAAAGTTGTGAACCGATCGGCGGAAAACAGGAGCGGGGCATGGGGGATCATTCCGGCGAGGTCGTCTCTGGCGAAGCAAGGCAACAAGCGCTCGCGACAAGCCGCCCGACCGAACAGCTGGCAGAGGATGACCAGGAGACCCCGCCAGGCCGCGGTGGCCTTGTTGTCGCGGCACTCGGCGTTGTCTTCGGCGATATCGGGACAAGCCCCGTCTACACGTTTCGCGAGTGCTTCAACCCTGAGCACGGCCTGGCGTTAACGCAGGAAAACGTTCTCGGCGTTTTGTCCTGCTTGATTTGGGCCCTCCTGCTCGTGGTCGCCGTCAAATACGTCCTCCTGATCATGCGCGCCGACAACCATGGCGAAGGGGGAATATTTGCCCTCCTCGCGCTGGCGCTCTGGGGCGCTCCCAGTAAGCACCTACCCTGGGTCCTGACCATGCTCGGCCTGGCGGGAGCGGCGTTGTTTTATGGCGACAGCATGATCACGCCGGCGATTTCCGTGCTGAGCGCCGTCGAGGGTCTCGAGGTGGCGATACCCGCCCTCAAACCCTTCATCCTGCCACTGACTGTAGTCGTGCTGCTCGCGCTCTTTATCGTGCAAAAGCGCGGCACGGAACGCGTTGGCCAATATTTCGGCCCCGTCATGGCGCTGTGGTTCGCTGTGCTGGGCATCTTCGGGCTGATCCAAATCGGCGCTTCCCCTAGCATCCTCGCGGCGGTTAGTCCGACCCACGCCGTGGGTTTTTTCACCGCCCACCCGGCGATCAGCTTTGTCGTGCTCGGCGCCGTCGCACTGGCGATCACCGGCGGCGAAGCGCTCTACGCGGATATGGGTCATTTCGGCCGCTTTCCGATCAGGGCCGCGTGGTTCGCGGTGGTTCTGCCGGCGCTCGTGCTCAATTATCTCGGCCAGGGCGCCTTGGTTCTCGCCGACGCCAGCGCTATCGAAAACCCGTTTTTTCGCATGACGGCCGATTGGGCGATATTGCCCCTCGTGGTGTTGGCCACGGCGGCAACCGTCATCGCGTCCCAAGCCGTAATCTCGGGTGCCTTCTCGCTGACCCGGCAAGCGATGCAGCTCGACCTGATGCCGCGGCTCGACGTGCTGCAAACCTCGGCCCATATATCCGGGCAGATTTACATCCCGCAGCTCAATTGGCTGCTTCTCATCGCTGTCCTGACGCTGGTCCTCGGCTTCCAAAGCTCGAGCGCGCTTGCTGCGGCTTACGGCTTTGCCGTTACCGGGACGATGGTGATCACGACCGTGCTCGCCGTAGCAGTGGCGCACCGCGTTTGGGGATGGCGATGGCCGGCCGTAGCGGCGGCCTTCCTGCCGCTGGGGCTCGTCGATCTCGCGCTGTTTTCTTCCAATGCGCTGAAGATACCGAGCGGTGGCTGGTTTCCGTTGGCGATCGGGTTGGTTGTGTTCATCGTGATGTCGACGTGGCGCGAGGGGCGCCAGCTTATCTTCGCGCAACTGTCGGCGCGGCCCGTTCCCCTCTCCTCATTTCTCGCGACCGCAGACAGCGCCTGCGAGGCCCGCGTGTCGGGCATTGCCGTCTATCTGACGAACCAGACCGACAACGTGCCGGTAACATTGCTGAACAACTTCAAGCACAACAAAGTGTTGCACAAGACGGTGCTGTTTGTCCGCATCGTCACCGAGAATATCCCGCGGGTGGCGCGACAAGATCGAATACGTGCGCATCAGCTCGGCCCAGGCTTCTGGCAGATCGACATCCATTTCGGCTTTGCGCAGACGCCGAACGTTCCGCGCGAACTTGCCCGTGCTCATATCCCGGGGCTCGATCATGATCTCCATCAAATGTCCTTCTTTGTCGGACGGACCAATGTCAAATCGACCGCGCGCCCGGGGATGGCGCGATGGCGTGAGCGTCTCTATGCGGGTTTGACCCGCATCGCGACACATCCGACCGAGTTCTTCCGGATCCCCGCCGATCAGGTCATCGAACTCGGCGCCGAAGTCGAAATCTGACGTCCGCTGCCGCGACACGGGAGGCATGACCGCCGCGGGCGGCGCTGATATCGCCGAGGGAGCGACCGGCCGCTAATCCAGGTCTACTGCGCTGCGGCGGCGGTTCGGGTGTCGCGGAAGGCGGGGGTCACCTCCCTTGCGAAGCGGTCGAGGTCGGCGAGCTGGATGTCGAGCGGGGTGCCGAGGGGTGTGGCGCAGATGACGCGGTCGAGGCCGGGATAGCGCTTCTCGACGGCCTTCAATTGCTCGATGATGTCCTCGGGGCGGCCGGCGAGGGAAGCCGCCCGCCTTCACCGCATCCTCGATCGTCGGCAGCCTGACCGTGCCGACCAGTTTCGGGTCGCGCATCGCCGCGATCTGTTCGTCGGTCAAGGCCCGCACCAGGCGCAGTTCGCCGAACATCTTCATGTTTTCTTCGTAATGCGGGGCGGCCTCGCGGATCGCCTGCTCGCGGGAGGGCGCGATGTGGAACTGGTAGCCGAGCGCCAGCCGCTCGCCGAGTTCGAGATCGATGCCGCGGCACTTATAGACCTGCTGGAACCCGATCATGTGCCGCTCGACCGCGCCCCCCTCGGCCGAACCGCCGCCGATGCCGTATTTGGCCATGAAGTCGAAGGCGCGCTCCGAGCCGCTCTGGATCGGCTGCCAGCATTCGACCGGTAGCCGCTCCCGCGCCGGCACCAAGGTGATCTCCTTCAAGGTGTAGCCGCGATACGGCACCTCGGGCGGGATCGTGTAGTACTTGCCCTGGTGCGAGAACGGCTTGCCCTCGAACGCCGTGAACAGGACCTCGACACCCTCCTCGAACATCTCGCGGTTGGCGTTCTGGTCGAGGAGCGGCGCTCGACCTCCTCTTCATCGTAGGCGCGGTAGAGTTTGAGCGCGGATTAATCCGCAAGGCCCAATAATGATCCACTGTGTGACCAGTGATCTCCCGAGCTTTAAGGGCTTGGCGTTCGGTCCCGGCCTCAACATCCTCCTTGCAGATAAGAGCGAAGGGGCGACCGATCGCCAGTCGCGCAACGGCGCCGGCAAAACGAGCTTCGTCGAACTGGTCCATTTCGTCTTCCGCGGCAATGTCGAAAAGGAGAGTATCTTCCGCTCGGACGCGCTCGCGCCTTGGTCTTTCGAGGCCCGGGTAGATATCGGAGGCGCGATAATCGATGTGACCCGCTCTGGCACCAAGCCATCACGCATTCGTCTGCGTGGAGACACATCCTCATGGCCTATTCAGCCGTCGCTTGAAGCGAGAACCGGCGAACTGGTATTCACCAATGAACAATGGCGCGCGCTGCTGGGCGCTGAATTCTTCGGCCTGCGCACCGATCCGGACGAAAATGAGCGCACTCGGTTTCGCCCGACATTCCGGTCGTTGTTCTCGTACTTTGCCCGCGGCCAGAACAGTGGCGGCTTCGTTTCGCCAACGCACCAATCGACGAACCAGCAACCTTGGGACCAACAGGTATGCGTCTCCTACCTCCTTGGGCTCGATGCCCGTATTTCTTCGGAGTTCCAGGAGATACGCACCCAAGAGAAAGCGATGGCAGAACTGCGCAAGGCTGCGAGGGAAGGTGGTCTCGGGCGATACTTTGGGACGGCCGCTGATCTTCGGAGCCGCGTAACAATAGCCAAGGCACGAGCACGGCGGCTTCGTGAGCAGCTCGCGAACTTCAACGTGGTCCCGGAGTACACGGAGTTCGAGCGCGAAGCCTCAGAGATTACTCGCGAGATTTCTGTTCTAAATGATGCGAATACTGCTGACCGGGAGTTGGTTCTGCAACTCGAAGACGCGCTCGCAACCGAGCGGGCCCCAGCTGCCTCCAACCTCGAGCGGCTTTATGGCGAAGCCGGGATCGTTCTGCCGGGCACAGTCGCCCGCCGTTTTGAGGAGGTAGAGGAGTTCCATTTGGCCATCCTACGGAACCGGCGATCACATCTAACCTCCGAGATTCAGGCGACGGAAAGACGAATTTCCGACAGAGACCGTCGGCGCCTAAGCCTGGACAACCGCCGACGCCAGCTCATGGAGATCCTGCAGTCCGGGGGCGCGCTTGAGCATTATGCCCGACTCCAGGAAGAGGCCGGGCGGGCAGAGGCGGAGGCTGAAGGACTTCGCCAGCGGCTAGGTACTGCGGAGCGGATCGAAAGCACAAAAGCCGAGCTCGACATAGAACGAGCGCGTCTCTTCAAGGCGCTTCAGAATGATCATCACGAACGACAAGAAATTCTCGCGGAAGCCATCTTAGTTTTCGAGGAGCTTTCCAATGCTCTATACGAGAGAGCCGGCCGCTTAACTGTCAGCGCGACCCCAAATGGACCGAGCGTCGAGATCCGAATCGACGCGCAGCGCAGCAAGGGTATTACGAATATGCAAATTTTCTGCTTTGATCTGATGCTGGCGGATTTGACAACCCGCCGTGGGTTTGGTCCCGGGTTCCTTATCCATGATAGTCATTTGTTTGACGGCGTTGACGAGCGCCAAGTAGCAAAAGCGCTCCAGCTAGGTGCCGACCACTCCTCCTCAATTGGTTACCAATATATCGTCACGCTGAATTCAGACGCGCTTCCGAGAGATGGCTTCGGTCCCGGGTTCGATGTGAATCAATTCGTTCTTCCAATCAGACTCACAGACGCAACCGAAACGGGCGGACTTTTCGGGCTACGTTTTAATTAACACTCATTCTCGCTTGCGCGGAGCAGTCGGGCTGTTTACCGCCGCCGCGATAGCTACCGCATTTAAACCTTCTCGGATCGCGGCTGCTGCGCTCCCAGAGTGGTTCCTCAGCTTAACTGCAAAGACCCGAGAGCTTCAGAGCTTCGCCAACCTGCTATCCGCTGGCTATCCGCTGGTTACAGGGAGCCACTAGAGGCGACATCGATCGCCGGCGTGGGTCCAGGCCGTTCGGCCGCTGATAAACCGAAGGCCAGTTATGGCGCGACCGTTATGCTCGACAAAAAAAGCCTGATTTGCGTTAAACGTCGCGCTTTGATAGCGAGCCGGCGCCCGGGCGGCTGAGCCTCGGGCCTACTGCGCCGCGGCGGCGGTTCGGGTGTCCCGGAAGGCGGGGATCACCTCCTTTGCGAAGCGGTCGAGGTCTGCGAGCTGGATGTCGAGCGGGGTGCCGAGCGGCGTGGCGCAGATGACGCGGTCGAGGCCGGGATAGCGCTTCTCGACGGCCTTCAATTGCTCGATGATGTCCTCCGGCCGGCCGGCGAGAAAGCCGCCGGCCTTCACCGCATCCTCGATCGCCGGCAATTTGACCGTGCCGACGAGGCGCGGGTCGCGCATCGCTGCGATCTGCTCGTCGGTCAGGGCCCGCACCAGGCGCAATTCGCCGAACATTTTCATGTTCTCTTCGTAATGGGGTGCCGCCTCGCGGATCGCCTGCTCGCGGGAGGACGCGATGTGGAACTGGTAGCCGAGCGCCAGCCGCTCGCCGAGTTCGAGCTCGATGCCGCGGCGCTTATAGGCCGCCTGGAACCCGAGCATGTGCCGCTCGACCGCCCCGCCTTCGGCCGAGCCGCCGCCGATCACGCCGCTGATCCCGTATTTCGCCATGAAGTCGAAGGCGCGCTCGGAGCCCGATTGGATCGGCTGCCAGCATTCGACCGGCAGCCGCTCCGGCGCCGGCACCAGCGTGATCTCTTTGAGCGTGTAGCCGCGATACGGCACCTCGGGCGGGATCGTGTAGTACTTGCCCTTGTGTGAGAAGGGCTTCCCCTCGAAGGCCTTGAACAGGACCTCGACGCCCTCCTCGAACATTTCGCGGTTGGCGTTCTGGTCGAGGAGCGGCGAACCAAAGGTCTCGACTTCGCGGGTGTGATAACCACGCCCGACGCCGAAAATGACCCGGCCGCCGGTCAGGATGTCGGCCATCGCGTAATCCTCGGCCAGCCGCAGCGGATGCCACATCGGCACGATGTTGAAGCCGCACCCGATGTTGAGGTTCTTGGTGATGCCGCATAGGTGCATCGCCATCATCAACAGGTTCGGGATCAGTTCCGTGCCTTCGGGCTGGAAATGATGCTCGGCCATCCAGAAGGTGTCGTAGCCGCGCTCGTCCATGCATTTGGCATAGGCCACGACCTTGTGCATCGCCTTCGCCAGCTCCTCTTTCGAATAGCAGCGGTCGTTGATCGGCGTGCCCTTGTAGCCGAGGTTTTCCATGTCGGCGGTGCCGTAATAGGAGCTGTCGAATTTTGTGATCATTGGGTCCCTCACTATGCCGCGCGTATCGGGCAGTCTTTCACGCAGGGTCGGGAATAACAACCTCCGGCCTTTACATGTGTCTCACATGACTTCATGTTTTCCACATGTCCACGATGATTCAGATCCGCAATGTTCCGGAAGCGCTCCATCGCAAGCTGAAGTCGCGCGCCGCACTCGCGGGCATGTCCCTCTCGGATTATCTTCTCGCCGAGCTCCGCCGGTCGGCCGAGAAACCCACTCTCGCAGAATTGCGCGAGCGCTTGGAGAAGCTTCCCGCAACCAACCCCATCCCGTCACCGGAGGACGCGGTCCGCACCGAGCGCGACTCCAGGTGATCGTGGTCGACGCCTCGGCGCTCGTCGAAGCGTTGTTGCAGACGCCTGCCGCTGCCGCTGTGCGGGAGCGTTTGTTTGGTACTGAGCAAACGCTGCATGCGCCGCACCTGATCGATCTTGAAGTGACGCAGGTGTTGCGGCGGTATGCGGCGATCGGGCAGATCGATCCCGCGCGCGGCCGCATGGCTCTGGACTATTTGGTCGGGTTTCCCCTGGATCGCTACCCGCACGACGTGTTGCTGCCGCGGGTCTGGGAGTTGCGGCACAACCTGACAGCCTACGACGCCGCTTATGTCGCGCTTGCGGAAGCCCTGGATGCGACGCTGTTGACTCGCGACCGTCGCCTGGCCGCCACGTCCGGGCATCGTGCGAGGATCGACCTGGTATAAGGGCAACAAAAAACTTGGCGGACGTTGTGCAGATGCGCAGCCATTGCCCGGGGGAGCCGGCCGTCTGTCATGCGATCGCGACGAGCGGCCATGTCGAAAGAACATCCTCCACCGCAAACGATCTGTTAAGTTTATGGAAACCAGGGATAGAGGAGAGACGCCGTGAATGACACGATGACCCTGTCACAGCGTGCCGATGCGCTCGAAGAGAAGATGTCCCGCGAGCTCGACTATATCGTCATCAAGTCGCGCCTCTACAGCATGGCCGAGGGTGATATGAGCCCGGCGCCAAACGCCGGCGCGCTGATGAAGGACAATCCCAACGCACGCGTCTTGATGGGTGACGATCCGCGTCTGCCGGCAATGCCGGAAAAGCCGACCCTGATGGATTTCTTCAAGTACCGCTTTGGCCCCTGCATGCACCTATTGCAGAGCGCCCGGCATGCGGTGAAGGCCGATCTGCCCGAGAAAATGGTGCTCGCCTGCCTGTTGCACGACATCTCGACGATCGGCTTTATTCGCGGCGATCACGGCTATTGGGGCGCGCAGCTGGTCGAGCCCTATGTCGACGAGGAAGTAACCTGGGCAATCCGCGCCCACCAGGTGTTGCGCTTCTACCCCGACGAGTCGGTCGGCTATGAATACCCGCAATCCTACATTACTTCGTTCGGTCAGGAGTACCGCCCCGACCCCTATATCGAGGAAGACTACAAGCGGATGCGGAACCATAAATGGTACATGTCGGGCCGACAGATTACCGTACACGACATCTACTCATTCGATCCCACCGTGCATGTCGAGCTCGAGGAATTCACCGACGTCATCGGCCGCAACTTCCGGCAGCCGGAGCAGGGGCTCGGCTATGACAACAGCCCGGTCGCGCATATGTGGCGGGCCATGATCCGCCCCGCGAAGTACCTGTAAGTCCAGCGTCGCCCGCCACCGGCGGCGGGATCAGCCAGTTCTCGGGAGGATTGGAGGTCACAGGGTGTGGACGCGTTTTGGGTCACCGACCGGATGTCCGACAGCGAGCGCGCCATTCTGACGGGCGACACATTCGCGCGGGTCTAGCTGGAACCGGTCAAAGGCCTGATTTGCCGGTTTCCATCGCGCCGTGCAGTTCGGCGACAATCTCGAACGAGCGTTTCCGCCTGGCGTGGTCGAAAATGTTCGCGGTCACCATCAGCTCGTCGGCGCCGGTACGACCGATGAAATCCTCGAGGCCGCGGCGCACGGTGTCGGGGGCGCCGACAATGGCGCAACCGAGCGCATCGTCGAGTATGGCGCGGGCGTAAGGATCGAGCCGCGCCTCGAAATTCTCGACCGGCGGCGGCACCCGGCCGCGGCGCCCCGTCCGGTTGTTAAGCGACGATTGCTGCAATGACGAATACAGGTACCGCGCCTCCTCGTGGGATTCCGCAGCGACGACAACGACCCCCAGCATGACATGGGGGGAGGAGAGCTGCGCGGACGGACGGAACCGCGCGCGGTAGATCCTCATCGCGTCCATCATCATCGCCGGCGCGAAATGCGACGCGAAGGCGAAGGGCAATCCGAGATAGGCCGCGACCTGCGCGCCGTAGAGGCTGGACCCAAGGATCCAGATCGGCACGTCGAGCCCGGCGCCGGGCACTGCCACGACCGCCTGACCGGGTTCGGCCGCTCGGAAATAGCCCATCAGCTCGACGACTTCCTGGGGAAAGCTTTCCTCGCCGCCAAGCAAGGCGCGGCGCACCGCCCGTGCGGTGACTTGGTCGGAGCCGGGAGCGCGCCCGAGACCCAATTCGACCCGGCCGGGATGCAAGGCGGCGAGCGTGCCGAACTGCTCGGCGATCAAGAGCGGCGCGTGGTTCGGCAGCATGATGCCGCCGGCGCCGATCCGGATATGGTCGGTACCCGCCGCGACATGGGCGAGTGCCACCGCCGTCGCCGCACTGGCGATGCCGGGCAGATTGTGATGCTCGGCCATCCAGAAGCGTTGGTAGCCGAGCGCCTCGACATGCCGCGCCAGGTCGAGCGAATTGCGCAGCGCCTGACCGGCGTCGCTCCCTTCGGTGATCGGCGAAAGATCGAGAACGGAGAGCGGGACCATCGAGCGGCTCACCGCGGGTCGGGCCAGCGGGCGTCGCGGGCGAGGTAGTCGGCCGAGCGGATCGCCGTCGCCAGCTCAGGCGGGCTCGCCAGCGGTGGCTTGACGCCGCCCTTGAGCCCGGCGAGGGCCGCGCGCACGGCATGCACGCTCGCCGCCAGAACGTCCTGCGGAAAGACGACGAGCTTGATGCCGAGGCGTTCGAGTTCTGCATTGCCCGGCATGAAGTGCCGCCCGCCGGGCGAGGTTACGGCGAGCGCCGGCTTGCCGTCGCAGGCCGCCACGGTCTCGTGGATCTCCGCCTCCGACTGCGGCGAGTCGAGAAACAGGATATCAGCGCCCTCGGTCACGAACGATTTCAGCCGCGCCAGCGCCTCGTCAAAGCCGCGCGAGGTGCGCGCATCGGTGCGGGCGAGCAACAGGATGCCCTCCTCGCGGCATGCCTCGGCAGCGGCGCGGCAACGCAGGATGGCGGCGTCCCGCTCGATCACCAGCTTGGCGCCGTTATGCCCGAGCGGACGCGGCCACACCTTGTCCTCGACCAGCACTGCAGCGGCGCCGCGTCGAGCGTAAGCGCGGATCGTCTTCTGGACGGCGAGCGCGTTGCCGTAGCCGGTGTCGCCGTCGGCCAGCCACAGCACATTGGGCGCCGCGGCAATGACGGTCTCGACCGCATCGGCCATCTCGGGAAAGGTCAAAAGGTCCATATCGGGCATCGCCAGACGCATCGCGGCGATGCTGGAGCCGGAGACGAACCCGGTGCGAAAGCCGGCCTCCTCGATCAGCCGGGCACCCATGCCGTCGCCGCAGCCGGGCATGATCTGAAGCGCGGGTTGGTCGAGAAGCGCCTTCATGGCGGCAGCTGGCGGACGCATGGTGTCTCCTTTCTGTGGGCGAGAAACTATAGGCTGCTCTGATCGGCCTAAAGAAGGGTCATGGCGCAGGTAAGGTCCCGCACAACCCAGCGAGCTTTCGTCCAGCGGTCGACGCGCTCGAGGCCGGCGGCTTTCACGGCGTTGACATCTTTGACAACTGGCATTGGCTTTTTGCATTTTTTTCATCGCCATAGCGTGGCTGGGCATCGTGATCATTCATCCCGTGATGCGGCCCAGGTTGCATCGGGACGAACCGACCAATGAGCCCATCATTCACATTGCCGGTAATTTCGGACTATTCTTCGCGGTCCCGCTCGGGCTATTGAGGGTCGCCGCCTTCGAGAACACCAAGAGCTTGGGCGACAATATCAGCCGCGCAGCTTCGAGCCTCTCGGCCATTTACCGCAAGCACTGACCTCTATCCGGCGCCGCTTCGCAGCGGACTGAAAGCGGAGCTGCGCGACCATGCGCATTACGTCATCGACAAGGACTGCCCGGCTCATCGGCGAGGGATCGCGCCGGAAGGCGGCGAGCACCGGTTGCAAGTAATCGGCGCTACATTGAGCCTAAGAGCCGGCGACCTTTGCATCCGGGTGCCGCCGAAGCCTACAACGCGCTGGACTATTGGAGTAAGCGTAGCCTCAACCGGAGTGTTACAAGTGCCGCCAACCAACACCTTCCGCGCCGGGGTCGCGTGATGGTCGTAGCACTGGTCGGCTTTGCGTGTTACCCATCAGCCCAGGGAACCACGTATCCGAAGACAGCGATGCTCTGTTGACCAGCATCGGCTATTATATTTTGCGATGCCTGCACGCGATGGTGCGGGCAGATCTTATCAGAGCCTTTGCACTACCACCGTCTCCGCGTTCGGCGATAAAATGCTGGCAGGGGGATATACCGAGCGTAACGACTGAAGCTGAGCTAGTGGAAGGAAGGTCGTCCATGTTCGACGCGAAGTCTTTGCTCGACGCGATTTTGGGTGGCCAGACAGTTGCCGGTAAATCCGAACTCGGGACGCAAATCGTGGCGGCGGCTACGCTCGTCGCCAATCCGGCGATCCCAAACGAGCAGGAATTTCTCTCCAGCCTCGGCGCCGCACTCGGCATCTCAGAAGACTTGCTGTCACACATAAGGGCAGCGGTTTCAAGCCTTCGCCCCAACTGACCAACTGCAGCCCTATGGGCAACCCCAAAACCGTACGGAGTGAACACAAATGGCCGATCTCGTCGAAATCGCATTTCCATCAGAGCAGAAAGCCGAGGAGGTTCGCCAGAAACTGCTCGATATGCAGAAGGAGTACCTTATAGAGCTGGGTGACGCGGTTATTGCGGTCAAGCAACCCAATGGGCACGTCAAACTCAATCAGCTCTTTCACCCGACTGCGGTCGGCGCTGTCTCCGGCGCATTCTGGGGCACGCTTATCGGCATGATTTTTTTAATGCCCCTACCCGGCGCCGCCATCGGAGCAGCCTCGGGTGCCATCGGCGGCGCCCTTTCCGATGTCGGGATCAATGACGGGTTCATGAAGGAAGCCGCGCAGACGCTGCAATCCGGCAATGCCGCGCTCTTCCTATTGATCCGCAAGATGACGACCGACAAGGTCCTGGCGGCTTTGCAGGGCGAAGGCGGTACGGTATTACGCACCTCTTTCGACCACACCAAGGAAGAAGCATTGCGGACAGCCCTGGCGGGGGTGACGCAGTCTGCTGCTCCGACGCAGGGCTGAGGTATTCCGCTCATCCTGGTGCCGACCGGTGTGGCGAGGCTGATCCAAGGCCGCTGATGCGGGCTCGATCCGGCAACGCCAGGATATCGTTTGCTCGATCCGACGGCTACCGGCGGATTGTCAATAATCGGTGAGGTGGCGTGGATTGTGACTTTTCGTAACCGAATAATTACATAATTTACAATAAGTCCGAGAACTGCCATGAAGCCGTAACCGAAACTCTATCGTAACTGGTGTTTTTCGCCTTGGCGTGGAGGTAGATGCATGCCGGCGGCCGATCTCCGCCCCGCTCGCGGTCACTACCCGGAAGATAGTGGCCCCGCTAGAGAACTGTCCGCTACAGCGTGACAATTTCTCGTTTCGCCCGAGTGGTGTGACGCTGGAGAGAACCGTGGAAGGGCCGGTCAGATTTATCCAGGTCCTGCAAGGTCGCGACACCTACGAAAATATCAGCGCGGACTTGGCGCGGGGTGGCAGGCCGATATCGAGCCGCGCTGGCGTGAGCTCTCTCTGCTGACGGATCTGCTGACGATGATGGGCCATTTCGATCGGCGACCTCACTGTCCGCAGACGGGGTCTCGCATCATTGATTTTTCCGGCTGAATTAGCCGAACATGGTAGCATCGCGCGATGCAGATCGTTATCGCGCTCGTCATCATCTGGATCCTGTTCGCGGTGCTCTCATGGCTGCTTCACGCTGTTAAGTTGTTGCTTGTCATCGCGATCATCGCCAGCCTGTTGGCGGTCGCCGCGAAACACCTCCGCCAACTCATGCGCTAGCGCAAATGTTCTCCTGGGGCGCCCTTGCTGCGACGGTGCGGAGAGCGACCCGGGCAGTCAACAATTTCGTAAGGGTCGCGCAACGGAACCGCAAGCCGTTCCAATCACGACCCGCCGCAGCCTCTTATGGACGACGCTGCAATCACGCGGGCGACCATCATGCCCGAACCCGAGCAGGCACGCGAGGAAGAACCGGCAGCGCTGCTGTAGAGGTCTTGCGGAATGCCGCTCGTCAGAAGGACCCCCGAGAGCTCGATCGTCTCACCCGCTATGGCCTCGCGCCGATCGAACGTGCCCACGCTGTCGGGCAAGGCGGGCGTCGCGCCGCCTCGGAAGGAGACGAACCGGCCCTCGCGAGCGAGCCGCCGCGCACGCTACGAGAGAAGCATGGTCCCGGTCGTCTCCGCAATCTGACGGGCGAATTAATCGACGAGTTCGGGTGGCTCCGTTCTTGGTGGAGGGCCGAACGCTGAGCCGGCACCGGCTTTCGCGGGCTATGCCGATCGGAGTCGGATTCCACGCTGCAAGGACCGCCGTCCTCCGGAGCAAAACAGGATGGAACCGCTTGTGCGACCGCCAAAGCTGAAACGCGTGCTTCGCCTTGTTCTGGTCTGCCTCACACTGGAGGCGGGACGGTTGGCTTGCAGCTCGGTGCAGCCCGGGCTGCCGCTGCTCGGAGAAATGCTGGCGATTTCCTCGCCGGCGATCGCACAAAGCAGCGGAGGCTACACGCGGCCTGGCGGGGGAGGCTCATTCGGAGGCTATGGCGGGTCCGCGCGCCGTCCCTCGGTCGGCAGCGGAGGCTATGGCGGGCTGTCGGGGGCTCCGCGCAGCGGTTTTGGTCTGGACTATTCGCGCGGTGGTGATCGCGCCATCTCACGGCAGCTCTCGAGCCAAGCATTGCGGGACTATCGGGCGTCGCAGGCGCGCCCTGTGCCGGACCCGTGGGCGACAACCCGCCGTCCGTCGACCGGTTGGAACGAGAACTCCTGGGGCACGGCCACATTGCCACGGCGTTCGCCGCCGGCGGGGTGGGGCGGCGGTGCTTATGCGCCAGGCTATGCCGGATCGTCTCGCTTTGGCGCGTGGGACGCGGTGCTGGCATGGTCTCTGCTGAACTCGCTATCGCGTCCGCAAAGCGTGACCTATTTCCAGGACAATCGCGACGACCCCCGCTATGCGCAGTGGCGCGCCGAGGCGGACCGCAAGGCGCAGAGCGATCCTGCGGTGGCGCAGAAGCTGGCCGATCTCGACAATTTGATGGCCCAGAGCAAGGCTGACACAGGACGGGCAACGCCATCCGGCTCCGGCGGGACGGGGATGCTATTGGTCGTCGTCTTTTTTGGCGGCGCCGTCTTGATCGGGCTATGGCTGCTCCGCCGTCGCACGGCCGGGCTCGCCGGCTCCGGCGCCACAGCCATGGGGGGCGGCCTATCAGGCGGGCCGGCACCGCGGGGACTATCGGGCAGCGCGGCGAGCCGCTTCCGTGTCGGCATGACGTTTCCGGCCGACCCTTCGCCCTTCCTCCTCGCCGCCGGCGCGACCAAGGTAAAAGCGCCCGAGGCAGGCGGGATGATCAGCGTCGAAGCGGTGGGTCTGATCACCGATGGCGCAGTCTCGCTGCACCGGCTTTATCTGCCGGCGCGAGAAGCCTTCTTCATGTTGCATCTCGGGGCGGCCGGCACGCCCGACGAGTGCCGGTATTTCTCGCTGCTCGATCAGATCACCCCGGCGACCCGAGATGAATGGGGATTTTGGCTTGACCCGGCTCAGGGAATGATCGGCTGGCCGCAGTTCCAGACCAAAGACGGCAAGCTGTACGACCGGGTCTGGGCATCGGGAAGCGGCCGTGTGCCGCCGCGCCAGCAGGTTGAGACGCTGCAGGATGCGAGCGGCACAATCCAACGAAAGATTCAAGCGATGCTGTACGGCGCCCGGACCGGCGCAGCGTCGCCGGCGCCGGATGTCGAATATGTGCTTGTCTGCGCCGTCGAGCAGGGTGGCGAGGCATGGATTGAGGTATATGCCGGCATCGACATCAATCCGGCGTCGCTGACCCTTCCAGCGGTGCCGCTCGACAGCTGAACGAAGAAAGAAAACCATGAATCCTGCAGAGCCCGGATCTTTCGCCGCCATTGTCGACGCCGTCGGCCATGGACTTCCGCTGTTGGTCGTACAGGTCATTGCCTGCGTGGTCCTGCTGGCGATCGGCGTCACGATTTACATAAGACTGACGCCGTTCCGAGAGCGCGAAATGGTGGCGAGTGGAAATACTGCGGCCGGCACCATGCTGGCGGGCGCCATCCTGGCGCTGGCGATCCCATTGGCCGCGATGCTGGCGACCAGCGTCACGCTGATTGACATTCTCGTCTGGGGTATCGTGGCATTGGTGTTGCAGCTTCTCACGCTTTTGATCGTATCGCACACGATGCGAAACTTCCGCGGGATGATCGAGGCCGGCAATGTCGCCGCGGCGATTACTTTGGCTGGCGCACAAATCGCCGTCGCGCTACTAAATGCGGCGGCGATGGTGCCTCAATGATTTAGCAGAGGAGGAGAGAGCGACATGTTGGCATTCATGAAGAATCTGGCGGGCGTGAAAATGGATAGAGTTGCGGATGCTGCGGTCGAGGCACTGGTGCGTTGGGACCCCAAATCCGCCAGCGAGGCGGAGTTGCGCACGATGGAGCAGCATCTCGACGAGCTTGGCCGCGAAGTTGCATTGGCGCGGCAAAGTTACAATAAGGAGAAGCGGGAGTCCGACACGATCCAAGCCTTGTCGCACCAGCGGATGGCAGCCGCGGAGCAGCTGCAAGGTCAAATGAATGCCGAGACCGATCCCACGCGCAAGGCAGCATTGGAAAAGAGCCTCGCAACGCTGGTCGGAATGCTCGAGCAGATGGCTCCTGAAGTCGACCGCGAAAAGAGGGACGAGGTCGACGCTAGGGACTACCTTGCGATGCTGGAGCAGACTTATGCCGAGGCGGGCGGCAAGCTCAAGACGGCGCGCTCCGATCTCGAGCGGGCGCAGCGCGACATGGCGCGTGCGGCACAGCAGCGCGAGCAGGCCGATCGCCAAGCCGAAGCAGCCCGTCGGACAGCCGGGCTCGCCAGTCAGACGAGCAGCCTGACCGTTGCCCTCAAGGCGATGCAGGAAGCAGCGGCCAAGGATTTAGCTTCGGCCGACGCCCAGATGAGCAAGGCACGGCTGCTGCGACCGACCAGGCCAGAGCAGGACGATCCCAACATTGCCGCGGCAATGAACGCGGCGGCCGGCAAGCCGCCCGCGCCGCAGAGTTTGAGCGACCGGTTGGCAGCGCTGAGGGCACGTTAAGCGATCATGCACGGGTAATCTGCGAAGGCAGCGCGGCTCCCCGCCGCGTCTATAATGGTTACCTTCTGCAGATTCCTGTTTGTCTGCGCGATACTGCTCGCCGTCGCGGCGTGCGTACTGCTCGGCATAGCGATCGAGCATTTTGACCGCGAGCTGCCTGACTATCAGCAGCTCGCGCATTATCAGCCCGCGACCATGACCCGCGTTCATGCGGGGGATGGTCGGCTGCTGGCTGAATACGCTACCGAGCGGCGCGTTTTTGTGCCGATCGAGGCCATACCTCAGCGGGTGGTCAACGCCTTCCTCTCCGCCGAAGACAAAAACTTTTTCGGTCACCACGGGATCGATCTGGCGTCGATGGTGCGGGCAGCGCTCACCAATGTCGGCAGGTTGCACGCCAGCAGGCGGCCAGTGGGGGCCTCGACGATCACGCAGCAAGTTGCCAAAAATATGCTGCTGACGAACGAAATCTCGGTCAAGCGCAAGCTCAAAGAAATGCTGCTGGCAAGCCGCATCGAAGTGGCTCTGCCCAAGGACCGCATACTCGAACTATACTTGAACGAGATTTATCTAGGCGCCGGAGCCTATGGCGTCACCGCCGCTGCCCTGACCTATTTCAACAAGTCGCTCGACGAGTTGACAATCGGCGAGGCGGCCTTCCTCGCGGGTCTGCCCAAAGCGCCAAACCGCTATAACCCGACGCGCCATCCGCAAACCGCAAAGGCTCGCCGTGATTGGGTCCTCGACCGCATGGTCGAGGACGGGTTGGCGACCCGCGAGGAAGTGAGGCTGGCTGAGGCGCTCCCGCTCGAGCTGAAACGTCGGCAGGAGACCGAGGAGGTCAGGGCCCCCTATTTCGCCGAGGAGGTCAGGCGCGAACTCCTCGCCCGCTATGGGGAGAAGGTCCTTTACGGGTCGGGGCTGTCGGTGCGCACCAGCCTCGACGCACGCCTGCAAGCAGCAGCCGACAAGGCATTGCGCGCCGGGCTCATCCGCTACGAACGCGGTCATGGCGGGTGGCGCGGACCGGTGGGCCGCATCGACCCGAAAGAGGACTGGGAAGCGCGGCTCGCGAAGGTGCCGGTACCTGCGGTTGCGCGAGATGTGGGTTGGCTCCTCGCGGTCGTGACACGCAGCGACAGCGATGGCGCGGCAATCGGCTTGCAGGACGGGAAGACCGGCCGCATCGCTTTTTCAGAAATGCGCTGGGCGCGGCCGCGCCGCGCAGACGGCAATCTCGGACCCTATCCGCGTACCGCGGCTGACGTCGTGAAGCCGGGCGATGTCGTGATGGTGGAACCAACAAACCCAGCCGCTAAAGCAGAGGCAGTCAATGCCAAGACGACTGCCGCCTACGCTCTGTGCCAAGTCCCGGAAATATCAGGCGCTTTGGTCGCAATGGATCCGCATACCGGCCGCATCCTCGCGGCCAGCGGCGGCTTCAGTTTCGAAACCAGTCAGTTCGACCGTGTGACGCAGGCCAAGCGGCAACCCGGTTCGTCGATCAAACCGTTCGTCTATCTGACGGCGCTCGATCACGGTTTCACTCCGTCGACGCTGGTGCTCGACGGCCCGATCTCGCTGCCGCAAGGCCCGGGATTGCCGATGTGGTCGCCGGCCAATTACGCTAACCGGTATCACGGGCCGAAATACCGCGGACCAACACCCCTGCGTGTCGGGCTGGAGCAGTCGCTGAATGCGATGACGGCGCGTATCGCCTCGATCATCGGAATGGAGCCGATCGCCCAAACAATCGAGCGCTTCGGCATCATGGATCACACGCCGCGCGAATATTCGATGGCCCTCGGCACCGGCGAGACGACCCCGTTGCGTCTGACCGCGGCCTACGCCATGCTGGTGAACGGCGGCAAGCGCATCAGCCCCACCTTGATCGATCGCATCCAGGATCGCGACGGGGTGACGATATTCCGCGCGGACCGGCGCTCCTGCGACGACTGTACCGATGTCGTTTGGCAGCATCAGCGGGTTCCGATCATCCCCGACACCCGCCAGCAAGTAGCCGATCCCGGTTCCGCCTTCCAGATTGTTTCGATGATGCAAGGCGTCGTGGAGCGCGGCACCGGAACCGCCGTGCGGGCTGTCGGCAAGCCGATTGCGGGCAAGACCGGAACGACCAACGATTTCCGCGACGCGTGGTTTGTCGGAGGCACCCCCGATCTCACGGCCGGGGTGTTTGTCGGCTACGATGATCCGGACAGCCTCGGCGACGACGAGACCGGCGGACATATCGCAGCACCAGTCTTCCGTGACTTTATGACCGCGGCACTGACGGACGCCCCGGCCACCGCCTTCCGCACGCCTCCCGGAATGAAGCTTTATCGCGTCAACCCAGGCAGCGGCTTGCTGGCGTCGGGGGGCTCGGCCATCTACGAAGCCTACAAGCCGGGAACCGAGCCGGGCACCAATCGAAACCTGGGCCTTCGGCGTGCGTCGACTGAAACCCCGATCTGGTCAAACGCGGAAGAGCGCTCACTGGCGCGGGAAAGGGGTGGAGGCGGCCCGGCAAGTGGAACCGGCGGGCTCTACTAAAGCCCGCGGTCTCTGCCAAAGAAGGAGGCAAGACAGACTTCCGGATGCGCAAAGCCGCATATCCGCAGGATTTGTTTTCATCCGAATACTGCAATAGCGGCTGAAGCCAGCTCGGCTGATGGGGACATCGTATTGAACCAGCCGAGCGGTGATAGCGGTAGGGGTCAGGCGTCGGCGCAGGTCACCCACACAGGAAAGGCGGACTGCTCCGACGCCTCCATGCGCAACGGTCTTTTGAACCCAAGGTTGATGCCACTGGTCAGCGAGGCACAACTATGGCGCTTGAAAACCTGTTTTCAGCGCTATATCGTACACGATAAATATGTTTGTTTACGCTAATTGCGGGGCAAGATCGGCTGGCGATGCCGATCGCGGTAACACAAAAAAGGAAAATGCCTCGAGGTTCTGAGAGATGACTTTGTCACCCTGTCTCGCGCCAGGAGGTCGGTCGGTTAGGGGGCGTTTTGGAGGATGATGATCGCCGCCCAGGCGTTGAAACGGCGTTTCAATTTCCACGGAGGAGGATCAACATGAAACATCTCTTGACCGGCGTGGCGGTGATCGCTGCGCTTGCGTTCTGCGCACCCGTTGGGGCGCAACCTGCCAGTCCATCAGGAGGAAATCCAATGGGCATGCCGGGTCCCAACCCCGGAGGCCCGGGATTGACGCCGTATACCACCGGCCCGGCTCGCCCATCGGCCGCCCCTGCGCCGACGGCGCCTGCTCCTGCCGCCACGATGCCGCCGCCCGCAATGTCGGATACCACCTCTGCGACGCCGCCAAGGCACCGTCATGCGCGCGCCAGCTCGAAGAAGGCGCATCATGCCGGCCGTTTCCCCAATCCGCAGGGCAACAACGTTGCGAACGAGTTGAACCAGGCAGAGTTGGCTCGGCTGCAAGCAGGCAATTTTACACCCCCTTCCGCACCTCCGGCTCCCGGCATGGGCTCGCCGCCCCCAGTGGGAGGCGCACCCGGGACGAGTACTGGCCGGATGCCTGCAGGGGGCAGGACAACGTCTGACAGGTACGGCCGCTAACGACGCGCCTCGCTCAAGGGATGTAGAAGCGCTGGTTTCGGACGACGGGGCGCTACCGCCACTGGTGGCGCCCCTCGTGGGTGCCGGTCCGTCTAGCGGCCCAAATTCTGGTTATCGTCAGGCGCAGTGCCCAGTCTCATCGAGGCACGATACTATGCCGCGGCCGTGTGATGTTCCGCAGCCGCAAGTTCCATCGCAGCAGACTTCAAAATCGCGATTTGTCGATACAGGTGCGACAGGCCTCACACTTGCACCCCCTTAAGAACGACGTCTCAAGGCAAAACCTGGTCCACCCCTCTTGACCGCCGGCCAAGCGGGCGGTGAATGGTCGTGTGCGCACGGTGAATTTGCTGAGCTTGCCCCGCACAACTCAATGGTCTGCCCCGAATTGGGCTCGCAAAACAGAGTGCTCCCAACTAAAAGAGGGTCATACACCTTATTCCGAGCCCCGATGCCCGAGGACTTTTACCGGATCAAACGCCTTCCCCCATACGTCTTCAACGAGGTCAATTCGCTGAAGGCCAGCGCGCGCGCTGCCGGACACGATGTCATCGATCTCGGGATGGGCAATCCCGACGGTTCGACGCCGCCGCACATCGTCGCCAAGCTTATAGAGACCGTGCAGAACCCGAAGGCGCACGGGTATTCGGTATCCCGCGGCATCCCCGGATTGAGACGAGCCTGTGCCGGCTATTACGCTCGCCGATTCGGGGTCGACCTCGACCCTGAGCGCGAGATTATCGTCACCCTCGGCTCGAAGGAAGGTCTTGCCAACCTCGCCCAGGCCATCACCGCGCCGGGCGACATCGTCATGGTGCCAAATCCTTGCTACCCCATCCATGCGTTCGGATTCATCATGGCAGGGGCCTCGGTGCGACACGTGCCGGTCGGACCCGAGGTTGATTTCTTCGGCGAATTGAGGAAGGCAGTCCGGCACTGTGTACCGGCACCGCTTGCGATCGTCCTCAATTTTCCGGCCAACCCGACCGCACAGACCGTCGACCTCGATTTTTACGCTGAAATCGTGTCGTTCTGCCGGCGCCACGATATCATCGTGCTGTCCGACATCGCCTATGCAGAGATCTACTTCGATGGCAAGCCCCCGCCCTCCATCCTCGAGGTGCCCGGCGCGCGCGATATCGCGGTGGAGTTTTCCTCGCTCAGCAAGACCTATTCGATGGCTGGGTGGCGCATCGGCTTCGCGGCAGGCAATGCGCGACTGATCGCGGCGCTTGCCCGGGTCAAATCTTACCTCGACTACGGTGCATTTACGCCAATTCAGGTGGCGGCGACCGCGGCCCTCAATGGCCCGCAAGACTGCGTCGGCGAAACCCGCGAACGGTATCGCGCCCGTCGCGATGTTTTGATCGACGGCTTGCGGCAAGCCGGTTGGGAGCTGCCGGCGCCCGAGGCTACAATGTTCGCCTGGGCGCCCGTTCCGCCGGCCTTCAAGTCAATCGGCAGCCTCGCCTTTTCGAAGCTGCTGCTCGAGCGGGCCAATG
>JBJMQW010000496.1:0-7608 GCA_045802495.1 Allostellaceae bacterium | reverse complement strand
GCCGCCCAGCCAATCCCGCTGAGCAAAGCGGCTGGGAAAAGTTGCCAGGCTGTTGGGCATTCGCCCAACAGGCAATGCCGATTGCGGCAAGGACGACCCCGTCTGCGTGACCTTTGCGACCCCAAAACGGCGATGTGCTTCGGGCAGATACGACACAAGGATCCCGCCCAACAGGAAATTAGCGGTGATTGCAGCCGAAATGCTCGATATCGCCAGCCTTTGGTCGCATGGAGCGTCCGCGAAAAGACTGCAGGCCCCTAGAATCCAACACCAAAAGAAAAGGCCGCGACAAGGAAGGCTGCCCCGACGACCTTCCAGCCAAAAAAGCCGGCGCTCTGGCTGGTCATCTCTCGCGAAACCATGTCGCCACTCGCATTTGCGTTGTTCTCGCCCGATGCCGAGAGTGACTACCCTTGGCACGGGCAGTTACACTCGCCGGATTCGGACTCGGTCCCGGCAAGGCGATCATGCTCGACACTGCGGAATGCGAACGTGCTCGTGTCAGGCGCGACCGGGCCTATGACGGTCGCTTTTTCACGGGAGTCCGCACGACCGGCGTTTACTGCCGGCCGGTTTGCCCGGTGCATCCGGCACGCGGATGCAATGTCGAGTTGTCCCGTCCGCGGCGGCCGCAGAAGCGGCGGGGTACCGCCCTTGCCTGCGCTGCCGTCCTGAGGCGGCACCATTCTCACCGGCTTGGGAGGGTTCACGAACAGCCGTCGAGCGGGGCATGCGCCGCATTTATGAGGGCGCTCGATGACGACGGCGTCGAGGTTCTGGCCGGCCGGCTCGGCATCGGCGCACGACATTTGAGCCGGCTGTTCCGCAAGCACCTCGGCGCCGGCCCTACGCAGGTGGCACGGACCGCGCGGGTCCAACGTGCCAAACGGCTCATCGACGGCACCGAACTGCCGATGACCGAGATCGCGCTGTGCTCCGGGTTTCGCAGCTTACGACGGTTCAACGCGGTGTTCGCCGAAATCTACAAACGCTCCCCTACCGAGATCAGGCGAGTCCGGCGATTGTCCGGATAGCGCTACGACCGCAATGGACGTTCGCCCCGCGGCGGGTGCATATTCCGCATCGGCAGCTGATGACCGACACCGACGAAATCCTCTTTGGCCGCGAGGGCGGCCTTGCGACCCTCACAATCAACCGGCCAAAGGCGCTCAATGCGCTGACCCTCGACAATTACCGGCGCATCGAGCCGGCGCTGCGGGCCTGGGCGGCGGACCCCACGGTCGACGCCGTGATCCTCCGCGGCGCCGGCGACCGGGCCTTTTGCGCCGGCGGCGATGTTCGGGCGGTCTACGAGGCCGGTCGCGGGATCAGCGGCCCGCGCGATCTGACATCGGTCTTCTTTCGCGAGGAATACGAGCTGATCCGTCGGCTTCACGATTTCCCCAAACCCTATATCGCGATCATCGACGGGATCACGATGGGGGGCGGCGCCGGGATGTCGGTCAACGGCGCCTATCGCATCGCCACCGAGCGCACCCTCTTCGCGATGCCGGAGACGGGGATCGGGCTGTTCCCCGATGTCGGCGCGACACGCTTTCTGAACCGCTGCCCGGGACATGTCGGCCGCTATCTCGGTCTGACCGGCGCCCGATTGCACGCGCCGGATGCCATGTATTGCGGCTTTGCGACGCATTTCGTCGGGCATGACCGGGTCGGCCAGTTGGTGGCGGGGCTCGCCGAGGGTTTTGCGGCGGGCATCCTCGACCGCTGCTCGGCCGATCCCGGCCCGGCGCCGCTCGCCACGCTGCAGCCGGCCATCGATGAATGCTTTGCCGGCGACAGTATCGAGGCGATCCTGGAGGCGCTGGCGGCAAAAGCGGCCGCCAACAGCGCCCATGCGGGCTGGGCCGAGGAGACGCGGGCGAGCCTGCTGGCGAAATCGCCGACCAGCCTCAAGATCACGTTGCGCCAGCTGACGATCGGGCGTGACTACGACCTCGACGCGGCGCTGGTCCTCGAATACCGGCTGACCCAGCATGTCATGGCGGCGCACGATTTTTACGAAGGCGTGCGGGCAATGCTAATCGACAGGGACCAGAAACCGCGCTGGCGCCCAGCGACATTGGGCGAGGTCAGCGACAGCATGATCGATGGGTATTTCGCACCGATCGGCGATCGTGAGCTGCAATTGGCACAAACGCCCTACCCTGAGTTTTAGCTTTCCCGGTACAAGGAACGGAATGGCGACGCGCGTGCACTAGGTTTTAGAGACGTTCAGACGGAAGGAAAGCGCGATGGCAACGATAGGCTTTATCGGACTCGGCAATATGGGAGCGCCGATGGCGGCCAATCTTGTCAAGGCCGGGCATAAAGTCACCGGCTTCGATCTCGTGCGGGAGGCGGTCGAAGCCTTGGAAAAAAAGGGCGGAAGCGCTGCGGCATCCGCTGTTGCCGCTGCGGCCGCAGGCGAGATCGTAATCACGATGCTGCCGGCCGGACCGCAAGTCCGCTCGGTCTATCTCGGCGAGAATGGGCTGCTGGCGCACGCCCGCAGGGATACGCTGCTGATCGACTGTTCGACCATTGATGTCGAGACCGCGCGGGCGGTCGCCGCATCTGCTGCACAAGAGGGGTTCGACATGATCGATGCGCCGGTATCGGGCGGGGTCGGCGGAGCTGAGGGAGCGACCCTCACCTTCATGGTCGGCGGCACCGAGGCGGTCTTTGCCCGAGCTCAGCCGGTTCTGGCGGCCATGGGCCGGACGATTGTCCATGCCGGGCCCGCCGGGAACGGGCAGGCTGCCAAGATTTGCAACAACATGATACTCGGCGTTTCGATGATCGCGGTATGCGAGGCGTTCTCCTTGGCCGAGCAGCTAGGCCTACCGGCGCAAACATTGTTTGACATTGCTGCCAAATCTTCCGGCCAATGCTGGGCGCTGACCAGCTACTGCCCGGTGCCCGGACCGGTCCCGTCGTCGCCGGCCAATCGCGACTATAAGGCGGGGTTTACCGCGGCGATGATGCTCAAAGACCTTCGCCTCGCACAGCAGGCTGCAGGGATGACGGCGGTGGCGACCCCGCTTGGTGCGGCAGCAGCAAATTTTTACCAGCTTTTTGTCGACAATGGCGCGGCAGCGCTAGATTTCTCTGGGATATATCGCCTATTTTCCAAGCCCGATGGTAAAATTTGAAACGATAAATTTACAAACAAGCCCTAACATGCGGATTACCGCCGCCAACCGAGAGTTCGCATGAATAGCGCATATCTGGAAGTGATCTCACTCATCGAGCGCCTCCACCGCCATTTTCTCGAAGTGGTGAAGCTCGAGCTCGAAGGGCTCGGAATTCACGACATCAACAATGTCCAGGGCTTGATGCTGTTCAACATTGGCGAAGCAGAGATGACCGTCGGAGAGCTCACCCTGCGCGGTTGCTATCTCGGCTCGAACGTCTCGTACAATGTTAAGAAAATGGTCGAAAACGGCTACCTCATGCAGCAGCGCTCGCTGCACGACCGCCGCTCGATCCACGTCCGGCTGACCGAAAAAGGCATCAGATTGCGGGAGAGATTGAGCGAGATGCATCAGCGTCATACCGAGACGCTGCGACAGGCCGCGATCAACATGGAGGATTTGGAAGTCGCCGGCTCGACGCTTCGGCGCCTCGAGCGCTTCTGGATCCGCGCCGGCGATCTGCTGCACCGGCCGCCGCAATTCGCCGCCTGATTTTTTCAGTGACGCCGTGGCGTAAGGCTGCGAGGTTGGCTCACAGTCAACCGTGGAGAGCAGCATGACGCCCCAGCTTTTCCCTCTGGGACCGGATCTCAGCGCCGCCGGCCGGCTCGACCGAGCCGATATCGATGCGCTTGCCGCAGCGGGTGTGCGAACGATCATCAACAATCGTCCTGACGGAGAGGACCCCGGGCAACTTCCGGCCGCGGAGGCGCGGCGGATCGCCGAGGCGCATGGGCTTGCCTATCACTACATCCCGATCACCGCCGCGACGTTGTCGCGCGCCGATGTCGATGCCTTTGCCGCGACGTTGCGCGCCGCGTCGGCGCCGGTCGTCGCGCATTGCCGCAGTGGAACGCGGTCGACATTGCTGTGGGCCCTCGTACGCATGCGCGAGGGCGCCGACCCGCTGTCGCTGATCGCCGAAGCCGCCCGTCATGGCATCGATATCGCCGCCCTTCCCGCGGTTGCGGCGCGGTTGCGATAGTTCCGCTCGCTTATGGACATGATCGCCTCTAGGCTGCGATAACGGCGCGCTGCCTCTTGTATGGCCGCTGTCGAGGGCCACAATCTGTCCATGCAGACCACCAACGACATCCGCACAGCCTTTCTCGAATACTTCGCGCGCAACGGGCACGAGGTTGTCGCATCGAGCCCGCTGGTCCCCCGAAATGACCCGACATTGCTGTTCACCAATGCCGGAATGGTCCAGTTCAAGTATGTTTTTACCGGGCTGGAGTTACGGCCTTACCAACGCGCGACCACGGCCCAGAAATGCGTGAGGGCCGGAGGCAAGCACAACGATCTCGAGAACGTTGGTTACACCGCCCGGCATCACACTTTTTTCGAGATGCTCGGCAATTTTTCTTTTGGTGACTACTTCAAGGACCGCGCGATCGAGCTTGCTTGGCAGCTGGTGACGAGGGAGCTTGGTCTGGCCAAGGACCGGCTGTGGATCACCGTTCATCCGTCGGACGACGTGGCCCGCGATCTATGGAGGAAGATTGCCGATTTGCCCGATGCGCGCATCGTCGGACACGCCGACAATGTATGGGCAATGGGACCATTGGGTCCTTGCGGTTATTGCTCGGAAATTTTCTACGATCAAGGTGACAGGCTCGTCGGCGGTCCTCCTGGTTCGCCCGATGAAGATGGAGACCGATTTCTGGAGTTCTGGAATCTGGTCTTCATGCAGTTCGAGCAAGTAGACGAGGACACTCGCATCGATCTGCCCAAGCCTTCGATCGATACCGGGATGGGCCTCGAGCGCATCACCGCAATCTTGCAGGGTGTCACCAACAACTATGACACCGACCTGTTTCGCGCGTTGATACTGGCTTCCGCCGATGCGTCCGGCGTCCCTCCCGACGGAGAGCACGCGGTATCGCACCGGGTCATCGCCGATCATCTGCGAGCCACGGCATTCTTGATCGCCGACGGCGTGCTTCCCAGCAAGGAAGGGCGCGGCTACGTCCTGCGCCGCATAATGCGGCGAGCCATGCGTCACGCCCATATATTGGGTTGCAAGGATCCGCTGATCTGGCGGTTAGTGCCCGCCCTGATTCAGCAGATGGGCAGCGCATACCCCGAGCTCCTGCGCGCCCAGGCTCTGATCTCTGAAACATTGCGGTTCGAGGAAAGCAACTTCAAGCAGATGCTCGAGCGGGGCCTTCGGCTGCTCGAGGAAGAGACGGCGCGGCTCGGTCCCGGCGATGCGTTACCCGGTGAGATCGCCTTCCGGCTGTACGACACGTACGGCTTTCCGCTCGACCTTACCGAGGACGTACTGCGCGGCCAAAACCGGGCGGTGGCAGTCGAGGGCTTTTCGGCGGCCATGGCCCGGCAGCGCGAGGAAGCCCGCAAGAGCTGGGTCGGTTCCGGAGAGGCGGCGACTGAATCAGTCTGGTTTGCACTACGCGAGGAGCTCGGGGCCACCGAATTCCTCGGATACGAGACCGAGGCAGCCGAAGGCGTCGTGCTGGCGATCATTCGAAACGGCGGGCTGGTTGCCGAAGCCGCTACCGGGGACGAGGTCGCGGTGGTCGTCAATCAGACACCATTCTATGCGGAATCGGGCGGTCAGATCGGCGACACCGGGGTCATCTTCTCAGCCGCCGGCGCCGAGCTGGCGGTGCGCGATACAGTAAAGAAGGCGGGCGACCTTCACGTCCATCTCGGCGTCGTAACGCATGGCGCGCTCAAACAAGGTGAAGGTGTCGAACTCAGGGTCGACGGCACCCGCCGTCGCCGGTTGCGGGCCAATCACTCGGTGACCCATTTGCTGCATGAGGCGTTGCGGCGGCGTTTGGGCGCGCACGTCACACAAAAGGGCTCGCTGGTCGCTCCCGACCGGCTGCGCTTTGACTTCAGCCATCCACGGTCGTTGACACAGGAGGATATCAAGGCGATCGAGGCCGAGATCAACGAGCGCATCCGCGCGAATGCCGCCGTGCGCACGCGGTTATTAACCCCCGATCGGGCCGTCGCCGAGGGCGCGCTCGCCCTCTTCGGCGAGAAATACGGTGATGAGGTACGGGTCGTTTCGATGGGCGGCGAGACCGACGATGGGCGTCCCTTCTCTGTTGAGCTTTGCGGCGGCACCCATGTCCACCGCACCGGCGACATCGGGCTCTTCAAGATCACCGGCGAGACGGCAATCGCCTCCGGGGTCCGGCGGATCGAGGCGCTGACCGGCGCTGCGGCCGAGGAACACCTCGCCGAAGAAGAGGGAACGTTGCGCGAGGCCGCGGCTGTTTTGCGTACGACACCGGCGGAGCTGCCGGCCCGGATCGTCAGCCTCGTCGAGGAACGCCGCCGGCTCGAGCGCGAGCTTTCCGAGGCGCGGCGCGCTCTGGCAAGCGCCGGCTCGAGCAAGTCATCCTCGGAGAAGCTGATCGGGGAGATCGCCTTTGACGGACGCGTGGTCGACGGCGTCTCCGGACGCGAGCTGAAGCCACTGGCCGACGATCTAAAGCGGCGGATCGGATCCGGAGTCGTCGCCATCGTGTCTCGCGCCGACGGCAAGGCGGCGATCGTCGTCGGCGTCACCCCCGATCTCACCGGCCGCTTCGACGCCGTAGAGCTCGTCAGGCTGGGCGCCGAAGCGTTGGGCGGCAAAGGGGGTGGCGGCCGCGCTGATATGGCCCAGGCAGGCGGACCCGATGCCGGCCGCGCCGAGGCAGCCCTAGCCGCGGTCGAACACGCCGTAGCCGCTAAGGAGCAAGAAGCGGCCTAGCGCGGCCGTTTGATTATCGCGATTCGTCGTGGGATCACCGTTCACGAGCTACAGCCGAGCGCGCATATCGGCGCGCCGCCGTGCGCCCCTGCCGATCCTAGACGCAACCTTGACGTTCTCAGCATAATCCAGGGCGAACTTTGGTTAATGTCTTCCCGTTACGATGCGGGCAGGAGCTGAAATCCAGAATGAGAAGAACCAAGGGCCCGGGTTTTTTCTTCTCGCTTGCGGCAATCCTGGGTCTGTCGGGATGCATGGCATCCCCGGTGCATCTCAATCCAGGCGCTGTCGATGGCCGCGACGGCGGCGGCCCGACGCTGAACTATGCGATGCTGATGCGGATCGGGGCGGCGGCGCGTTCCGGAGGCGATCTCCCCAACGCGGTCGGCATCTACCGACGGGCGGCCGATATGGCCCCTCAGGAACCGGCCCCGTTGATCGCCGCCGGCGATGTTCTGCTTCAGATGGGTGCCGTTAACGAGGCTATCGTCAGCTACAACCAGGCACTGGTGAGGCCCGGTGACACTCAGGGCGCTCAGATCGGGCTGACGAGGGCCTTTTTGAAGACGGGGAAGCCTGAACTCGCCCAAGCGCCATTGTCTAGGGCGCTGGAAAGCAATCCGGGCGACCCCAAATTGGTCCTTCTCCAAGGGGTTACCAATGACCTGGCGGGTCGGC
>JBJMQW010000495.1:0-15173 GCA_045802495.1 Allostellaceae bacterium | reverse complement strand
GTTTCACGGCGCTGGCCTCGCGGCGGGTGCCAAGAACAATGGCAATCCCGGAGTAAGGCGGGGACGCTACTATTGCGCTTTTCTGATCGATCCGGACGGCAACAATATCGAAGCAGGCGTCTACGCCGACGCTTGAGCCGCTATCGGTGATGGGCGGCTTTCTGCGCTACGCAGCTGAGCTGCCGCGACCCGCTTTTGCGATCCGGAAGCGGAATATTTCTCGTGCAAATGTCCGCACCGCGTGCTCCATCGGGAAACACCGTGGCGTCTCAGCGCAAATTTCCGTTATGGGGTAGCGGCATCGGGCGGGGTGCACTCGCCCTATGCTCGAACGTCCCTCAGGGTGCAAAGACGGTAAAGATCCAGGCCGCCAGCAGCACCAGATGAACAACGCCGGAAAGCAGGTTTGTCCGGCCGGTTCCGGTTCCGTAAGTGATGATGGCGATCACGAAGCCGAGCGCCATCAGCGCCGTGGCGCCCGCCGAGATCCCGAGTTCAAGCGGCTGGCCAATCCAGAACGACACGAGAGCGACCGTCGGCACGGTGAGGCCGATGCACGCCAACGCGCTGCCGAGCGCGAGGTTGATGCTCGCCTGCAGCCGATTGCGCGCCGCGGCCCGTACGGCGGCGCTCGTCTCAGGCAGCAGCACAATAGCGGCGACGATAACGCCGACGATGGCAAGCGGCGCGCCGGCGGCCGCCACCCCGGCTTCCACCGCAGGCGCGAGGCTCTTCGCCAGCAGCACGACCGACAAGAGCGCCACCACCAGCAGGCCGAAGGATGCAAGAGCTTTTCGCCCGCTCGGGCGCGCGTGCTCCGCCGTGTCGTCTTCGCCAACGGGCAGGAAAAAAGCCCGGTGCCAGTTGGTTTGGATGAACAGGAAGGCGAGGTAGAGCCCGAGGCAAGCGGCCGAAACAAAAGCGAGCTGAAGGGGCGAGTAGAAGGGTCCGGGTACCGAGACGAGATAGTTCGGCAACACCAACACCAGCACCGCCATCGGGATCAGCACCGAGAGAAGGGCGTTGGCGCCTTCGATCCGGAACTCGGTCTCGCGCTGGCGGAAGGCGCCGACTACGATGGATAGACCAGCGAGGCCGTGCAGCACGAGCATAACGACGGCATGCACGGAGTCCCGCAGCAGCGCCGGGTTTGGCTCCCCGCTCAGCATAATCGAAATAACAAGGCCGGCCTCGATGACCGTTACGGCCAGCGCCAGCACCAGTGTCCCAAAAGGCTCACCGACGCGGATTGCTATGACTTCGGCATGGTGCACGGCAGAGATCACGTTGCCGAGCAGCACGGCGGCGACCACCAGCGCCAGGGTTTCCAGCCCAACCTTGCCGACCCCGAGCCACACAGCTATGCCGAGCAGGGGCAGGATGACAGTGTATAGCGGAATGCGATCGATGGGGATGCCGGCCATGCCCCCCTGTAGTTTCTCTCGGCCAGCGACGCAATCACATAGGGTCATCGTCCAAGGTGCCGATCCGTAGGTTCGGGTCGGAGCAGCGCCCCGAATCCAAAATGACGGGAAGTTGATGCCGAATAGCCGCGGGTAGTTCATTGACCCGCGTGGGCGGTATTCTTCTGTTCGCGCCGTGGCGGCTGCGAGGGTCCCGCTACGCTGTGTCAACGGGGTTTTGCATGCGCGACCTGGAAGAAAAAAACTTCCTGCTGCTCCTGGCCGCGGTTTCGCTGGCGTTCGCGTGGATCCTGTGGCCGTTCAGCGGCGCAATTCTATGGGGGACCGTTCTCGCGGTCGTGTTTGCGCCGTTGTACCGATGGCTGTTGCGGTTGACACGGCAGAGACAGAACGTTGCAGCGCTCGGCACTGTGACGATCATCCTGCTTATCGTCATATTGCCACTGACCGTGGTTGGCAGCTTGGTTATCCGGGAAGCTGCCGGGGTCTACAGAAAAATCGAGTCTGGAGAGTTCGATTTGGAGCATTTCTTTCGCCGGGCACTCGAAGCCTTGCCGACCTGGGCGGCCGGTATGCTGGACCGTTTCGGGTTGACGAACCTCAGCGCAGTGCAGGAGCGCCTGTCCACGGAGCTGGCAAGAGGCGGCCAGTTCATTGCCACTCAGGCGATCAACATCGGCCAGAACGCGTTCGATTTTATCCTCAGCTTTTTCGTCGTGCTGTATCTGCTGTTCTTCCTGCTGCGCGACGGGGACACGATTGCCGCGCGCATCAGGCACGCGATCCCGCTGCATCCCGAGCAGCGGCAGGTGCTCGTCGGCCGGTTCACCACAGTCATACGAGCCACGGTAAAGGGCACCGTCGTTGTGGCCGCGGTGCAAGGCGCGCTCGGCGGATTGATGTTCTGGCTCCTCGGGATCCAAGCCTCCCTGTTGTGGGGAGCGGTGATGGCCATTCTCTCGCTGCTGCCTGCGGTGGGAGCCGCGTTGATTTGGGTGCCAACGAGCCTCTATCTATTGGCGACCGGTGGCGTGTGGCAGGGGGTCGCTTTAATCGCCTACGGTGTGTTCGTCATCAGCACTGTCGACAATTTCCTGCGCCCGCTTCTCGTCGGCAAGGATACCAGAATGCCCGACTACCTCGTGCTCGTCTCTACGCTGGGTGGCCTTGCGGTTTTCGGTGTCAACGGGCTCGTTATCGGGCCAGTAATCGCGGCGATGTTTATCGTCGCTTGGGATCTCTTTCGCACGTCTCGGCTTGCTGGGCGGAACGATCATCTCGCGGGTTAAAGCAGAGCGTCCGTCCCGCCGTATGACCGCTGCTTGCGCTGCTCGGCCATCCGCGCGCCGAGGTCGCCGCGAAACGCGGGAGGGGATTGCTTCAGTTGGTTAACGTCCGGGCTGCCTCTCACTGCCGTCGGTAGAGCCATAGAATGGTCGGCGCGAGCAGGGCTGTCAGCGTCACCGGCGCGATCAGCGCCAGTCCGACGTCGTCGGGAGTGGCGCCACCGTTCATCAATCCGCGGATCGCGGTTGTCATCAGCGAAACTGGATTGACCTCGACGAAAGCCCGAAGCCAGCTGGGCATGGTAGCTGGAGCGACCATGATGTTTGAGGCGAAGACGAGCGGAAACAGAAAGGTGAAGCCCAGCGTCATCACGGTGGTCGGCGTGCGGATCAGCAAACCCAGCAACATGAATAGGCAGCCCGTGCCAAAGCCGATGGCGATCAGCAGCGCAAAGGCGGCAACGATCCCGACGAGACCGGCCGCCGGCCGGTAGCCCAGGATGAGCCCGACGGCTAGGATGATCGTCCCCGCGATCAGATGGCGCAGGACGTCACCGACCATGAGCCCCGCAAAGGGAGCGAGCGACCAGATCGGCAACGATCGGAAGCGGTCGAACAGACCTTTGCCGAGGTCGGTCGAAAGGCCCATCCCGGAATAGACGGCGTTGAAGACGACGGTCTGGACAAGAATCCCCGGCAGGAAGAGCTGGAGATACTCAGCCGGAGATCCGGCGAGCGCCCCGCCGAACACAAAGGTGAACAGCAGCGTAAACATGATCGGCGTCATGACCAAGTCGAACAGCTGCTCGGGCACGTGACGGAATTTCAGGCAGGCGCGCCAGCCGAAGACGAGCGCGTTGGAGAGAGCCGACGGAGGGGGCGGCTTCTCAACGATCATTAGGCGAGGCATCGGCGCGGTCGATCCGGTATTGATCATGTCGCGGCCCGCGCTTCGGCTTCGACGTCATTGCCGGTCAGGGCGAAGAAGACCTCTTCAAGGCTTGGGCTGCCCATAGAGAAGCTCGACAGCTCGATGCCCCGAGCGAGGAGCGCGCCGAGCGCCGCATTCGCTTCTGCCGGCTGCCGAGCAATGATCGACAGCTCGGCGCCCTCCGCGCTGCGGTACACGCTGGCAGCAAGGCAAGTTTCCAGCAGCCGCGCCGCCTCATCCAGCCGTGCCGGATCGGCAATCACGACATGGAGGAAACCGGAGCCGACCGTGGTCTTCAATTCGCGGCTGCTGCCTTCCGCGATCTTCCGGCCATGGTCGATGACCGCGATGCGATCCGCCAGTTCGTCGGCCTCCTCGAGATATTGCGTCGTCAGCAGGATGGTGACCCCGGCATCCGCCAGATCACGGATCATGCGCCAGACACCCTGGCGGGCGTTAGGGTCGAGCCCCGTCGTTGGCTCGTCGAGAAAAAGTACCCCTGGTGTCACGGTCAGCGAGGCGGCGATGTCCAACCGGCGCCGCATGCCGCCGGAATACAGCTTCACCTGCCTGTTCGCGTAGTCGCAAAGGTCAAACGCGGCGAGGAGGTCGTCGGCGCGGGCCCTGGCCTCTCGTCCGCGAAAGCCCCAGAGGCGGGCGAGCAGCAGGAGGTTCTCGCGACCTGTCAAATCCTCGTCAAGCGACGCAAACTGACCTGTCATGGCGATGGCGCCTCGCACCATCTGCGGCTCGGTGATCAGATCATGACCCATAATCACGGCAGTGCCTTCGTCGGGTGCCGTCAGGGTCGCAAGCATGCGCATCAGCGTGGTCTTGCCGGCGCCGTTCGGCCCGAGGATCGCGAAGATCGTCCCGCGCCGGACTTCGAGGTCTATTCCGTTGACGGCCGGCACCGCGCCAAAGCGCTTGACGAGCCCGCGCGCCGCGATTGCCAGGGACGCTTGCTCTTTGCCGGCCGCGATGTGGCCCAACAATGCTAAATCATTCATGCGGCATCCGTATGGACGGCGGTCCACCGTAAGGAGCTACAGCAGGTTTGCGACGGTTTCAGTGCTGCTCACGCCGGCGTTTCGACTGGCCCAGGGATCAGACGGCAGGTTGGGATCCAAGATCAGCCTTTCGGCTGCGGAGTTGCGTCAGAAATAGGCCAGCCTGAGAAATATGCCAGCTCGGGTCGCAAAAACCGATTGCCGCGATGCTGTGGTATACCATATACCTCAGCTGTGTCCGAAGCCGGCCCGCGCCCCATCGAAAAGCTGGACCAGCCCACCCTCGACGTCCCGCGGCTGGACACCGGCACGACCTTCCGCAAGGAAGCCTATGCCGCGCTCAAGCGGGCGATCACCGCGATGGACATCTACGGCCATCCGCAAGAGATCCGCCTCGATGAGCGGCGGCTCTCGGAGGGGCTGGGCGTCAGCCGTACGCCGATCCGCGAGGCGATGACTCTGCTCGAGCAGGAAGGCTTTGTCCGCACCCGGCCGCGCCGCGGCATCTTTGTCGTGCGCAAGACCAAGCGCGAGATCGTCGAGATGATCACCGTCATGGCGGCGCTCGAAAGCATGGCGGCGCGGCTCGCCGCCGGACGCGCCGCGCCGGCCGACATCGCCGAACTGCACGGTCTGATGGACGATTTCCGCAATGGCAACAGCGGCGACCGGCTCGCCGAGTACTCGGATGCGAACATCGCCTTTCACCAGGCGATCATCCGCATGAGCGGCTGCGCGCTGCTCGCCGAGATGACGGAAAACCTGTTCATCCACATGCGCGCGATCCGTAAGATCACAATCCACCAGGACGACCGCGCAGCGCGTTCGATCACGGACCACATGCGGATCATCGAGGCGCTCGAACGCCGCGACGCCGAGCTTGCAGAGCGGCTGGCGCGCGAACACGCGTTGGGGCTCGCCGCGCATGTCGAGCGGCACGGCGATTTACTGACGCCCGCGTAGCGCGGCGTCACCCCGTCGCAGGACGGGACGACAAGTGGAGGCAAGTTGCATGAGCAAAGCCCTTGAAGGCGTACGTGTTCTCGATCTGAGCCATGTCCAGGCAGGGCCGACCGGCACGCAGCTGCTGGCATGGATGGGCGCCGATGTGATCAAGGTCGAAATGCCTGGCCGCGGCGACATCACGCGCGGGCAATTGCAGGATGTGAAGGGCGCCGACAGCCTTTATTTCACGATGCTGAACTCGAACAAGCGCAGCATCACCGTCAATCTCAAATCGCCTAGAGGCAAGGCGGTGATCGAGGAGCTGGTCCGGCGCAGCGACATCATCGTCGAGAATTTCGGCCCGGGTGTGCTCGACCGCCAAGGGTTTACCTGGGAGCGCTTCCAGGAGCTCAATCCGCGGGTCATCTACGCCTCGATCAAAGGGTTCGGCCCCGGCCCCTATGTCGATTGCAAGGCTTACGAGAACGTCGCGCAATGCATGGGCGGGGCGGCGAGCACGACCGGCTGGGAAGACGGCCCGCCGACCGTGACCGGGGCGCAGATCGGCGACAGCGGCACCGGCGTCCATACGATCGCTGGCATCCTAGCCGCACTCTACCAGCGCGAACGCACCGGCAAAGGCCAGCGGGTCGAAGTCGCCATGACCGACGCGGTGCTCAACCTGTGCCGCGTCAAAATGCGTGACCAGCAGCGCGTCATGAAAGGGCCGCTCTCCGAATACCCAAACAAGGAATTCGGCGATGCCGTGCCGCGCGCCGGCAACGCCTCGGGCGGCGGCCAGCCCGGCGCGGCGCTGCGCTGCGCGCCGGGCGGCGCCAATGACTGGGTCTATGTCATCATCCAGCCGCCCAGCTGGGAGCCGCTGATGAAGCTCGTCGGCCGCGAGGAGCTGATCACCGATCCGGGATTTGCCACACCGCAGGCGCGTTTGCCAAAGATTCCCGAATGCTTCTCGATCATAGAGAAATGGACGATGACCAAGACCAAGTTCGAGGTCATGGCGGCGCTAAACGAGGTCGACGTGCCATGCGGCCCGATCCTGTCAATGAAGGACATCTACGAGGACAAATCGCTCTACGAGCGCGGCATGCTCGTCGAGGTCGATCATCCGACGCGCGGCCGCTATGTGCAGGTCGGCTCGCCGATCAACCTCTCCGACTCGCCGGTCGAGGTGAAGCGCTCGCCGCTCCTCGGCGAGCACACCGACGAGATCCTCGGCTGGCTCGGCTACGGCAAGGACGACATCGCCGCGCTACGCGCGGAAGGGGCGGTTTAGGCCCGCTATGATCCGCACGAAATGCTCCCTCTCCGCCCCTTGGGGGGGAGAGGGTCGGGGTGAGGTGGGGGCTATCACACGCTGCGGCGATAGCCCACCTCACCCTCCCGCGCTGCGCGCGGGCCCCTCCCTCTCCCCCCTGAAGGGCGGAGAGGGGCTTACTGCGGGGATGGCGCCATGCACGCGACTGTAAGGCACGACCGGCGCATTCATCCGGGCTCCGGGCGCCGGCGCGGGCCGGATCAGCCGAAAGGCCGGCAGGTTGACCCCGCCGCGCTCGCCGAGGTGCAGGCATTGCTGGGCGAGCGCGAGCGGCGGCGCGACCTGCTGATCGAGCACCTGCACCTGCTGCAAGACCATTACGGCTGCCTCTATGCGCGGCATCTCGCAGCACTTGCCGAGGAGATGCGGCTGGCGCTTGTCGAGGTCTATGAGGTCGCCTCCTTCTACGCCCATTTCGACATCGTCATGGATGGCGAAGCGCCACCGCCGCCGCTGACCGTGCGCGTGTGCGACAGTCTGAGTTGCGAGCTGGCGGGTGCCACCCACCTGCTCCACGAATTGTCCAACCGATTGGGCGACGGCGTGCGGGTCGTGCGCGCGCCGTGCATGGGCGGGTGCCATCGCGCGCCGGTCGTCGCGGTCGGCCATGCGCTGCATGAACATGCCACCGTCGAGAGCGTTGGTGCGAGTGTGGCGGCCGGCGGCACGCACCCGCCGACCCCGGAGTTTACCGGCCTCGGGGCGTATCGCGCGGCGGGCGGCTATCGCCTGCTCATGGCCTGCCTCGCCGGCGAGCGCAAGCCCGAGGAGTTGATCGAGATCCTCGAGCATTCGGGCTTGCGCGGGCTCGGCGGTGCGGGGTTTCCGACCGGCCGCAAATGGCGTTTGGTGCGCCAGGAGCCGGCACCCCGGCTGCTGGCTGTCAATGGTGACGAGGGCGAGCCCGGCACCTTCAAGGACCGCTATTTTCTCGAAACCGACCCGCACCGCATGATCGAGGGAATGCTGATCGCGGCGTGGGTGGTCGAGGCGGCCGAGATCTTTGTCTATCTCCGTGACGAATACCCGCAATGCCATGCGATCCTGGAAAGCGAGATCGCCGCGGTCGCAGCGGCGGGGTTGGCGCCGCATGCGCGCATTCATCTGCGCCGCGGCGCCGGGGCCTATATCTGCGGCGAGGAATCGGCGATGCTCGAAAGCATCGAGGGCAAGCGCGGGCTGCCGCGGCAGCGCCCGCCCTTCCCGGCGCAAGTCGGGCTCTTTGGCCGGCCGACCCTGTGCAACAATGTCGAGACGCTCTACTGGGTGCGCGACCTCGTCGAGAAGGGTGCCGAGTGGTTCACGAGCCAAGGCCGCAACGGGCGCAAGGGGCTGCGCACCTTCTCGGTGTCGGGAAGGGTGCGCGACCCGGGGGTCAAGCTCGCCCCGGCCGGCATCACCGCGCGCCAGCTGATCGACGAATTCTGCGGCGGCATGGCCGACGGCCACCTCTTCAAGGGCTATTTGCCGGGCGGCGCCTCGGGCGGCATATTGCCGGCGGCGATGGCGGACATTCCGCTCGATTTCGGGACGCTCGAACCGCATGGCTGCTTTACCGGCTCGGGTGCGATCGTCATCCTTTCCGACAAGGACGACATGAAGGCGGTGGCGTTGAACCTGCTGCGCTTCTTTGAGGATGAAAGCTGCGGCCAATGCACCCCCTGCCGCGCCGGCACCGAGAAGGCGGTCAAGCTGATGGCGGCGCCGCGCTGGGACGAGCCGTTGCTGGGCGAGTTGACCCAGGTGATGAGCGACGCCTCGATCTGCGGCCTGGGCCAGGCTGCGATGAACCCGGTCAAGCAGGTGCTGAAGCATTTCCGTGAGGACCTGACGTGATCTCTCAACATCACCTCGTCATTCCCGCAAAAGCGGGAATCCAGGGCGGTAGGCTCCGACACGCGGCATCCCTGGGCCCCCGCTTGCGCGGGGGCGACAGTACTGGGGAAGTCAAATGACCGAACCGATCCGCTTCTTTCTCGACGGCGTCGAGGTCGAGGCCGCTCCCGGCGAGACGATTTGGCAGGTGGCCGACCGGCAGGGCATCGAGATCCCGCATCTGTGCTGGTTGCCCAAGCCCGGCTACCGGGCCGACGGCAATTGCCGCGCCTGCATGGTCGAGATCGATGGCGAGCGGGTGCTCGCCGCCTCCTGTGTGCGCAAGCCGGCGCCGGGCATGAAGGTACAGACCGCCAGCGAGCGCGCCAAATTCTCGCGCAAGATGGTGTTCGAGCTATTGGTCGGCGACCAGCCGGAGCGCGCCGTCGCGCACGACCCGAACTCCCGGCTGTGGCAATGGGCCGACAAGCTGGGCGTCGAGGACAGCCGCTTCCCGCAGCACGCTCCGCTGGCGCCCGACCGCAGCCACCCGGCGATGGCGGTGCAGCTCGACGCCTGCATCCAATGCAATTTGTGCGTCCGCGCCTGCCGCGAAGTCCAGGTCAACGACGTAATCGGCATGGCGGCCCGCGGCTATCACGAAAAGATCGTGTTCGATTTCGACGACCCGATGGGCGTCAGCACCTGCGTCGCCTGCGGCGAATGCGTACAGGCCTGCCCGACCGGCGCGCTGATGCCGGCAACCTTGGTCGATACGAACGGCGTTTACACCAATGCCCCGGACCGCGAGGTCCACAGTGTTTGCCCCTATTGCGGCGTCGGCTGCCAGCTGACCTACAAGATCAAAGACGACCGCATCGTCTCCGTCGATGGACGCGACGGGCCGGCGAATCACAACCGGCTTTGCGTCAAGGGCCGCTTCGGCTTCGATTACGCCCACCACCCGGACCGGTTGACGGAGCCGCTGATCCGCAAAGACGGCGTCTCGAAGCACGACGTCGCGATCGACCCGGCCAATCCCTACACGCATTTCCGCAAGGCCAGCTGGGAAGAGGCGCTCGATCGCGCCGCCGAGGGCCTCAAGCGCATTCGTGACCGGGACGGCCGGCGCGCGCTCGCGGGGTTCGGCTCCGCCAAGGGCACGAACGAGGAGGCGTACCTCTTCCAGAAGCTCGTCCGCACCGGCTTTGGCAGCAACAATGTCGACCACTGCACCCGGCTGTGCCATGCCTCCTCGGTGGCGGCGCTGATGGAGGGGATCGGCTCCGGCGCGGTCACCGCGCCATTCACCGCCGCCGCCGATGCGGATGTCATCATCGTCATCGGCGCGCGGCCGACCGAAAACCACCCGGTCGCTGCGACCTTCTTCAAGCAGGCGGCAAAGCGCGGCGCCAAGATCATCGTGATGGACCCGCGCGGCTACACCTTGATGCGGCACGCGTGGAAGGTTCTGCGCTTTAATCCCGGCCGCGACGTCGCGATGCTCAACGCGCTGATCCACACGATCATCGAAGAGGGCCTCTACGACCGCCAATACGTGCAGGCCCACACCGAAGACTTCGAGGCGCTGCGCGAGCATATCCGCGACTACAGCCCGGAAAAGATGGCCGCGATCTGCGGTATCGACGCAGCGACCCTGCGCGAGGTCGCGCGCACTTACGCCCGCGCCGAAGCGGCGATCATCTTCTGGGGCATGGGCATCTCGCAGCACACCCACGGCACCGACAACGCGCGCTGTTTGATCGCGCTGGCGATGGTGACCGGACAGGTCGGCCGGCCGGGTACCGGGCTGCATCCGCTGCGCGGCCAGAACAATGTGCAGGGCGCTTCCGATGCGGGGCTGATCCCGATGGTTTATCCCGATTACCAATCGGTCGAGGACCCGGAGATCCGCGCAAAATTCGAGACGCTGTGGCGGACGCCGCTCGACGAAAAACGCGGGCTCACAGTCGTCGAGATCATGGACGCGGTGCATCGCGACGAGATCCGCGGCATGTACATCATGGGCGAGAACCCGGCGATGTCGGACCCCGATGTCGAGCATGCCCGCGAGGCGCTCGCCAAGCTCGAACACCTCGTCGTGCAGGACATCTTTCTGACCGAGACCGCGAAATACGCCGATGTCGTGCTGCCGGCCTCGGCCTGGCCGGAGAAGGACGGCACCGTCTCCAACACCAACCGCCAGGTACAGATGGGCCGCGCGGCGCTGCCGCTGCCGGGCAATGCGCGGCTCGATTGGTGGATCATCCAGGAGATCGCGCGCCGCATCGGGCTTCCCTGGTCCTATACCCATCCGCGCGATGTCTTTGCCGAGATGAAGCAGGCGATGCCGTCGCTCGACAACATCACCTGGGAGCGGCTCGAACGCGAGAGCTCGGTCACCTACCCGTGCGACGCCGAGGACCGTCCGGGCAACGAGATTGTCTTTGGCAACGGGTTTCCGACCGCCTCCGGCCGCGCCAAGCTGGTGCCGGCGGCGATCATCCCGCCGGCCGAGGAACCGGACGCCGAATACCCGATGGTGCTGACCACCGGCCGACAGCTCGAGCATTGGCACACCGGCGCGATGACGCGGCGGGCGAGCGTGCTCGACGAGATCGAGCCCGAAGCGGTGGCTTCCCTCGCCCCAGCCGAACTGCGGCGGCTCGGCGTCGCCGCCGGCGACCAGATCCGCGTCACGACCCGCCGCGGCATGATCGAATTGAAGGCGCGCAGCGACAGCGCCGTCGCCCCGGGCCAGGTGTTCATCCCGTTCTGCTACGCCGAAGCCGCCGCCAATATCCTGACCAACCCGCAGCTCGACCCGTTCGGCAAAATCCCCGAATTCAAATTCTGCGCCGCCAAGGTCGAGCCCGCCGTAGTCAGGGCCGCCGCGGAGTAGGTCAGTTCGGGGCGATCAGGGCAATTCCTGGGAAATAGGTTCGATATCTACCGGGATCTCGCGTGATCAGCAGCGAGTCGGAGACTACCGCGTGTGCACCAATGAAGAAATCGGGCAACACACCGGTCTTGGTCCCTCCGGCCAAGCGATATCGTTGAAAGGCCTTGCCGGCGAGAAACAGGGCGTGTCGTGCTATTGCCACGCTGGCAAGCTCGACCTCACGGAGCATTTCGTCGAGCGCTTCGATTGTTTCGTATCGGACCGACAGCTCCGCGTAGATGATGTCGTTAATCGCGAGCTCTTCCCGTAGGGCGGCACGCGTCACTTCCCGTTGCGACCATTCCGCCCAAAGCGGATCGTCGTTGATGATGTCGACGAGTACGTTGGTGTCGACCAGGATCAATCGGCGTCCTCGCCGCGCGTCAAAGCCATTAGCTCGTCGGTCGTCATGCCTCCTTTGGCGCTGCCCCGTATACGCGCAAACCTGCTCTCGGGCGCTTTATCGCGCGTCCTCAGATAGACGCGCCCATCCTCGGCTATATCGAAATCGACCTCCGAACCCGGCTTGAGGCCGAGGTGGTCGCGCAGCCTTCTCGGGATCGTCACCTGACCCTTGGTTGTCATCCGTGTCATGTTTCCCTCGTAATACAAAAATCTCTGACTGTAATACGTGGCAGCGGATAGGTGGTCCCGCTAGACAGGGATCTGGGAAACTCGGGATGAAGTGGGGGATAGTGTCGTTAATCGCAGTGCTTGCCGGCTGCGCCGCGTCACCGTCCCCTGCGGTGTATTCCTGCCTGCTGCCATCCGAGCAACGGATGCTCGTCGCCGAGCTCTTCTTCGGCCGCGGCATCAGCGGGCGCGAGCCGCTGACCGATGCCGAATGGGCCGAGTTTGCGGCGCGTACCGTCACGCCGAACTTCCCTGAGGGCTTCACCGTGTTTGACGGCGAGGGGCAATGGCGCGACACGCAAACCGACCATATTGCTCGCGACCGGACCAAAGTCCTGCTGATCGCAGCCAAACCGGAGCTCGATCTTGCGCGGCGGCTGGCGGCGGTGATCGAGGCTTACAAGACGCAGTTCCACCAGCAATCGGTCGGCGTTATCACCCGCGACTCATGCGCGGCGTTCTAACGCGCATCCGATCAAAGGACCCACAACGAAGGGTCGAGCCTGGTGTCGAGGCGGGTTGGGCACATGCCCATTTGAGCCCTAGCGGGCTCTTTCGTGGACGGACGCTGCTCGTTGTCGGCTGCCATCGCGTCATAGCATTGGCGGCCGGCGCGTCGCAGCCCCTTGCTCTGTTTCTATCTCCCAGGCACGATTTGAAAGGTTTCAAGCGCAGCGGCGGCAGGAAGTGCGTATCCGATGGCAGACACATGAAGCGCGGCGACCCGGTTCCTTCCTCCGGCAATGACAGCGCCCTCTCAGACGATGAGCGCGCAATGCTGGAACGCGCACGGTCGCTGATCCCGCGCCTTGGCGAGCGTGCGCCGGCCGCGGCTGCGGCACGGCGACTGCCGGTGCAGACCATCGCCGAGTACCGCTCGGCCGGCATCCTGCGCATCCTGCAGCCGCGGCGCTTCGGCGGCATGCAGGGCCGGTTCAGCCTGTTTTCCCGGATTGTCGAGGAGTTGACCTATGGCTGCGCCTCCTCCGCCTGGGTGTATGCGGTGCTCGCCGAGCATCAATGGATCATCGCCCAGTACCCGGAACAGGCGCAGATCGATGTGTGGGGCGATGATCCCGAGGCGGTGGCCTCGTCTTCGCTGGCGCCGCGCGAGGCGGCCCGGCCGGTGCGAGGCGGCTGGCGGCTCAGCGGAAATTACCCGTTCTCCAGCGGCTGCGACTACGCGCAATGGGCGATCATCGGCGCCTTTCTCGGCGAGAAGGGCGACCCGCGGCACATCGCCTATCTGCTAGTGCCGCTCGCCGAGGTCGAGATTGTTGATGACTGGCAGGTGCTCGGCCTCGCCGGCACTGGCAGCAAGTCGCTGGCCTTGCACGATGTGTTTATTCCCGAGCATCGCTGCGTGATGGTCAGCGACCTGTTTGCCGGAACCCCTCCGGGCGCGCAGGTGCATCCCGAATATCCGGTGCTGCGTGCGCCGCGCGGTTTCTTGGTTTCCTATTCGCTGCCGCCGGTCGCGATCGCGCTCGGCCGCCGCGCCCTCGATATCGCCTGCGCCTCGCTGTCGCGTCGGGTGTCGCGCGGGGTGACCAAGGTGGCCGAGTCGGAGGTCGTGCAGATGGCGATCGGCGAGGCCGCCGCCGCAATCGATGTTGCAACCGCGCTGCTGCACAATGGGCGCGAGTCCAGCACCGCGGCGGTCAGCTCGGGCCGCAAGATCACCGAGGCGGAAGCATTGCGCGCACGCCGCGACATGGTCTACGCGCAGCACCAAGTGGGCTGGGCTCTCGATCGCCTTTGCGAACTGGACGGCGCACGCTGGGTCTATGACAGCGACGCGCTCGGCGCGATCCGCCGCGACGTGATGACGATCCTGACCCACCACGCCGCCAGCCGCCAGGCCGCGATGGCGCCCTATGGTCGCATGCTGCTCAAGACTGGCGGCCGATAAGCCTATGCAGGCCTGCTCACCTCGACATCGGCCGTGGACAACCACCACCCTTCCCCGGCGAGCCAGCATGTATGATCGGGCTTCTCCGGGGCGCGCCGCAGCGATCGGATGGCGGCGAAATCCGAACTCGCCAGCGCCGCATTCAATCTTGCTTCCGCTTCCGGATCTCGCCCGCCAATGCACGGAATGATCCCTACCCGGCCAACGAACCGAGCGGGGTAGCGGCGCAAATCCCCTTCCTGCCGGGTGATCAACAGGAAGCCGCCCCACCTTCCGGTATTGGTGAGCGGGACAAGTAAGCGGCCGTTCTCTGCCGCGAGTGTGTCGAGCCAAGCGGAGGAAAAATGCGTTACCCCGGCGTTGACGATGATCGTGTCGGCGGGCTGGTCGGGCCGGAATGCGAAGCCGTCTGCTGTCACGACCGTCGTTTGCGGCCATATCGTGGATAGATTCTCCGTGGCTCTCGAGGCAAGGGCGGGGTCGATCTCGATCGCGGTAACCTTTCCGGCGCGGCCGACGATCTCGGCGAGGATGGCGCTGTAATAGCCGGCTCCCGCGCCGACATGTACGACGTGGGCGCCATGGCTCAGCTCCAGCTGGTCATACATACGCGCCCAAAGGCTGGGCTGCCCATTGTTGAGCCGCCGTTCCTCGTCGATCGCGATCAGCACATCATGGTAGAGGTGGCGCGGATCGGCGTCCTCGGTCGTCCAATATTCGCCCATCGCCATCGGGCTGAGGATGCGCCAAGGCCCCGGCCCGCAGAAACGTTCCCGCGGCACCGTCGCGAAGGCATCGATAACGGCTCGCGACCCCAGCCTCGCGGTGAAGCGTAATTCCTCGGCGTAGGATCGCCGCGCCTGAGCGATCGTGTCAGCCATTCTTTTCATTCATCGACCGCTCGTCCCAGAGGCGCACCAGATATCCGTCGGGGTCC